>NZ_JAHVAO010000003.1:0-269512 GCF_019264345.1 Marinobacter arenosus
TGGTTAATTTTTTAAAGAGCGTTTGAGCCGTTGCTCAATCAAGGCCGCGTATTCTACATCGAACCGCCACCTTGTCAACCGTTTATTTTTCGTTGTTTTCCGTCTCCGGAAACCGCCGAAAAACCACCCGGCTTACTGCTTGTTTCGGGCTGCGCATTCTACGCTGAATCGCTACCCTGTCAACCGTTTTCTGAAGAAGTTTGAAACTCATTTTCTTCAATACTTTCAAACGGTTATCCTTCGATTTCTGGCCCGCCTCAGTGGCGTTCCCCTCGAAAGAGATGCGCATTCTACAGACCTGCTCGGAGGTGTCAACGGTTCGTTTCAGGTTTTTTCGAAAACTGTCATTTTGCCAACACCAGAGCCTGTCCAGAAACACCGTAGAGCACCGGAAAAACTAAAGCTCTACCTTCACCGCAGCCGCGGAATGCCGTGCTTTTTCCCGCGCCTTCTCAACGGTTTCACCGAGTGCCAGCGCCACCCCCATGCGCCGACGCCCTTTGAGCTCCGGCTTGCCAAACAGCCGCAACTGGGTGTCTGGCTCAATCAGCGCGTGTTCAATACCACAGTACGAGACATTAGCAGAGTCACCCTCGGGCAGGATCACGGCTGAAGCCGAGGGCCCGTTCTGCCGAATCGCGGGAATCGGCAATCCAAGGATCGCACGAGCATGTAGAGCGAATTCGGACAGGTCCTGGGAAATCAGGGTTACAAGGCCGGTGTCATGAGGACGCGGGGATACCTCTGAGAACCAGACATCGTCTCCTTTTACAAACAGTTCGACGCCGTACAGACCGAAGCCGCCGAGATTCTCCACCACAGCCCTCGCAATCTCCATGGATCGATCAAGGGCGGATGCCGACATTGGCTGCGGCTGCCAGGATTCGCGGTAATCGCCATCCTCCTGCCGGTGCCCAATTGGGTCACAGAACGAGACGCCATCACGGTGCTTAACTGTCAGCAGGGTGATTTCGTAATCGAAATCCACGAACCCTTCTACGATGACCCGACCTTTACCCGCCCGTCCGCCGGACTGAGCGTAGTCCCAGGCGGACTCGATATCCGGATCGGAAGTGACCGTACTCTGCCCTTTACCGGACGAACTCATCACCGGCTTGACGACCAGAGGCAATCCGATTTCATCGACCGCCGCCAGATATTCTTCGCGGTTACCAGCAAACCGGTACGGCGAGGTCGGCAACCCGAGTTCTTCTGCCGCGAGCCGGCGTATGCCCTCACGATTCATGGTCAGGTTCACGGCACGAGCCGTCGGGATAACCCGGTAACCTTCCTCCTCCAGCTTCACAAGCTCGGGAGTCGCAATCGCCTCTATCTCGGGAACGATAAGATCCGGCCTTTCCTGTTCGATAACGCCACGAAGGCTTGCCGCATCCAACATGTCGATCACGTGACTGCGATGAGCCACCTGCATGGCCGGCGCATCGGCATACCGATCAACAGCAATGACCTCGACCCCAAAACGCTGCAGCTCAATGACCACTTCTTTACCCAGCTCACCCGAGCCGCAAAACAATACCTTGAAGGCACCTCCCTTCAGGGGCGTGCCGATTCGAACTGTGTTGGTACCTGCTGTCATATCACTGCCTGCCTGAGTATCTGTTGTTGGGCGTCGTTACCGATGCGGGTCGTCAGAGCGCTACCTTTTCTTCGCGGATGGCGACCTGTCGCAGAACTTCCCTGCGCTCGTCATTGGTCATCTGGGTCCATCGAAGAATCTCATCGCCGGTGCGCTGACACCCAATGCACATATCATTTTCATCCAGGGCGCAAACCTGAACACACGGCGACCGCACTTTATCTGACACGCTCATCTTTCGGGCTCGCACTCTGTCAACGTTTCGAGATAACGCGCGGCATTCTGCACATAGTGCTGCGCACTCATCTCCAACATCTTTCTCTGGCTGTCGTTGAGCTCCCGTTTGATCTTGCCCGGCGACCCAACCACCATGGAGCCATCGGGTATTTCCATACCTTCAGGAATCAGCGTGTTAGCACCAATCAGGCAATGCTTGCCAATTTTTGCGCCATTGAGAACAACGGCATTAATCCCGATCAGACTGTAATCCCCGATGTCACAACCATGCAGCATTGCCTTGTGGCCCACCGTCACGCCCCGCCCCAATGTCAGCGGGATGCCCGGATCGGTATGAAGCACGGATCCGTCCTGGACATTGCTCTCCGGACCGATGGTGATCAGGTCATTGTCACCACGAATGACCACGTTGAACCATACACTGGCCTTCTCCATCAGGCGCACACTGCCAATGACCGTCGCGTTCTCCGCAACAAACTGACCGTCGCCGTTCAACACAGGCTTTCGGTCTTCCAGCTTGTAAAACATGTCAGCCTCCTCGGGGCGGTTCCAATAAATCGATTCCGGCATCGTACACAGCGTTCATGAAATCAACCAGAACCACGGCTGATAACCCCCAGATCTCGTAACGCTCCCACCGATAGCAGGGAACATAAAAGGTGTGATTCAGGAAGTTCAGAGCGTCTGTGCGCTCCCTTCGATCTTCGTGGAAGAACGACAGGGGTACACGGAATACGCTTTCGATTTCATCCGGATTGGGCTCCAGGGGATGATCTACCGGAATAACGCCGACATACGGCGTGACCAATATACCGTACCGGGACATGACCTGGCTGAGAGGCGCGATGACCTCGACGTGCTCCGGCGGCAGGCCGATCTCTTCGTGGGTTTCGCGCAGTGCCGTAGCAGCCAGAGACGGATCCCCCGGGTCCCGCTTGCCACCCGGATAAGCAACCTGACCACGATGAGTGCTCAGATTCGAGGATCTCAACGTAAACACCATTTCCGGGTTACGATGATCGTCGGTTACCGGAACAAGGACGCCAGCTTCGGGGTAATCCAACGCCAGTTGACGGGGTGCGTAGCCGGATAAACGCTCGGCGAGTAGATCGCGCAAATTTCAGCTCCGTGGAACATCACAATGTTGGATGAGACACAGGCAGCCACGATGGTTAAACTGACTACCTAACCAATTTCCAGTATACGGGGAAACACATGAAGTACTGCAGCACATGCGGCCATCCGGTTGAACAACGCATCCCTGAGGGGGATAACCGCCACCGCTATGTATGCATCAGCTGCGAGACCATACATTACCAGAACCCGCGCATTGTCGCCGGCACGGTTCCGGTCTGGAACGGGAAAATCCTGTTGTGCCGCCGAGCCATTGAACCCCGTTATGGCTACTGGACGCTGCCAGCCGGTTTCATGGAAAACGCCGAAACCACCATCGAAGCTGCCGCCCGGGAAACCATGGAAGAGGCGTTGGCCGAAGTACACATCGAAGGCCTGTATTCAATCATTGATGTGCCACACATCAACCAGGTTCACATGTTCTACCGGGCCACCCTCAAGAACGGTCAATTCGGCGCTGGCGAAGAGTCCCTCGAAACCCAGCTGTTCGAGCTCGAAGACATTCCCTGGGATGAACTGTCATTCCCGACCGTCAGGAAGACGCTCGAGTTATTCATTGAGGATTTTCGCCGCGAATCTTTCGGCGTGCACGTACAGGATATTCGCCATCCGATGTCAGGCACTGCGGCCAGACGCTGATCACATCTCTTCCATCCGGTACACTTCGTAAGCAGGCTCCTCATAGGGGTGAGCCTGCTTGAGCGCTTTAAGCGCCTCGCCCACCAGATTATCCTCGCAGACCAGCTCAACCTTGTACTCATCCACAACTTCCAGGGCACCCTTCTTGCCTAGAAACGGGTCACTGCCATCAAGCGGTCGAAACTGGCCCTGACCCGCGCATTGCCAGGCACAACTGTCGTAATCGCCAATCCTGCCGGCGCCGGCTTCGAACAACGCACGCTTGGTCGTTTCAAGGTGAGATTCAGGCACGAAATAACACAGCTTGTACATAATCATCCCTCCTTCAATACGGGTATTTTTTGTACAGATTAATGGCTTAGACACTTACCCACAGAATCTGTGGATAACTCTGGGGAAAGTTTTGGGGAACACGGCTCCCGCCCCCGTAATCACTGTACTTCCGTTAAATTGGCGACAAAATCGCCCAATTACTTTTATCTTTATTTTTCAAATAGTTATATATCGAGGACAAAAATTGAACCAAATTCTCATTCTTTGTACACAGAACGCACAACCAGGCACCAGGAATGTGCATAAAAATACTGAGTCAAGCTCAGATTGGCCGATTTTACGAATTTTCTCCTTTAAAAATCGCGCCGGAACCGGGCACACAGGAACAAAAAAGCCGACCGTGAAAAATGCCTTGAACAGACACCTTCCAGGGCCGGCTTTTCAAGCCGAGGCGCTTAGCCGAACCACCGCCTCGCATTCCTGAACATACGAATCCAGGGGCCGTCTTCCTGCCAGCCCTCTGGACGCCAGGAATGCTGAACCGCCCGGAATACCCGCTCAGGGTGAGGCATCATGATGGTGACTCGACCATCGCGCGTCGTGACGCCGGTAATACCGCCTTCTGACCCGTTCGGGTTGAAGGGATAGCGAGTCGTCGCCTGGCCACTGTTGTCCACGTATCTCAGGGCAACCAGTTCATTGTCGGTGAGCTGAGCAGCAGAGCTTCCGCCCGCAAACTCGACCCGCCCCTCGCCATGAGCCACTGCAATCGGCATGCGTGACCCTGCCATACCGTCAAGGAATGCGGACGGCGAGGACATCACCTCGGCCATCACCAGGCGCGCTTCAAACTGCTCCGACTGATTGCGGACAAACCGCGGCCAGCCCTCGCTGCCCGGAATCAGCTCGTGCAGATTGGAGAGCATCTGGCAGCCGTTACAGACCCCAAGTGCCAGGGTATCCTGACGATTAAAGAAGCCGGCAAACTGGTCGCGTACCCGATCGCTGAACAGAATTGACTTGGCCCAACCCTCGCCGGCACCCAGAACGTCCCCGTAGGAGAAACCACCGCAAGCCACGAGACTATTGAAGCCCTCCAGAGTCACGCGACCGGACAACAGATCACTCATGTGGACGTCCACGGATTCGAATCCCGCACGATCAAACGCCGCGGCCATTTCGACCTGACCATTGACGCCCTGCTCCCGCAACACCGCAACTTTTGGACGCGCGCCCTTACTGATGTAAGGCGCGGCCACATCGTCGTTGATGTCGTAGGTGAGGTCCGCACCAAGACCGGGATCGGAAGCATCCAGCAGATTGTCGAACTCTTCCTGGGCGCAATCCGCGTTGTCGCGCAGGGATTGGATGCGATAGCTGGTTTCCGCCCACAGACGCTGCAGGGATACCCGGGATTCATCAACCACCGTCTCCCCTTCAAAGGTCAGACGCAGCTGATCGTCTTCGTTCAGGGTACCGATCACGCTGGTATGGTCGCCCAGGCCAGCGGCAGAGAACTGCTGCAGAACAAAACCGGTGTCGTCACGGCGAACCTGAATGACAGCGCCCAGCTCCTCGTTGAACAGCTCTCGGGCGAACTGGGACGGATCTTCCGCCAGCCCATCCAGCTTGATGTCGACACCGGTGTGACCGGCAAAGCACATCTCGGCCAGGGTAACGAACAAGCCGCCGTCCGAGCGGTCGTGGTAGGCCAGTAGCTTGGCGTCGGCATTCAGGCCCTGGATCACCGCAAAGAACGCCTTGATGTCCTCGGGGTCGTCCAGATCCGGTGCCACCGCCCCCACCTGCCGATACACCTGAGCAAGCGCTGATCCACCAAGCCGATTCTGGCCGGCAGCCAGGTCAATCAAGATCAGATCGGTTTCACCGCCATCCTTGACCAACTGGGGGGTCAGGGTCCGGGCCACGTCCGTGACCGGTGCAAACCCACTCACGACCAGGGACAAGGGGGCAGTGACGCTCTTCTGCTCGCCATTATCCTCTTCCCACATGGTCTTCATGGACATGGAGTCCTTGCCAACCGGGATGGTAATGCCCAGCGCCGGGCAGAGTTCCATACCCACGGCGCGCACGGTTTCGTAAAGATTCTCGTCTTCGCCGGGGTGCCCAGCAGCGGCCATCCAGTTGGCGGACAGCCGAATGTCAGAAAGCTTCGCGATGGATGCTGCTGCGAGGTTGGTAACCACCTCCCCAACCGCCATTCGTCCGGAGGCCGGCGCATCAATCACCGCGACCGGGGTGCGCTCACCCATGGCCATGGCCTCGCCCGCCCGGACATCGAAAGAACTGGCCGTGACAGCAACGTCACTCACCGGCACCTGCCAGGGCCCCACCATTTGGTCCCGGGCAACCAGGCCCGTGATGGTGCGGTCCCCGATGGTGATCAGGAAACTCTTGGAGCCCACCGACGGCAAACGCAGGACACGGCGAATCGCGTCGTGCAGATCGATCTTGGTGGAATCGAAAATTGGCTTTGTGAAGGACGCGCGGCTCACACTGCGATGCATGCGCGGCGGCTTGCCGAACAGCACTTCCATCGGCAGATCCACCGGTTTGTCGTCAAAATACGAGTCGCCCAGCTCCAGATGGTGTGTTTCTGTCGCTTCGCCGATGACAGCGTAGGGGCAACGTTCGCGACGGCACAGCGCATCGAATTGCTCCAGGTTCTCCGGGGCAACCGCCATGACATAACGCTCCTGGGACTCGTTACACCAGATCTCCAGGGGCGACATACCAGGTTCATCGCTCGGAATATCGCGAAGCTCGAACTTGCCGCCCCGTCCGCCATCCTTGACCAGCTCCGGCATGGCATTGGACAGGCCGCCGGCACCCACGTCGTGGATGAAACAGATCGGGTTGCGCTCACCCATCTGCCAGCAACGGTCGATCACTTCCTGGCAGCGGCGTTCCATTTCCGGGTTGTCACGCTGGACCGAGGCAAAATCCAGGTTCTCGTTGCTTGAGCCGGAGTCCATGGAGGACGCCGCGCCGCCACCCAGTCCGATAAGCATCGAGGGGCCACCCAGAACGATCAGCTTGGCGCCGACGGGGATTGTGCCCTTTTCGACGTGCTCCTCACGGATGTTGCCCAGGCCACCTGCGATCATGATCGGCTTGTGGTACCCGCGCACTTCTTCGCCCGCGGCCCCCGGCACCTTCTCTTCGAAGGTCCGGAAGTAGCCGGCCAGATTCGGACGTCCAAATTCGTTGTTGAACGAAGCGCCCCCGATGGGACCTTCGATCATGATATCCAGCGCGGAGGCAATTCGCTCCGGCTTGCCGTATCCAATTTCCCACGGCTGGGGATCGCCGGGCAGATTCAGGTTCGACACGGTGAAACCGGTCAGACCGGCCTTGGGTTTGGAGCCGCGCCCCGTTGCGCCCTCATCCCGAATCTCACCACCGGACCCCGTTGCCGAACCCGCAGCCGGTGCGATGGCCGTCGGATGGTTGTGGGTCTCCACTTTCATCAGGATGTGAATGTTTTCTTCGTTGTAGCCGTAGACGCCGGTTTCCGGATCCGGGTAGAAACGGCCGCCGCGACTGCCACGGATTACCGAGGCGTTGTCCTTGTAGGCCGAAAGCACCCCTTCGCTGTTCATCTCGAAGGTATTGCGGATCATGGCAAACAGGGACTTTTCCTGGCCCTCGCCATCGATATCCCAGGATGCATTGAAGATCTTGTGGCGACAGTGCTCCGAGTTGGCCTGCGCAAACATCATCAGCTCGACGTCGGTCGGATCCCGCTGGAGATCGGTAAACGATTTCGCGAGGTAGTCGATCTCATCCTCCGCGAGCGCCAGACCCAGCCGGGCATTGGCTTCCACCAGCGCCGAGCGACCGCCGGCCAGTACCGACACCCGACCCAGTGGGCGAGGCTCCTCATGGCTGAACAACAGCTCGGCGCCTCCCATTTCGTGAAACACCTTCTGGGTCATGCGGTCGTGCAGCAGAGCCGCAATTTTTTCACGCTGGGACAGGCTCAACTTGCGGTTGGCCCGCACATAAAACGCGGTACCGCGTTCAATCCGTTGAATCTGGCGCAGACCGCAGTTCCGTGCGATATCGGTGGCCTTGCTCGACCACGGGGACAAAGTGCCCGGCCGGGGAACGACCAGGAACAGAACACCGTCGGGGTCCTCCACCGGGACACTCGGGCCGTAGGTCAGAAGACGGTCGAGAATCGCCTGGTCGGATTCGGAAAGGCTATCCTCCAGATCCACAAAGTGCATGAACTCGGCATACACATGCTCGACTTCAGGCACAACATCCTGAATCCGGGTATGCAGTTTGCGGGAGCGGAAGGGCGAAAGCGCGGGAGCGCCGCGAAGTTCAAGCATGATATCAACCTGTATCGCGCGAAACGGGGAAGCCTGGGTGCAATTTGAAAGGCCGCCATGATACTCGAAAGCGAGGTCGGGATACAGCGCCGGTCACCTTAAATCCATCCTGTATAATTGACATTGTTTTGCATGTTAATTAACCAGCTTTATTGACCAATGTAGCAACAGCGACGATCATATAAAGGTGGAAGCGGAAGCCACAGCCATGACACACCGGATGCGTCCAATCCCCACTGACTGACGTATCCCGACGATCCAGCGGTATTGGAGCCTAGGGACTTGTCCAGATTTCTGACTGCTTTCGCGGCTGCGCCGACCCAGGCGGCACTGCTTTTCGGTGCCGTCATTGCGGTTGCCGGCTGCTCGCGCCCAAGCACATTGCAGGAGGTTCTCGCGGAGGACGTTCTGCACGTGATTACCCGCGAAGCGCCCTCTATCTATTACGAGGGTCGGGACGGGGCAACCGGCTATGACTACGAGTTGGCAAAACTGTTTGCCGAAGAGCTCGGGGTCGAGCTTCGGGTGCGCGTGGCGAATGACAACACGGAAGTGCTGTCGGTCCTTTCAAGAAATTTCGCTCACATTGGCCTGGCCGGATTGTCTGGCCAACCCGGCATCGCTGGTCAGTACAAGATTCTGCCAACCGGCATTGCGGCCCAGTCCGTCGTGGTATACAACCGGGATGCCGCAAGACCGGGTTCGCTCGACGACCTCAGTGGCCAGACCCTCCACCTGGTTGCAGAGAGCAATCATGAGTACCTGCTTGAGGGCGAAGAAGCCGGTTTCGACTGGCAGGTACATCCCGGCCTTGACCCCGCGGGCGTCCTGGCGCGGGTGGAGTCCGGCGAATTCTCCTATGCCGTGGTTTCCTCAAATGAGCTGGAACTGAATCACGTCTTCTTCCCCCAGGTAAAAGAGGCGTTCTACCTGGGGGAACCCGAAGAACTGGCCTGGCTGTTCCCTGATGAACAGGACGACACCCTGATCGAAGCTGCCAACGAATTCCTGGCCAAACTGCAGGCCGACGGTACGCTCGCACAACTCGCAGAGCGCTTCTATGGACACCTGGACCAACTGAATTACGTAGGCGCCCGGACGTTCATGCACCACGTAGAAAACCGCCTGCCAAAGTACGAGTCCCTGTTTAAGGATTACGCGGCCGAGTATGGAATCGACTGGCGCCTGCTTGCGGCCATTGGCTACCAGGAATCGCACTGGCGCCCGAACGCCGTATCGCCAACTGGCGTTCGTGGCCTGATGATGCTGACCCGGAACACCGCCAGCTACATCGGCATTAATAACCGGATGGACCCTGAAGAAAGTATCCAGGGCGGCGCCAAGTACTTCCGCATGGTGCACGAGAGAATCCCGGAACGTATTCCGGAGCCGGACCGGACCTGGTTTGCGCTCGCGTCCTACAACGTCGGCTTTGGTCATCTGGAAGATGCCCGCCGCCTTGCCGAGAGCGGTGGCAAGAGCCCCGATCGCTGGATGGATGTCAAAGAATTCCTGCCACTACTGGCCCAGAAAGAGTGGTACACCAAGACCCGTTTCGGATATGCCCGCGGCCATGAACCGGTTCTGTACGTGCAGAATATCCGCCGCTATTACGATGTCCTGGCGCGGATCACCGAGCGCCCCGAGACGCCGGTCATCCAGCCGGGAGAGGTGGTCAACCTGGATTCCAAGTCACGGACTCCGGGTGCCGTTACGGATGGGGAGACTCTCCCGGATCTGAGAGCCGGCTTGCCCCGCGAGCTGGGCATGATTCCCCCGACCCTCTAGAAGAGGCCCGGCACCTATTCAACGATCCGGGGAGCGGGTTTCCAGAGCCCGCTCCACCTGCCCTGCCGAGAACCCCCGACGATTAAGAAACCGCGCCTGGCGTACTTTCTCGTCCCAATCATCGTTGAGATCGGACAATCCGAAGCGCTTTTCCCGGAGCGCCACCGCCCGGCGACACCAGTCTTCGTCGCTCATGTCTGAAAGGCACGCCGGCTCGTGGTGCACACCGCGCTGCTGGAGCTCGCCGAGTATCCGCAAGGGGCCATAGCCGAGATCCATTCTCTGTCGGGCATAGACGTCCGCAAAGCGGTTATCGTCAAGCCAGCCCTCGCCCTCATAGTCGTCAAGCACCGCCTCAATAATGTCGGCCTCAATTTTGCGCTGCCGCAGCTTCAGCGACAGCTCCGTGCGGCTATGTTCCCGCCTTGCCAAAAGCCTGAGGGCAGTAGCGCGAGCCTTGTATTCCTGATCGTCCTGATTTTCCGGTTTTGCCATACAGACCCTTCCCGCGTGCGCGTACAAAACGCTAGACTAGCCCCCGCATTCATTCTTGCCGGCGTGCCCGGCAACAGCACCCGGCTCGCCATTACGGTGAGCCGAAGGCCGGTGGCGGATAACTTTGCCCGACACCGAGGACTGGTTTCAATCCCAAAGGATACCTTTATGGCGGCATTCATCCAGAAACTCTTCAAATCCCGCAAGTCACCGGAACCAACGGGCAAGGCTCGAAACGAAGCACCGGCGGCCCAGCAGGAGGACACGCGCGCCAGCCTGCGGGACACTCAACTGGAAACGCTTAAAGGAGCGCCGGAGCAATCCAGGCTCGCGGAACTGGCCATCGAGGGTGTTACGGCTGACATTCGGCTTGAGGCCGCGGGTCGGCTGACCGAGACTGAAAACCTCCAGCACGTTCAGAAGAAAGCCAAAGGTCGGGATAAAACGGTGTACCAGACGGTCCGGCAGGCACTCCAGAAGCTGCGTGAAGAACAGGCGCGGCTGGACAGCCTGTCCCAAACCATCACCACACTGATCAATCACGCCAAGGACCAGGCCCGAAGCGACGACACCAAACTCTACGAGGCGCGACTCGGGGCCCTCACCCGACAGTGGGCGGAGGTCGAATCCCACGCCAACGCAGAGCAGGCGCAAAGCTTTCTTGAAGCCATTCACCGGTGCAAGGAGCGCCTGGAAGCGATCCAGTCAGCGCAAGCGGATGAAGAACGCCAGAAAGAGCAACGGCTACAACGGGAAGAAACCCTGGCCCTGCTGTCAAACACCCTGGACGACCTGAAGGCTCAGGCGCCAGACACCCTGCCCTCCGTGGCATCTCTGGACGCTCTCCAGAAAACCCAGGAAAACCGCTGGCTGGAAGCGACACGGGACACCTCCGTGGACAAGCAACAGCAGAAGGCCTACGAGGCCAACATGCTGTCCCTGCGCAACTACATCAGCGCTGTGCGCCGCGCTGCCCAGGAAAAAGACACCCTTGCCGAGCTGGCAGCGGACGGCGCATCCGGGGATGACCACGCCAATGAAGGGCGCGAAAAGGCCAAGGCACTGCTGCGAGAAATCAATTGGCCCGACGGTTTCCCGATGCCGGCACTGATGGAGCCGGTTCGACAGTTGGCGGGCAAGCCCGCGCCATCGCAACCGGCCAGGACGGAGGACCTCGAGAAGCAAAAGACCACCGCGGCGGAGCTGGAGAAGACCCTGGCCAGCCTGGAGGCGGCGCTTGAGGCCAAGCAGCTCAAGGAATCCCGGCAACTTCTGAAAACGGCACAGCAGCAGTTCAAATCCCTCGATCGTCGCCACGGCAAACCGTTCCAGGCCCGTCTGCAGTTATTGAACGGCCAGTTGCGGGAACTCAGTGACTGGCTTGGTTTCGCAACCGAGCCCAAGCAGATTGAACTGTGCGAGCAGATGGAGTACCTCGCCGATCAGCCCATGGAGCCGGAAGCCAAGGCCGAACGGATCAAGGAACTGCAGAACGAATGGCGCAACCTTGGGGGTTCCTCTGATCGCTCACTCTGGACTCGTTTCAAGGCGGCGTCGGATAAAGCCTACGAACCCTGCAAGGACTATTTTTCGGCAAAATCCGGCCTCAAACGCGCCAACCTGGAGAAGCGCAAGGCCATTTGCGCGGAGCTGGAAAATTTCCTGACCCACGCCGACTGGTCCACCATGGACTGGAAAGCGGCCGAAAAGATCCATCTGACAGCCCGTCAGGAGTGGAAGGCGGCCTGGCCAGTGGAGTTTCGGGAAAATCGGCAGGTCCAGAAACAGTTTGATGACCTGCTGAAGAAACTTGAAGCCCCCCTCGACGAGGAACGCCAGAAAAACGAAGCTCTGAAACAGGAGATCGTTGACAAGGCCAATGCCCTGATTGACCACGAGCCGTTGCAGGAGGCCATGAACCAGGCGAAGAACCTGCAGGCGGACTGGAAAGTGATTGGCATCACCCGCCACCGGGAGGACCGCAAACTCTGGCAGGCCTTCCGGAAAGCCTGCGACCAGATTTTCGGCCGCCGCGATGCTCAGCGAAATGAGCAACAGCAGGCGGCTCAGGCAGCCGATGATGCGGCAACACCAGTGCTTGGGGAAATCGAGACGCTAACCAGCGCCGATGACGGGGCCACCCTGGCGGGTGCACTCACTCGGCTGAACGACCTTTCGGTGTCGGCGTTGTCACCGGTACTCAAAGACAAGGTGCAGAGCGAAAAGCGGCGACTGAAGCAAGCTCTGACGGATCAGCAATTGCGGGCGAATGTCAGTGCCTGGCAGTCACTGGTCATGGCACGCACGGACGGGCCCTCAGACGAAGCGCAGGTTCCCGATCACTGGCCGGCGCTGGCCGCAGGGCAAGATCCTCTCGACCACGGCGAGTTAGTTATTCGCGCCGAAATTCTCGCGGGCGTCACGTCACCGGATGCCGATCAGCAGCGCCGGATGGAGATTCAGGTCCAGCGCCTCGCGGAAGGCATGGGGTCGTCTGAACAGGCGAGCAACGGAATCCAGGAACTGGAGAAGCTGGTTGCGTGCTGGTGCCTCCTGGCCTCCGATTCCGCACCGGATCAGGCCCTCGCCCAGCGTCTCAACAACGCTCTGGCTGCACTGGTACCGGCATAACGCACCACCGGGGATTCAGCCCCGTTGATGCTCGCTGACAAAATCCCTGGCCGCCTTCACCTCGGCCAGGGATTTTTCTTTCATGCTCTTCAATTCCTCGTCGGGCAGAAAGAACATCATGTCAATGGAGTGCCGGTAATACCGGGCCGGCAGGTGATTCAGCGCAACACACATCACGTCGGTCAGGTAATCCGCGTTATCTGCGTCCTGCCGGGTTGCGTCGATGGCATCCAGCACCAGCCGTTCGTAAAAGTTGTCGATGGCATCTCTGAGGGACATAACACGGTGCCTCCCACATTCCCACGCCCTTATCTTTAACCATAGAAGTCGCCAGGTCGCTTGTCATGGCGGCTGAGCAATTTTGCCAATGCAATTGGCAGCCGTCGTCATTACAACCGGTCCCTGCTACCGGCTATGGTTACGCCAACGGAAGTAATTTCTGAACCAACCATCACCAGAGGACAGACAATGACCACCGAGGCGTATATCTTCGATGCAGTCCGCACCCCCCGAGGTCGCGGCAAAAAAGACGGTTCCCTTCACAGCGTCAAACCCATCACGCTGCTGAAAACCGTGCTCAACGCGCTGCAGGAGAGGAATAGCCTGGACACGGCCCAGGTTGATGACATCGTCATGGGCTGCGTCACTGCCGTTGGCGACCAGGGCGCGGACATCGCCAAGACCGCCGCACTGGCAGCCGACTGGGATGAAAAAGTGGCAGGCGTCACCCTCAACCGGTTCTGTGCCTCCGGACTGGAAGCCGTCAATCTGGCGGCCATGAAGGTGCGGTCCGGATGGGAAGACCTGGTGGTTGCCGGAGGGGTGGAAGCCATGTCCCGTGTCCCCATGGGTTCTGACGGCGGCGCCTGGGCGACCGATCCGGAAACCAACTTACACACCGGGTTTATGCCCCAGGGCATTGGCGCCGATCTGATTGCCACCATTGAAGGCTTCAGCCGGGAAGACGTCGACGGATTCGCGGTCAAGTCCCAGCAAAAAGCCGCGAACGCCTGGCAGAACGGCTATTTTGCCAAGTCCATTATCCCGGTCACCGACCAGAATGGCGTGGTCATCCTGGATCGGGACGAGCACGTTCGCGGCAATGCCTCCATCGAGTCCCTGGCGGGCCTCAAGCCCTCGTTCCAGATGATGGGAGAGATGGGCTTTGACGGTGTCGCCCGGGAGAAGTACCACTACGTGGAGAAGATCAACCACGTGCACCACGCCGGTAACTCCTCAGGAATTGTGGACGGCGCTACCGCCCTGCTGATTGGCAGTGAAGCGAAGGGCAAAACCTTGGGCCTCAAGCCGCGAGCCCGGATTGTCGCCACCGCCGTCACCAGCACCGACCCCACCATTATGTTGACCGGCCCGGCTCCGGCGGCCCGCAAGGCCCTGGAAAAGGCCGGCATGACCGTTGACCAGATTGACCTGTTCGAGGTTAACGAAGCCTTTGCCTCGGTGGTGATGCGCTTCCAGCGGGAGTTATCCGTTCCTGATGAGAAAGTGAATGTGAATGGCGGCGCCATCGCCATGGGCCACCCGCTCGGCGCTACCGGCGCCATGATTCTGGGCACCCTGATGGACGAGCTGGAACGCCGGGAACTGCGTTATGGCCTCGCCACCCTGTGCGTCGGCGGCGGCATGGGGATTGCCACCATCATTGAACGCGTCTGAACCCGACCCTTTTTCTGACAGGAGAACCGATTATGAGTGCTATCCGTTACGACCTGGGTTCAGACCAGATTCTGACCCTGACCATCGACATGCCCGGGCAATCCGCCAACACCATGAACGCAGCGTTCCGGGAAGCGCTGACAGACACAGCCGCAAAGGTGAAAGCCGATCTGGACAAGATTCGCGGCATTGTCATCACTTCCGCCAAGAAAACCTTCTTTGCCGGTGGCGACCTGACCGAGCTGCACAAGGTCACCCGCGAGGATGCCCAAACGTTCGAAGACATGGTGAATGGCCTGAAAGCCGACATGCGATTCCTCGAGACCATTGGCAAGCCGGTGGTCGCGGCCATCAACGGCAGTGCGCTCGGCGGCGGGCTGGAGATCGCCCTGGCGTGCCATCACCGCGTTGTGCTGAATGATGAAAGCATTCAGTTGGGCCTGCCTGAGGTCACTCTGGGATTGCTGCCCGGCGGAGGCGGAACCCAGCGCCTGCCGCGCATGATTGGCCTTGAGGCGGCTTTCCCATATCTGATGGAAGGCAAAAAAGTGAACCCGAACGCCGCCCTCAAGGCGGGCATCGTTAATGAGCTGGCTGAGTCGCCGGACGAAATGATGGCCATGGCCCGGTCTTTCATCGAGGCCAACCCCACGTGCCAGCAACCCTGGGACCAGAAAGGCTTCAAATTTCCGGGGGGAGCGCCGCATCACCCGGCCATGGCCCAGAAACTGGCTATTGCACCGGCCATGCTCAAGCAAAAAACCCGGGGTTGCTATCCGGCGCCAGAGCGCATTCTTTCGGCTGCCGTTGAAGGTGCGCAGGTGGACTTCGACAACGGCAGCCTGATCGAGACCCGATATTTTGCGGAGCTGGTGATTGGCCAGGTGGCGAAGAACATGACCGGCACCTTCTGGTTCCAGCTAAACGCCATCAAAGCCGGCGGCAGCCGCCCCGAAGGCGTGGCCCGGGAAACCTTCCGCAAGGTCGGCGTGCTGGGCGCCGGCATGATGGGCGCGGGCATTGCCTACTCCACTGCCACCCGTGGTATTGAGGTGGTCCTGAAAGACGTTTCCGTCGAGAACGCCGAAAAAGGCAAACGTTACTCGGAGACACTGCTGGCCAAGAAAGTCAGCCGTGGCCGTATGACCGAGGAGCAAAAAGCCGACATCCTCAGTCGCATCACCCCAACGGACAGCGCCGGGAATCTGGACGGTTGCGATCTGGTCATCGAAGCGGTCTTCGAGGACAGCGACCTGAAGGCGACCGTCACCCGGGAGGCCGAGCCCAAACTGGCGCCCAATGGCATCTTCGCTTCCAACACCTCGACCATCCCCATCACCCAGTTGGCGGAAGCGTCAGCCCGGCCCGATCACTTTATCGGCCTGCATTTCTTCTCCCCGGTGGACAAGATGCAGTTGGTCGAAATTATCGTGGGTGAAAAAACGTCCGATGACACTCTGGCGCGTGCCTTCGACTACGTGCAGCAGATTGGCAAGATCCCGATCGTGGTCAACGACAGCCGCGGCTTCTTCACCTCACGGGTGTTCGGCACCTTTGTCAATGAAGGCATCAGCATGCTGGGAGAAGGCATCCACCCCGCCAGCATTGAAAACGCTGGACTGCTCGCCGGTATGCCCGTTGGCCCACTGGCCATCTCTGACGAAGTCAGCATGACGCTGATGCAGCACATTCGCGATCAGAGTAAAAAGGACACCGAAGCGGCGGGTGGCACCTGGCATCCACATCCGGCCGAGGCCGTGATCGACCAGATGGTCAATGAGCAGGGACGCAAGGGCAAGGCCGCGGGTGCCGGCTTCTACGACTACCCGGAAAACGGGAAAAAACACCTCTGGCCTGAGTTGGAGCGGCTTTATGTGGACACGGACAAGGCATCGTCGGTCGCCCTCCAGGACCTGAAAGATCGGATCCTGTTCATCCAGGCCATTGAGACCGTTCGCTGTCTCGAGGAGGGGGTTCTGCGCACCGTGGAGGATGCCAACATCGGCAGCATCTTCGGTATCGGTTACGCGCCCTGGACCGGCGGGGCCATCCAGTTCATCAATCAGTACGGCGTGCGGGCATTTACCGAGCGCGCCCGGGAACTGGCCCAGCAGCACGGGGACCGCTTCGCGCCGCCCAGGCTACTGCTCGAAAAGGCCGAAGCCAACGCGCTCTTTTCCTGATCGGACGTGCCGGAGGGGCGTCGCCTCTCCGGCCTCCACTCTCTCACCGCTTGACTGTCAGAAAACCATCCACACCTGACCATTTCATGGACAGATTGTCACGAACCGATACGTGCTGCCTATGGCAACGGTGGTAGCCCTTGCCTACAATAAATTTATTCGCCAACGGGAAAGTATGGTTCATTCCTCTTGAACTCTGTCCCCAGCACCGTCAGGTATGTATTTATGACCATCGCGGAAAGAATTGTCGCCCAACGCGCACCCTCCAAAAATGCCCGGACAGGGATCTGCAAGGCTTTGACCATCGCCCTGCTGGTTTCAACGCCCCTGGGCCTGAGTGCGAAGGTGGACGATTCACTGGTGTACGAACCGGTCGCGCCAACGATTGATCAGGCCCGGGCCAATATCCTGATCGCCCGTCAGCTCCAGTTCACCCACTTCCGGGATCTTGGCATCAGTGACGAACTGTCAGGAGACGTGTTCGACGCGTACCTGGAATACCTGGACGGTCAGCGCATCTATCTGACCCAGGAAGACCTGAACAAATTCAACCGGGTAAAAACCCAGCTGGGCGCCGCGCTGAAGACCGGCCAGCTCCAGCCGGGCTTCGACATCTACAACCTGGTTCAGCAGCGGATCATTGAACGCCTGCAGTTCGCCCTCTCCCTGATCAACGATGGCATCGACAAGCTCGACTTCGCTGCGAACGAGACCATTCTGCTGGATCGTTCAGAGACCAGCTGGGAAGCTGACAAGGCGGCTCTGGATGCGCTTTGGGTGAAACGCATCAAGAACGCGGTGTTGGCACAGCGCCTGAACGGCACTGAAGACGAAACCATCGAAGAGAACTTGCGCCGTCGGTACGAGGGCCAGTTGAAACGGGCCTATCAGGCCCGCAGCGAGGACGCGTTCCAGGCCTACATGAATGCCTTCACCGGCATGTGGGATCCGCACACCTCTTATTTTTCCCCGCGCACGTCGGAAAACTTCAACATCAACATGAGTCTCTCGCTGGAAGGCATCGGTGCCGTCCTGCAGTCCGACAACGAGTACACCAAGGTGGTGCGCCTGGTTCCCGGTGGGCCCGCCTCCAAGCAGGGCCAGCTCCAGCCGGCAGACCGGATTGTCTCCGTGGCCCAGGGTGAGGAAAAGCCAGTCAATGTCATTGGCTGGCGCCTGGACGAGGTCGTCGATCTCATTCGGGGCCCGCGCAATTCCGTGGTCACCCTTGAGGTGATCCCGGCCAACGCCAGTGACGAAACCATCACCAAGGCCATCGCCATCAAGCGCGACGAAGTGAAGCTTGAGGAACAGAGCGCCAGCAAGGACGTGATTGAGCTGGAACGCAGCGGAACTGACTACACCGTCGGGGTGATCACCATTCCCACGTTCTACGCCGATTTCCAGGCGATGCAGGCGGGTGATCCGAACTACAAGAGCACCACCCGGGATGTCCGGAACCTGATCACCGAACTCGAGCAAGACGGTGTGGATGGCCTGGTTATCGACCTGCGCAACAACGGCGGCGGCGCCCTGCACGAAGCCAACGATTTGGTTGGCCTGTTTATCGACGAGGGCCCAACCGTCCAGATTCGCAACGCCAACAACGACGTTCAGGTTCTCAACGACGAGGATCCCTCCGTGGCCTACGACGGTCCGCTGGTTGTGCTGACCAACCGCATGAGCGCCTCAGCCTCGGAGATCTTTGCCGGTGCCATCCAGGATTACGGCCGTGGCCTCGTGGTGGGCTCACAAACCTTCGGCAAGGGGACGGTCCAGGCCGTTCGGCCCCTGAATCACGGCCAGTTGAAAATCACCCAATCCAAGTTCTATCGGGTTTCCGGCGGTTCCACCCAGCACAAAGGGGTGATTCCGGACATCGAGATTCCGTCGCGGATCGACAAGAGCCGCATCGGCGAGGACGCTCTTGAACATGCCCTGCCCTGGGACCAGATTGAAGCCGTTCCCCACGAGCGCTATTTCGACTTCAGCGGCATCATTGACGAGCTGAGGAAACGCCACGAAGAGCGGTTTTCCGCCAGCCCGGAATTCAGCCTGCTGCAACAGGAAATCGACTTCCTCAAGAAGCAACGTGAGATGGAAACGGTCAGCCTGAACTTTGACAGCCGAAAATCCCAGCACGAGCAGATTGAGCGGACTCGACTGACGATCGCCAACGCGCGCCGGGAGCTGCGGGGCGAAGAGCCGTTTGCGACCCTGGAAGACCTTGAAGATTGGCAAGACCAGCAGGCCGCGGACCTGGATACCACCGATGACGAACTCGATTTCGTCATTCGCGAGGGTGGCCACATCATGGCCGATATGCTCGAACTGGACCGGCAAATGGCCTCCATCATGTCTCCCCGGCATTTAGCGGCCCAGGCGCCGACTCCATAGAGGAACGAGCCTGAGCATGACGGAGCGTACCAGGGACCAGGAACCCCGACAGAAAACCCGCATGCTGCAGGACATGCTGTTGGATGCCCTGCACGCCATGCGGTCCATGGAAGAAATTGAGGGGCTGGAGGAAGCCGACACCAGCACGAGCAGGAATCCGGATGGCCTGCTCGACCGGCTGGCCAACCTGACAGGATCCGCCCTTCGGTTCGGCGTCAGGGCCACCGACACATCCATGAGAGTCGGTCGCGCCCTGATCAACTCCCAGGATCAGCTCCGCGCCATGCTGACCGCCGGTCAGTCCCTCAAGGACATTCGCGAGGTGGCGGGACTGACACTCTCAGAAATGAGCGAAGCGCTGAACCTGCGTGACAAGTCGGTGCTCGAGGCCATCGAGAACGGCACCGCCACCCTCTCCTTCGAACTGATTCTGCGCCTTGCGGCACTGATTGCCCGCAACGATCCGATACCGTTCATCATGCGCACCACGCGCAATTACAATCCCGAAGTCTGGCAACTTCTGAACGATTGGGGCGTCGGGCGTCTGCCTCTGCAGTTTGAACGGGAACGGGAATTCATCAACATCTTCCGCCGGCACGACGACGCACGGAACCTCTCCGACGAGGGCTTCCGGAAGGTGCTGGACTTTACCCGCCAGAGTTTCGAGATGTCCCTGCATTTCGTGGAAGAACAGGAAAGGCAGGTTGCCGACCTGGAAGCCCGCTATGGGGACAAGGCGGGGGCGGCCGGCAAGCCCTCTAATGGAGGCCGGAAGCCCTCAACCAAATAACTCGCGCATCCCGGTGATGTCGGGGTTATGGACCACGCCTTTTTCCGTCACGATGGCGTCGATCAGACTCGCCGGAGTGACGTCAAAAACCGGATTGAATACCTTGACGCCCGCGGGTGCCAGCGGCACACCTCGAATCTCCCGAATTTCCGTGCCTTCACGCTCTTCGATCGGTATGTCCTGCCCGGAGGCCAGCGACATGTCGACGGTGCTGGACGGTGCCACCACCATAAATCCGACATTGTGATGGCGAGCCAGAACCGCGAGGCTGTAGGTACCGATCTTGTTGGCGACATCCCCGTTGGCGGTAATCCGGTCGGCACCCACCACCACCCAGCGTACCTGGCCATCCGCCAGAATGGCCGCTGCGGCGCCATCGGCGTTGAGCGTCACCGGGATACCCTCCTGCGCCAGCTCCCAGGCCGTCAGGCGACTGCCCTGCAGCCAGGGGCGGGTCTCATCGGCGTATACCGTTTGCAGCATCTTTTCCTCGTGGAGACGACGGATAACGCCCAGGGCGGTGCCATACCCTCCGGTTGCCAGGGCGCCAGTATTGCAGTGAGTGAGCACCGACATGGGCTTCTCCGGCCGCATGACGTCCAGGGCATGATCGGCCATGGCGAGGTTGGCCGCCAGATCCTCCTCGTGGATGCGAACGGCCTCGGCGGACAGGCGCTTCACGGCTTCGTCAAGTGAATGGCATTCGTGAAAGACCCGTTCCATGCGCTGCAATGCCCAGAACAGGTTTACTGCCGTGGGCCGAGAAGCCGCCAGTTCGCGGATGGCCTGCTTGATTTCGGCTTTCCAGTCGCCCCCGCCAGCGTGCCGGGCCGCCAAAGCAACGCCATAGGCTGCGCTGATACCGATGGCCGGTGCACCGCGAACCACCATATCGCGAATACACTGGGCCACGCCCGAAGCGCCCTCCAGGGTTATCCAATGTTCTTCCACCGGCAACAGGCGCTGATCCAACAACTCCAGGGTGTCGCCATGCCAACGAATGGCCACCGTGCCAACGGCCCGGGAGGATGGATGTGTGGGGGATTTCGCCATAAGTCAGCTCTGCCTCTCAAACGCTGAAAACCGCCAGTATAACGTTTATACTTCGGCCCTACATTTTCAATGCGCGCGTTTTACGCGCCCGGCCCTGAAGGCAGGTACATGACGGCAGACACCATCACCGCAGCTGATATCCGCATCAACGCCCGGTGGCTGATTCCCATCGAACCGGATGCAGTCGTCCTGGACAACCAGGCGGTCATTATCCAGGGCAACCGAATAGCCGCGGTGGTTTCACAACGGGAAGCCGACCAACGTTTCCGGACACGGGAGACGGTGGACCTGCCCCATCATGTGGTGATGCCCGGCCTGATCAACGTTCATGGGCACGCCGCCATGTCGCTGTTCCGGGGCATGGCCGATGACCTGCCGTTGATGTCCTGGCTGAATGACCACATCTGGCCGGCGGAAGGCGCCTTTATCAGCGAAGCCTTCATCGCCGACGGCACCCAGCTCGCCATGGCCGAAATGCTGCGCACCGGCACCACCACCTTCTCGGACATGTATTTCTTCCCCGAGATTGCGGCCCAGTGCGCCCACGACGCCGGCATGCGTGCCCAGATTGCTTTTCCGCTACTGGATTTCCCGACGCCTTGGGGAACAGGGCCTGACGACTACCTCGAAAAGGGTGAAGCATTCATCCGAGACTGGCAGGACGACCCGTACATTACCCCCGCCATAGGCCCGCATGCCCCTTACACGGTGTCCGATGCACCTCTGAAGCGTGCGATCCAGCTGTCCGCCGATACGGGCGCCCCGATCCAGATCCACCTGCACGAAACCGAATTCGAAGTTAACGAAGCCACCGAAAAGCTGGGGCAGCGCCCGGTCGCGCGCATGGCTGAGCTGGGGCTATTGGGCCCGAACACCCAGTGTGTCCACATGACCCAGGTAAACGACGCCGATCTTGAGACGGTCACCACGTCCGGCGCCCACGTCATTCACTGTCCGGAATCCAACCTCAAACTGGCGAGTGGCCTTTGCCCGGTGCAGAAACTGATGGACGCCGGCGTGAACGTCGCCATCGGCACCGACGGGGCCGCCAGCAACAACGACCTGGATCTCTTCGGGGAGCTGCGTACGGCCGCCATGATCGCCAAGGTGGTCTCGGGCGATGCCGCGGCCCTCTCGGCACATGGGGCACTGACCATGGCCACCCTGAATGGCGCCAGGGCGTTGGGTCGCGACCACGAACTCGGTTCACTGGTGGCAGGCAAACTGGCCGACATCATCGCCGTGGACCTGAGCGATCCTTTCCTGCAACCGGTCTACGACCCGATCTCGCACCTGGTGTACAGCAACCATGGCCGGGCAGTAAGCCATAGCTGGATTAACGGCGTACCTCAGTTACAGGACGGCCGACTCACCCGCATCGATGTCGCGGACCTGATGTTGCGCGTCGATGCCTGGAAGGAACGTATTCGCAACCAGCAGGCTCAATAACCGAATTCCGACAGATTGATCAGGCAGCACAGACCATGACAAACCAGAACGTAGACCGGAATGAAATTGCTAAGTTTGAGGCACTGGCCAGTCGCTGGTGGGACCCCACCAGTGAATTCCGCCCCCTGCATGACATCAACCCGCTTCGGTTGAACTACATTGATGAGCGGGTTTCTCTCGCAGGCAAACGGGTCCTGGACGTGGGCTGTGGTGGTGGCCTGCTGTCGGAGGGCATGGCCCAGCGCGGCGCCCATGTGACCGGGATCGATATGGGCGAAGCGCCCCTGTCCGTCGCGAAACTGCATGGTCTGGAAAGCGGTATCAAAGTGGACTATCGCCAAACCACCGTCGAGGACCTCGCCCAGGACGCTGACCACGCCGGCCAGTACGATGTGGTCACCTGCCTCGAGATGCTCGAACACGTACCCGACCCGGCGTCGGTGATCCGGGCCTGCTCCACCATGCTCAAGCCCGGCGGCCACCTATTTGTGTCTACGATCAACCGGAACCCCAAGTCGTTCCTGTTCGCCATCGTGGGCGCCGAGTATGTCCTGAACATGTTGCCCAAGGGCACGCACGAGTGGAAAAAGTTCATCCGTCCCTCGGAAATGTCCGACCACCTGCGCCACGCCGGGCTTGAGATTCTGGAGCTGACCGGGATGACCTACAACCCCATTACCAAGATCTACAAGCTGGGTCGCGATGTTGACGTGAATTACCTGATGCACGCCCGAGATGCCCGTGAAGCCTGAAACCTTACCCTCGGCCGTGCTGTTTGATCTTGACGGCACACTGATCGATACCGCGCCGGATTTCATCCGCTGCCTGAATCAGCTCCGCGAGCAGCATGGTCTGCCACCACTGCCGGCTGACCACATCCGGCGCTCGGTCTCCAATGGCGCGCGAGCCATGATCCGGGTCGGGTTCGGACTGGAACCGGACCATCCGGATTACCTGTCCAAGCACACCGAGTTTCTCGATCTCTACGAGGCCGGTGTCGCCATCGAAACGGCCCTGTTTGAGGGCATGGATCCGATTCTCGAGACACTGGAAGCACGCGGAATTCCCTGGGGCATCGTCACCAACAAACCGGTGCGCTTTGCCGCTCCGCTGGTGGACGCGCTGGGTCTGGCTCAACGCTGCGCCGTTGTTGTCTGTCCCGATCACGTCGCCGAGCGCAAACCCCATCCCGAAGCCCTGTTCCTGGCGTGCAAACAGATCGGCGCCGATCCCGCCAGCGCGGTGTACGTGGGCGATCACGAGCGCGATATCGAAGCGGGACGCAATGCTGGCATGCGGACCATTGCCGTGCGCTATGGCTACATCGAGGAGCCGGAATCGGTTGACCGTTGGCAAGCAGACCTCGTGGCCGACACCGTCGCTGACCTGGCAAAGCTGTTACAATAAAAACCAGATTCGAATTCCTACCCGGTAACCGCCTGACACGGAGAACAGGTTATGCATGACTACCAAGCCCCCGCCGATTTGCTGCGCGACCGGATCGTTATGGTGACCGGCGCCGGTAGTGGCATTGGCCGGGCCGCAGCCATTGCGTACGCCGCCCATGGCGCGACCGTAATCCTGCTGGGCCGTACCGTTTCCAAACTGGAATCGGTGTACGACGAAATCGAAGCCGCCGGGTACCCCAAGCCCGCCATCGTACCAATGAACTTCGAAGGGGCCGCGGTTAAGGAGTACGAGGAACTGGCCATGACGCTGGAGGAAAACTTCGAGCGACTGGACGGCATTCTGCATAATGCCGCGATTCTCGGCGATCGCAGCCCGGTCGAGCTGTACGACCCCGAAGTCTGGAACAAGGTGCTTCACGTCAACGCGACGGCGCCCTTCCTGCTGAGCCGGGCCATGATCCCACTGCTGCGCAAATCCACCGATGCCTCGGTGATCTTCACGTCCTCGGGCGTGGGCCGCAAAGCCAAGGCTTACTGGGGCGCCTACGCGGTGTCCAAGTTTGCGGTTGAGGGTCTGAGCCAGCTGATGGCCGACGAGCTGGATGACGAACGCCACAATGTGCGTGTGAACAGTCTGAATCCAGGTGCGACCCGTACCAACATGAGGGCACGCGCGTACCCTGCTGAAAATCCGCAACAGAATCCCGCGCCGGAAGACCTGATGCCGATCTACCTGTATCTCATGGGCAAAGACAGCCATGGGGTTACCGGTCAGCAACTGGACGCACAGCCCAAGTAATGGAATTGCTGTTTTACACCACGACCCAATGCCACCTTTGCGAACTGGCCGAAGCCCTGCTGGTGAATACACCCATGCCAGCGCCGATACCGGTCGATGTGGTGGATATTGCCCAGTCCGAAAAGCTGGTCGAGCGTTACGGCACACGCATCCCGGTGCTGCGCCGCAACGATACCGGTGCGGAGCTGGACTGGCCATTTACCAGGGATCAGTTACTCACGTTTCTCCAATGAGGATTGCCTGACATGCTAATGGTCATCTCCCCCGCCAAGACCCTCGACTACGAGAGTCCCCTGGCCACGAAAACCTACACCCAACCGGATTTTCTGGATGACGCCTGCGAGCTGATCGATCAGCTTAAAGAGCTGGAACCTCATCAGGTCAGCAACCTGATGAGCATCAGCGACAAGCTGGGCCAACTCAACGCCGAGCGGTTCCGGACCTGGCACACGCCGTTCACGCCAGACAACGCCCGCCAGGCGGTCCTGGCATTCAAGGGCGATGTCTACACCGGCCTCGATGCCGAGAGCTTCAGTGAGGACGAGTTCGCGTTCGCCCAGAAGCACCTGCGGATGCTGTCCGGGCTGTATGGCATCCTTAAGCCACTGGACCTGATGCAACCCTACCGGCTGGAGATGGGTACCCGATTCGAGAATCGCCGGGGCAAAGATCTCTATGCGTTCTGGGGCAATCGGATTACCGATGAGATTAACCGTCTGCTGGCCGAAGACGACGGCGTACTGGTCAACCTGGCGTCCAATGAGTACTTCAAGAGCGTCCGGAAGAAGGACCTCGACGCGCGACTGATCACCCCCCAGTTCAAGGACTGGAAAAACGGCCAGTACAAGATGATCAGTTTCTACGCCAAGAAAGCCCGTGGCCTGATGTGCCGGTTTGCTATCCAGAACCGGATTACCCAGGCCGACGACCTCAAGGGCTTTAACCTTGAGGGCTACTACTTCAGCGAAGACCAATCCGACAAGAACAACTGGGTTTTCCTGCGGGACGAACAACCGTAAATCCCCGTAAAACCAGGATCCTGTTTAAAATGAACGAAGCAGTCTTTTCTCAGATCGCCATGCTGGTGCTTCTGACCGGGCTAATTGTCTGGATGGGCATCATTGTGTGGGATCTTGCCAAGAAATCCAGGGCGGGCAAGTTTGGCACCCTCGCCCTGTTTATCGTGCTCGGTGCCGGCGTGGTGGGCTTTATCGTCAAGACGGTTATGGTAGAGATCATGAACCTCTGACGCCTGTGTAGCCACTTTACGGTCACCAACCGGTGGCCGTATCATCCCCGCCTCTCTACGTTTCCTGAACCGTCTACAACAGCAAGGATCAAACCTGATGTGGTTTCGTAATGCCCGTGTCTTCCGTTTCACCAAACCGTTTGATATCTCAGCCGAAGAGCTGGAAGAAAAACTCCAGGCCGACGCCTTCAAGCCCTGCGGCCCCCAGGAAACCAGTCGCCAGGGCTGGGTCCCGCCACTGGGTAAGCACGGCGAGCAACTGGTTCACAGCGCCGGCGGCTACCACCTGATCGCCCTGCGCAAGGAAGAAAAAATTCTGCCTGGCGCCGTGGTGAAGGAAGCGGTGGAAGAGAAAGCCGAGGCCATCGAGATCGATCAGGGTCGCAAGGTCCGCCGCAAGGAAAAGGACGAGATCAAGGAACAGGTTATGCTGGAAATGCTGCCCCAGGCCTTTTCCAAAAATCGCCGCGGTTTTGCTTACCTTGCCCCGAAGGACGGCGTTATGGTTGTGGACGCAGGTTCTGCCAAGCAGGCTGAAGACCTTGCCTCTACCCTGCGTAAGAGCCTGGGCTCACTGCCCGTCCGGCCACCGGCGGTGGAACAGGCACCGGCGTTCACCTTTACCGGCTGGCTGAACGAGACCATTGACCTGCCCAGCCAGGTGGTACTTGGCAACGAGTGCGAACTGAAGGATCCGTCCGAGGATGGCGGTGTGGTGCGCTGTAAGGGATTGGACCTGAAGGCGGGCGAAATCCGGAACCATCTGGACGCCGGCATGCAGGTCACCAAGCTGTCCCTGACCTGGGATGACAACGTGTCCTTCGTGCTGGACGAGGAACTGGGCATTCGCCGTCTGAAATTCGGGGAAACCCTGCAGGACCAACTCGATGACGTCGACGTGGATGACGCCGTCGCCAAGTTCGACGCCGCGTTCACCCTGATGACCCTTGAGCTTTCCCGCCTGATTCCTGGCCTGCTGGAGGCCATGGGTGGCGAAGACCGCTCGGCAATCGTCGAGGAATAAGCAATCAAGGCAAGAGCGTTCCTAGTGGACGCTCTTGCCCAGCCGTTCCCGCTGCCAGTCTTTCTCCGGCTCATTGAGCACCAGCCGCAGGTCCATCACTTCCTCGTCCGGGTTGTACTTGATCTCGAAACCAAGGTGCTCCGCCAACTGCAGCATGGGCCGATTGTCAGGCAGCACGTCACCAACCATTTCCACCGTACCCCGGGCACGGCAATAGTCGATCATCTTCTGCATCAACGCGCCCCCCAGACCCTCGCCTTTCATTTTGTCGTGCACCATCACAGCAAACTCGCATTGCAGGTTATCGGCGTCGGTCCAGGTCCGCACGGTGCCGAGGGTTTCTTCCCCTTCGCCATCTTCACGGGGGGCGTTGGCAATGAACACCATCTCCCGGTCGTAATCGATCTGCACCATCTGGGCCACGTCTTCCCGTGAGAAGTGCTTACGGTACTGGAAGAACCGGTAGCGGATGGACTCCGGCGACTGCAGCTCATGAAACGCCCGGTGGGCAGGCTCATCCTCGGCCAACACCGGGCGGATGATGACCCGGCGCCCGGACTTTGGCAGTACGATCCATTCCTCCAGTTCCCTCGGATACGGCTGAATGATGGGTTTACCCGGCTTGTCGGCCAGGTTAATGGCAATGTTGACCGCTACCGCGCCCTGCTCGTTGAAGAGGAGGGGCGCAATTTCCAGCCCCTCAATCTCAGGAATATCAATCACGATCTGGGACAGGGTCACCAGCGTTTCGGACACGGCCCGGATGTCTTCCTCGGGTTTGAGACTGTGCTCTTTCAGTAACTTGTACATGTAGGTCCGGCGCAGGAGTTCCCGGGCCAGCACCATGTTCAGTGGCGGCAGTGCAATCTGGCGATCGGTCATCACATTGATCTGGGCGCCAGCCGCGCCACACACGACCAGCGGACCGAAGAGCGAATCCCGGGTGATGCCAACGCTGAACTCGATCCCCCCGACATGCTGGTAGGAACGTTGCACCGCGAACCCCAGGAAACCGCTTTGCGGGAAATGCGACTGATACTCCTCCATCAAATAGCGACAGGCGTCCATGATGGCGGCTTCACTGTTCAGCTTCTGAATGGTCCCCTTGTACCGTCGCTGGGTCGGGCTGAGATCCAGGAAAGGGTGACAGCCCTGCTCATGGATGATGGTGATATCCACCGGACGACGCTCCACTGAAAAGACCTCCAGCACCTCTTCCATGTCGTCACAGTACATGGTGTCGATGGTACTGATGCCGTAATCGTCGATCAGGTCCCGGGCCTCCCGGTTGGACAGGTGCTTGCGACCGTTCCGCAGGGCTTTCATGACCACGCGGCGGGTGTGGCTTCGATCGGCAAAATGATCGGTAAAGGACTCGGGCGTTTCCGTGAGCAGGCGCTGGACCCGCTGATGCCTCACATGCTGCATGAACGCCATGACCGCCTTTTCCGGGTTGAAGAACGACGGCAATCCAGCCCGGTAGAATTCTTCCCGGGCGTCCATGACCGTGCTTTGGCCGAGCCAGCAGGTAAACACGTTCAGGCGCGTCCCCTTGGATGCCTGCACCACGGCGTCGGCAATCTGCAGGCTGTCTTCCGTCAGACTCGGCGCATACATCACCAGCACGTTGGCCACCTCCGGATCCTTGGCAAGAATCCGGATCGCATTGGCGTAGAGTTCCGGCGACGCGTCGTAGTTGAGGTCGATGGGGTTGCGGCGGGTCCAGTACGGCGGCAACAACTCCGCCAGCGCCTCGATGCTCTGCTCGGACAATTCCGCCAGTTCCCCGCCCAAATCGGCCAGGCGATCAACGGCGAGCACACCGGGGCCGACCCCGTTCGCCATGATCGCCAGCGTCTCCCGGCGCAATGGCCGCATCCGCGTGAGGGTTTCCAAGGCATCGAACATCTGGCCCAGACCATCCACCCGCAACACACCGGCCCGCTGGAGCATGGCGTCGTAAATGGGATCGCTGCGGGTCAGGCCGTCCGGCAGTTCATGGGGAAACCATTCCGATTCCGGCACCCGACCGGATTTGACCGCGATCACTGGCTTGGTTCGGGAAGCGACCCGGACCGCCGACATGAAGCGGCGGGGGTTGGGGATGTTCTCTATGTGCAGCAGGATGGCCCGGGTGTGGGTGTCCTGGGCGAGATAATCGATCAAATCGTCGTGGTCGATGTCCATGCCGTCGCCGAGGGTCAGGAAGTAGGAAAACCCCACGCCCCGGGCAAAGGCCCAATCAATCACAGAACTGGCGATGGTGCCGGACTGGCCAACAAACGCGACCCGCCCCGGAATGGCACCCATGTGGGCATAGGTGGCGTTCAGGCTCCGGGCCGGCACCATGAGCCCGATGGTATTTGGGCCCAGTACCCGAATGCCGGTTTCCCGGGCCGCTTCGCGCACCGAATACATCAGCGGCTGCCCGGTCTTGCTGTGGGTCCGGGACATACCGCCCGTCATCACGATCGCGGTTCGAACGCCCGCCTCGCCAAGGCGCTTGATGGTTTTGGCCACGGTGTCCGGGGGCGTACAGACAATCGCGAGATCCGGCGAGAAATCCATCTTGGATACTTTTCTGACGCAGGGAACCCCGTGCACGTTGTCATAATCGTTCTGATTCACCACCAACAGCTTGCCGGGGTAGCCGCCGCCCATCAGGTTCCGAAGCACCATACCACCGAGGCTGTCCGCCCGCTCAGACGCACCGATAACCACGATGGAGTCGGGATTAAACAGACTTTCCAGATAACGGGTGCTCAAGCTGGCTCTCTCCTTGGACGCCGGCCGCGTGGCCGTGCGGATGATAATGTAACTAAATCAGGTGACTTATGAGTGTATACCTTATCTTAGGCGGAGATGAGTTGATGTGAAACGACGATCACCGCCATTACGACCAAAGAAACACGGCAGCCGGTATTGTTCCCTGATAACATTGTTGAAAATAAAAGCAGATCCAGGGCGTTCAGAGGCGTATGACCACGGCATTCTTTTCTCATGATGACTGCATGAAACACAACATGGGTCCGGAACATCCGGAGAGTCCCGAGCGAATCACAGCCATCCTCAGTCACATCGCAGAAACCAATCTCGAGCAGGACCTGGACTGGGTCCGCCCGGAAGAAATCACCCGTGATCAGCTGCTGACCGTTCACCCGGAAAAATACCTGCACCAGCTCGACCTGATGCAACCCACCCGGGGCCGGGTATTCACCGATCCCGACACCGCCATGATGCCGGATACCCTGCGCGCTGCCCGCCTGGCCGCTGGCGCCAACATCCAGGCGGTGGATATGGTCATGAGCAGCCAGGTTACCAACGCCTTTGTCTGCGCCCGCCCGCCTGGGCACCACGCCGAGCGGAGCAAATCCATGGGATTCTGCTTCTACAACAACGTGGCCCTGGCCGCGATGCGCGCCCTCACCTTTCATCAGTTGGACCGGGTGGCCATCATCGATTTTGATGTGCACCAGGGCAATGGCACGGTGGATATCGTGGGCGGGGATGAGCGCATTCTCATGTGCTCCAGCTTTCAGCACCCGTTCTATCCGCACTCGCACGTGCACCGGCAGGCACCAAACATTATCAACGCCCCGATTGAGGCGGGCTGCGCCGCGATTGAATACCGTAAGGCGGTGGAGTCGGCCTGGGTCAAAAAACTGCAGGACTTCAAACCCCAGGTGATCCTGATCTCGGCCGGGTTCGATGGCCACCGGCTGGACCCGATGGCCGAATTGAATCTGGAAGTGGATGACTATCGCTGGTTAACGGAAATGATTGTCAGCGTAGCCAATGACCACGCCAATGACCGGATCATTTCGACGCTGGAGGGAGGCTACAACCTGAAAGCCCTGGGCGAGAGCGTGACGGCCCATCTTGAGGTACTGAACGCCGTCTACTAGGCGAACCTCAGCCGGCGGAGTCACCGCCATAGCCGTTGGCCTGCTGGAATTCCGGACGTTCGCCCTCACGCTGGAGCCGGATGTTGGTGCGACGGTTGTCGGCAGGTCGCCGGGATACCGGGTACTGGTCACCATGGGCCCGCACCGTAATCATGTCCTCGGAAATCCCTCGCGCCTTCAGATAGTCCGCCACCACGTTCGCCCGCTCCTCCGACAGCGCGCGGTTGTCGATACGGCTACCCAACCGATCACTGTGCCCGTCCACGAAAATGCGCTCCACCGTTGAATCCGCCAGCACATAGGTGACCAGGTTATCCAGCAACTGCCGGTCGGCTTCGGAGAGGCTGGTACTGCCACTGGCGAAGGGAATGCGCGAGCGTCGCACCTGGTCGTAGTTCACCGGCAACAGATTCGCCGCGCACCTCCGGTAACTCTGGAACTGGCCGGCGAAATTGACATTGGACACCTGAACCCGAACCGGGCGGCCATCAAACCAGGATTCCCGGGTGACCGTCGGGCGCATGCCCTCAAGCAGTCCCTGAACGAGCACCATGGCCTGGCGGGTTTCGAGCAGCACCGGCCGATGACCGTCCGACACGGTGACTTTGCCCAGCGGCCTGGGGGCTACGCCCGGGCGCCATGCCGGTGCTTCAACAACAAGTTCCCCACGGCCCGGCCGCATGAGCGGCGATGCCGACTCCAGAAAGAAGGTAAGCCTTTCGCCGGCCCGATGCCGAAACACCGCTTTGCCATAGCCTGGCACTTCGTGCACCAACGAGCACTCAAAAACCGACTCTGCCAGATACCACTGGCTGTTTTCGATGCCCGCACCGTAACTCGAAGCCCCTGACGGTGCTGCCAGACCGAGCGCCAGAGCGCTCATCAGACCAAGAGACAATGTTCGGAAGCTGGATGCCATAGCGAATGACCAACGCGTTTAACTGATTCGGTAGTTACTCCGGTTAACGGCCCTGTCCCTCCTTACTTTAGGGTCGGATACAAAAACAAACACGCTCCCCTTCTGGTATAATTCGCAAAATTTTTCAGGGCCACGGCCCACCGATGGAACCGCGGAAACCGCTCATGACCGATCAGATTACCCTTACCCGTCCGGACGACTGGCACCTGCACGTTCGCGACGGCGATATCCTCAAGGATGTCGTCCCGGCCACCGCCGCGTGCTTCGGACGCGCGATCATCATGCCCAACCTGGTTCCGCCCGTGACCACCGCCGCGGACGCGATGGCCTACAAAGAGCGCATTCTGGACGCCGCCAAGGATACCGGATTCGAGCCGTTGATGACGCTGTATCTCACCGAAAGTACCAGCCCGCAGACCATCCGCGAGGCCAAGGCCGCTGGCGTGGTCGCCGCCAAACTCTACCCGGCCGGTGCAACTACCAACTCGGCATCCGGTGTCAAAGACATTCGCAATATCTACCCGGTACTGGACGCGATGGCCGACTGCGGCATGCTGTTGCTGGTGCATGGCGAAGTGACCGATGCCGACATCGATATTTTCGATCGCGAGAAAGTGTTCCTCGATCGGGTGCTCGGCCCCACCATGGAGGCCTTTCCCAACCTGAAGGTGGTTCTGGAGCACATCACCACGGCCGACTCGGCAGAGTTCGTCCAGCGGCATGGCGGCGACAACCTGGCCGCCACCCTGACGCCCCAGCACCTGATGTACAATCGCAATCACATGCTGGTCGGTGGCATTCGTCCGCACCTGTACTGCCTGCCCATCCTCAAGCGTAACCGCCACCAGCAGGCGCTGCGCGATGCCATCACAAGTGGCAACCCAAGGTTCTTCCTGGGCACCGATTCCGCGCCTCATGCCCGGGACCGCAAGGAAGCCGCCTGCGGCTGTGCCGGATGCTACTCAGCCTATGGGGCCATTGCCCTGTATGCGGAGATCTTCGAAGAGCTGGGCATTCTGGACAAACTGGAAGCGTTCGCCAGCTTCAACGGCGCGGATTTCTACGGGCTGCCGAGAAATACCGATACCATTACCCTGGTTCGGGACCCCTGGACCATGCCGGAGCAGCTGCCTCTGGCGGATGGCAACATCGTGCCATTGAAAGCGGGTGAAACCGTTAACTGGCGCCTGGCGTAATCACCCTGACCTTTCATAACACGGCTAAGACCGGAGTTTGAGTGACTGACGAAAACAAAGAACCGCATCCTATGTCCCGCCGCTTCCGCGGTTTCCTGCCTGTCGTTGTCGACGTCGAAACCGCCGGCTTCAACCCGGAGCGGGACGCCCTGCTGGAAGTCGCCGCGGTACTGCTGACCATGGACGAAGACGGCTACCTCCTGCGCGGTGAGACCCACGTGCAACAGATCGATCCGTTCGAGGGGGCGAACCTTGAACAATCCGCCCTGGACTTCACCGGCATTGATCCCTGGAATCCGGAGCGGGAAGCGGTTCCCGAACGCGAGGGCCTGAGCGAAATCTTCACCCCCATTCGCAAGGCGGTAAAGGCTTTTGACTGCAAGCGCGCGGTCCTGGTCGGTCACAACGCCACGTTTGATCACAACTTCGTGTTTGCCGCTGCCATGCGGGCCGACATCAAGCGCAACCCGTTCCACCCGTTTTCCACCTTCGATACCGCCACCCTGGCGGGTCTGGCCTACGGCCACACCGTTCTGGCCCAGGCCTGCAAACTGGCTGGTATCCCGTTCAGCAACAAAGAAGCGCACTCTGCGGCCTACGACGCGGAGAAAACGGCGGACCTGTTCTGCGGGATTGTCAATCGCTGGAAGGATCTGGGCGGATTTCCCCCGCCTCTGGTTGAAGAAACCGAGTGACCGACACAAAAAACCCCGCCAAGGCGGGGTTTTTTGATCTCAAGGGGGACCGTTTACCAGTAGATGCCCCGCATGATTGCCGCAAAGGCCACCTGCTCGCTGGACACCTTGGGCTTCTGGCCGGACTTGCTGCCCGCCGCTGCCGGGGAATCCGGGAACATGCGGTAACCGGTGTTCATGACGATCTCGCCCATCTTCGGCGCCAGGGCATGCAACACCTGAGCGAAGATGCCCAGTCGGGTCGCAATGCGCTTCGGACGATAGACGATGGCTTCGGCCACCATGTCGGCGGCTTCCTCCGGCGTCAGCGTTGGCACTGAATCGTAGATCTTGGTCGGCGCAATCATGGGCGTCTTCACCAGCGGCATGTTGATGGTGGTGAAGGTCACGTTGCGATCCGACCACTCGGCCGCCGCACAGCGACTGAACGCGTCCAGTGCCGACTTGGATGCCACGTAGGCGGAGAACCGGGGAGCGTTGGTCAGCACGCCGATGGAGGAGATGTTGACCACGTGACCGCGGCGATTTTCCAGCATCTTTGGCGCAAAGCCCATGATCAGGCGCACGGAGCCGAAGTAGTTCAGCTGCATGGTGCGCTCGAAATCGTGGAACCGATCGAACGACAGGTCGAGAGAGCGGCGGATGGAGCGACCGGCATTGTTCACCAGCACATCCACGTGACCGTGGTTGTCGAGGACCGTCTCCACAAAGCGGTCGGCGTCTTCCATGTCGGAGAAGTCACACTGGTAGGCGTGCACGCTGGCGCCCCTGGATTCCAGCTCAGCCGCCACTTCTTTCAGGCGCTCCGGCTTACGGGCACCAATAACCAGGATCGCACCGGCGTCGGCCAGTTTCTGCGCGGTTGCCAGGCCAATGCCTGAGGTTGCACCAGTCACCACGCACACGCGGCCTTCTACGGTGCCACGCAGGGTGCGGTCCTTGAACAGGTCCGGGTCCAGATTGCGCTCCCAGTAGTCCCAAATCACGGCGGAATAATCGGTCAACCGTGGGACTTCGATGCCGGTGTCTTTGAGCACACGTTCCGTTTCACGGGCATCGAACCGGGTCGGGTAGTTCACGAACGACATGACCGAGGGCGGAATCCCCATGTCGTCGAGCACGGCGGTCGTGAGTCGCTTCACCGGGGGCAGGTTCTTCAGGCTCTGACGAATGAACGGCGGAATGAACCCAAACATGCGGGAATCGATCCGCATCCCCATCTTGGGCGCATGGCCAGCCTCGGAGAAGATGTTGAGGATCTCGCCAACCTTGTAAGGGTCGGAATCCACCAGATGGAAGCAATTGCCGTCCTCGCCGTCGAGGTGGGCGATGTGATCCATGGCGTTCACCACGAAATCCACCGGCACGATGTTCAGGCGACCACCTTCGATACCGATGGTCGGTACCCACTGTGGCAGTGCGTGGCGGATTTTCTGGATCATCTTGAAGAAGTAATAGGGGCCGTCGACCTTGTCCATCTCACCAGTCTTGGAGTGGCCGATGACCATGCCGGGACGGTAGATCCGGAACGGGACCTTGCACTCCTCGCGGACGACTTTTTCGGACTCGTGCTTGGTCAGCAGGTACGGGTGGTCCAGCTTTTCGGCTTCCTCGAACATGTCCTCGCGGAACGTGCCTTTGAACAGACCGGCCGCAGCAATGGAGGACACGTGATGGAAATGCTTGGCGCCCATGGCTTCCGCTGCATTGACGGCAGCGCGGGTGCCTTCGATGTTGGTTGCCTGCTGGGCTTCCTCGTCTGCGCCCATGTCATAAACCGCGGCGAGGTGAAAGAAATGATCAATAGTGCCTTCGAGGGACTTCATGGTCTTGGCGTCGATACCAAGATTCTTGCTGGTCAGGTCACCAATCACCGCCTTGACCCGGGACTCATCAGCGCCCCAGCGCTCCCTCAGGACGTCAAGCTTACCCTGGGACTGCTCGCGCACCAGCACGTATACCGTACCGCCGCGGGCCAACAGTTTTTCAACGAGAAAACGGCCAATAAATCCGGTGCCACCCGTCAGGAAATAGTTCATCAATTATCCACCCTGCCTGTTGCTCATTTGTTGTCTATCCATGCCGGCACCCAATTAGACTAAAGTCGTAGAGTCTTCCGGGAACGACGGCATTGTACTTAATTGCAACTCTCATGTATCGAACTTTTTTAGAGCTTTTACTCTGTAACCTCTTGTTTTTAATAGAGCTAATACTCTAACTCAGGATACGATCCGCAGCCGGACGCCTGTCCCATATGTCGACACAATGATTTTGAGACTAGCACAGGAATTGGACTGTGCCTGCCCTCTCACCTGATTACTGGAAAGCAATGAAACACCCTGCAAGCAATGACATAATCAGGAACTTATTGCGCCATCCGGCGTCATCATTGTTCAAAGAAATTCTGGATTTTTCGGAAGCCACACCATGCCCAAAGACAACCCGAACACCGAACGCTACATCACCATTGCCCGCGCCTGCCTCAAGGCCATCAACGACACCGCCGAAACATCCGGCAGCCGTGAGGAAAAAATCCAGGCCGTCTACGAGGCAATCGACTCGGCGTTTCAGGCAGAGTTTGCCGATTACCGACAATCCGTTGCCATCATGGCGACGGTGCTTGAGCGCATCGCCTCCGGGCAGATGGAGGCCGACAAGGCGGTGGATCTCGCCCGCAAGACTCTGGAACAGCAACCCGAAAGTACCCGCAACGCCCTGATGCACTGATAACGCCCGAACTCTCAACGGATGAACGAGGCCCTATGAGCACTGGTACCCCCCGGAACGCACACCTACGCCATGTGATCGCCACCACGCTGGTCATGCTCACACTGTTGTTGAGCAGCGCCTTTACTCTGGCGGCACAACCGCCGGTCAAGAGTCCGGCCGATGACAACGACTACCGATTCATCGAGCTGGACAACGGGCTCCGGGCAATCCTGGTATCGGACCGTGACGCGGATAAGGCCGCGGCCTCCATGAACGTGGCGGTGGGCAGTGGCGATGATCCGGCCGACCGGGAGGGGCTCGCACACTTCCTCGAGCACATGCTGTTCCTCGGCACGGAAAAATACCCGGAGCCCGGCGAGTACCAGCAGTTCATCAAAAGCCACGGCGGTAGCCACAACGCCTACACGGCGTTTCAGGACACCAACTATTTTTTCGACGTCGAAGCGCCCTACCTTGAGCCAGCGCTGGACCGGTTCGCCGAGCAGTTTGCCGCTCCGCTGTTTACCGCCGAGCTGGTCGACCGGGAACGCAACGCCGTGCACTCGGAATTCAGCTCCAAGCAGAAAGAAGATGGCCGCCGGTTCTACTCGGTCAAGAAAGCGGCCAGCAATCCCGAGCACGCTTTCAATCAGTTTGCGGTGGGCAACCTCAGCACCCTGGAGAATACCGAAGAGAACCCGCTTCGACCCGACCTCATCCAGTTCTGGAAAGACCGTTATTCCGCCAACCTGATGACGCTCGCGGTGTATGGCCCCCAGACCCTGGACGAGCTTGAGCAGATGGTGCAAAGCCGCTTTGGCGCCATCGAGAATCGAGAGCTGGAGCCAAAGCAACATACAGCCGCCGTCTACCAGGATGACAGGCTTCCAGCCAAGGTCACGGTGGATGCCATCAAGGACGTTCGCAGCCTGACCCTGTCGTTCCCGATTCCCTCGCAGGAGAAGAACTACCGCACCAAACCCGCGGGTTACGTTGCCAACCTGCTGGGGCACGAAGGCCCCGGCAGCCTGTTCGATGTGCTGAAGCGTGCCGGACTGGTGGAGAGCCTCTCTGCCGGCCTGGGCTTGGACACGGGTGAAGGTGCCACGCTGGACATCAGTATGTCCCTGACACCTGAGGGTCTGCGCCGCCAGGATGACATCCTGCCGCTGGTGTTCGCCTACATCGACAGAATCCGCAGCAATGGCATCACCGAACAGCGCTTCAAGGAAATGCAGCAGTTGGCCCGCATTGATTTTCGTTTCCGTGAGCAGGGCGAACCGGTGCATGAAGCCATGGCGCTGGCCAGTCAGCTCCAACACTACCCGGCCGAAGATATTCTCAGCGCGCCCTGGCTGCTGGAACGCTATGCGCCGGAGCAATACCAGACCATCCTGGACCACCTCACCCCAGACAACCTGATGGCATTCGTTCTGGCGCCGGAGCCGGCGCTCGAGAATCCGGAACAAACCCAGTGGTACGGCGCGGAGTGGCAATGGGAATCGCTTGATCCGGAAAACCTGACGCGCAACTCGTTGCCCGAACTGGCGGCGCAGCTCAAGCTGCCCCAACCCAACCCCTTTGTTCCGGAAGAACTTGCGATGGTCGCGGGTTCAACCATGGAGCAGCCTACACTGCTGGGTAGCCAGGACGGTCTGGAAATCTGGTTTGCGCGGGACACCCGGTTCGACACTCCCAAAGCGAACGTGCTTATCAGCCTGCGCACACCCGCCGCACGGGTTTCTGCCCGCAGTAGCGTCCTGACCCAGTTGCTGGTGGATGCGGTAAATACCAATCTGAACGCCTGGGCCTACTCGGCACGCCTTGCCGGCCTGGATTACAGCATTTATCCACACCTGCGTGGCATAACCGTTCGGGTGGGCGGCTACAGCGACAAGCTGCACACCTTGATTAACCGAATCCTGATGCAGGTCGCGGAACCGGACCTGACGCAACAGCGGTTCGACATCGCCCGCCAGAACCTGGTCGACAGCCTCGGGAACAAGGCCAAGAATCCTCCGGTGGAACAGACGTCCGAATTCATCCAGACCGCCCTGATCGAGGGCGCCTGGAGCTCTGAAGACAAGCTCGAGGCGGCGCAACAGGTCACCCTGGATGAACTGAAGTCCTTCTCCCGGGCCCTGCTCTCGGAGGTGGATCCGGTCATGCTGGCTCACGGCAACCTCAGCCGCGCCTATGCCCTCAACCTGGCCCAGCAGATCCGGGCCATTGTGCTGGATGAGAGCAGCTTTGCCGACGTCGAGCGCAGCCGTGTACGCCAGTTGCCGCCGGACGAAACCCAGGTATCCCTGGACGTCAATCATCCGGATACCGGCTACACCCTGTACATGCAGGGCGACAATACCAGCTTTGAAGAGCGGGCCCGCTTCCGGCTGCTGGCGCAAATCATCAGCAGCCCCTTCTACGAGAACATCCGTACAACCCGACAACTGGGTTACATCGTCTACGCGACCCCGTTTGAAATCCTGGAAACCCCGGCGCTCGGCTTCGTGGTTCAGTCCCCCGGCGCCAGCCCGGAACAGATTGACCAGGCCGTTCAACAATTCTCAGCGAACTTTGAGGCGCAACTGGCCAATATGGACGAGACCGGCCTGAACCGGGAAAAACAGGCGGTGATCAGCAAACTGCTGGAACGGGACCGTCAACTCGGGGACATCTCCAGCCGGTACTGGCGGGAGATTGATCGCAACGCCACCGACTTCGATTCGCGGGAAAAACTGGCCAAGGCGGTCCAGGGCGTGAGCCGACAGGCGCTGCTTGAAACATTTAGAAAGGCGGTCCTAAACCGGGAACAGGCACTGAGAGTGGTCACAGGCGAGGACGGTCTGAATGCAGACAGTGCCCTGACCCGCCTGATGGCGAGGCCGCCCGTTCCGGCGACCTGAGCTAGGCCTCGGGCAGGCGCTGGAAGCGCGCCCAGTCCTCCGGCTCGTCCACATCCCATCGGGGCTCCAGCAGACTGACACGGAGCCCCGATTTCTCCATACGGGCCAACGTCTGAATCAGGACATCCTCGGTGCCCCAGTCAATGTCGTCCAGCATCCCCGGAACCGCCCGGCTTGCGCCAATCAGAACGTACCCCCCGTCGTCGGACGGTCCAAGAACCACATCGAACTCTTTCAGCCGGTCGATGGCCTGGCGGACGTACTGGGGATCCACCGAGGGACAGTCACTGCCGATCACCACGGCACGCGAATAGTGCTGCAGCGACTCACGCAAGGCCGCCTGCATCCTGTCGCCAAGGGTTTCTCCCTGCTGGACTTTCTGCTCCAGACCCGCGCTCTCAAGGTTCCGCACAATGACCTCGGCTTCTTCGGGCACCGTCTTCAGCCCACGATCCCACCAGAACTCAACGGGATACCCGGTGGCGCAGAGGTTATCGAGGACTGCCAGGGTAAGCGTGACGTGGGCCCGAAGCGCACCGCCTGCCCCGAGTGCAGGCATCAGGCGGGTCTTGACCCGCCCTTCCTCGGGCCATTTGGCGAACTGCATCAATATTGCGCTTGCAGGGGTATGGTCAAGCATTGCGAACATCCGAGCGATAGGCCTGGGCCAGGGATTCCGGCGATTCACCGCGCCAATATCGCCAGCGCAACCGCCACATCAGGAAAATCGTACGCCAGGGGCCGTGCCTTTCCCAGCGGCGACTGTCGGTAATCACCGGTGATTGGATGCAATAAGGGCGAGATACCAGACACAAACGCCGCGAGAATTCGACGTCCTCCATGAGGGGCTGCGCCCGAAAACCGCCGAGGGCTTCAAACGCATCCCGGCGCACGAACATGGCCTGATCGCCGGTGCAAACGCCGGTGATCCAGGACCGCTTGTTCATGAACCAGGCAATGACCCGGAACAGCGGCCGATGCCCACTCAGCCGAACATCAAAACGCCCCCAGGCACAACGGCTCGCCGTGAAGTGTTCCAGTTGTGCGAGGGCATCGGCAGGCAAGCGCGTATCAGCGTGCAGGAACAACAGGAGATTGCCACCGGCAGCCGCCGCGCCCGCATTCATCTGGACACCACGCCCTTTCTCGGAGTCCACAACCCGGTCACACAGGGGGCGTGCCATCGCGGCCGTACCGTCGTCGCTGCCTGCATCCACCACAATGACTTCGTGACCGGCCCTACGAAGGGGGGCCAGGGCTTCCAGCGTACTCTGAATGCCTGCAGCTTCCCGCCACACGGGGACAACGACACTCAATGAAAAGGGGTCAGGCAACGCTCACTCCGGAAAACCGTGGAATCGGGGCAACACCTTGAGCCATCAGCTCCAGACCGCTATCATACCGCCCTTCCTGAGGAATTGCCCCCGTAGCTCATCTGGATAGAGCGTCCCCCTCCTAAGGGGAAGGTAGCAGGTTCGAGTCCTGCCGGGGGTACCAACTTACCAATAACATCAGTTATTTAGCTCTACGAAATCAGAATACCTACCGACCTACCCCTCAACCCAAAAACGATCAAATTCTCGCCTCAACCTTAGGTGATTGGTCCTCGGCGATGTGAAACTGATCGTCGGTGCCCGCGGCTGACTGAGTTGACATCGAAAATCACCCGCAATAATCTCGTCGTTGGAGGATGTTGAAAAACATCTGAGGGTGATTCGTTCTCCTAGGCAGTGACTGGCCTGCAACTCGAAAATATTATCACTTAGACTCACGATCAACATTTTTAATCAGTGTGGGACCGCTCTAACAGTCACCAGATTCCCGCAGGAGATTGAAAATGTTTTTAGTTTTCTCTGCAGATAGCTTCTACAAAACGGGTGAAAATTTCCGTCGATACACAGCGAAATGTGGCGTCGGATTTAGCCGGACGAACACCGCTCACAACATTTGGTCTGAAATCGTTGCCGGTGAAAACCAGTATGCAAGGGTGATGGGCAGATTAAATGCAGGTAGCAAGCTCGAATCTTGCTTCAGACCCGAGTCGTTCATATCAATCATGCGGTCGCATCACAGAGATAGCATTGATGAAGAAAAATCTGCTGAAATATTCGCAGAATCAATCTATCCACAACTTGAACAACTTTCTCCCCTTCTTTATTCCACCCTATCGCAGTATTCAGACCCCCAAAAATACTGTTTTTTTGGATCAGATGGCAGTTTGGGAGTTTTCGAAAATGGTCTTCCTGGTTATGTAAAAATCGTAGAAAGTTCAAGCATTGACTATGACGAAACGAAAGCAGCAGCCGCGCTCTTGAACTATATGCTGGGACATGACGCTCAACGCTGTTTTGAATTTTTTGCGAACGCCCGCCGGGAAGCTGATAAAACGGCCGAATTTGAGTTAGAGGTCATGTTTAGAACAAATCGAAAACGGCTAGTACCAAGATTGGCTATCGAGATTTTCGACACGGTGACTGACACGTCTGATTTTGAAGAAATACGAGATTCGGTCTATGAGGCTATATTAGATTCCATTGAAGAATACAGAGCCAATGGTGGCCCTTTCGCCTGTTTTCTTGATATTGACAAAAATATTGTTGCTGATTTGATCGATCTACTCGCTGGCGGTCTCGTAAGCGAATCAAAATGGATCATTGACAATGAGGACGAAGAAGCTAACTTGCGCCAAATCGAATTCACTGTAGAAAGCGCTTTCGAAAGACTATTACCTAAAAGTTTTGAAAACGTTATAAGTTGACAGATAAAAATTCTTAGGCAAGGAAACACTTTTAACGAAATAGCAGGTGCAGCTCGGATCACTTCCAATTCATCCACTTTACATATGAATTTGAGATTTTCTGGCTGTTCCTAACAAGAAAAGTAGTTAATGGGTGGACTTCCCCCAATTCAGTGGACACGCATCGATAACTCCGTAGGAGGAGCAAACCGATGCCGGAAATGAAATTGTTTTGGGGAATATTCAGGTCGGATATCGAGAGAATGACAAGCGAAAAGCATCGAGCACCTCACTCTTGCGTGGCCACAGCTTTAAGCTCGGGCCCTCTTACGTCAAAGGAGAAGCGCGTTTTAGTCGACGGCGGAGCCCGTGTCTCCGTTCCTGAATTGTGCCCTTACGTGCAGAAAGTCCTCGGTACTCCGGTGACTGATGTGCTTTGGATTAACTCAGCAGTGGCTCCTCCGCTCCGATCGACAAAACCTAAACGTACCCCGCCGAAACGTCGAAAGCTTAAAGAGTAGTGAACAAGTTGTAATCCCCCATCGGTGCACCTAAAACGGGGATGTTTACAATTAGGGCGTTACGCACCTACAAATCAGTTACGATAGACCTGCAATCTTAATTTCAGCGCTGTAGACCCCTAGAGATTCTCAGTTTATGCACTCTCCCACCGAGGTCCGGTCGATCAAGGAGATTTGCTCGGGCAACAAGATAGACCTACCACACGAGGCTGGCCTGTATGCCTTTTGGTGGATTGGGGACCGCGACAAGCTAATGAACTCAAACCGATCAATTATTCTCAAGGGGCCAGGGGGCCGCTTAGTTAAGGTCAGTTACGGAGACTGGTGGCCAACTGAGTTGGCCTATCCTTGCCTATACGTAGGGAAAACCACCAACTTAAGAAGAAGGTTTTCGCTTCACTTAAAACGCGGCTGTGGCGGACGATTGCACGATTACCATCCCGAAAACCACAAAACACCGCCCAAAACGACATCCTGCCAAGTCCGCTGGGGCATCGAACATATATTTCCGGAAGTGAAGGCGCCACTAAACATTATCGAGAATTCCGTTGGCTTCTCTTATCGCACTGACTTCGGTGAAAACGACGTTGCAGAACGTTTTTTTCAAGAGGACCTTTTAATTGGCACTTGGCGGCCATGGTTCAATATCGACTCGGAGCGATAAAAAATACGCGCCGCCTTTGTCAGTAGGTGCGGCGGAAATACCAATTTCCCTACTGCCAAGGTTACCTACCTCAAAAATAGCTCGACTCCTGCAACTGCGTGATCACGTCAAAGGCGAGCTGCTCATCCCTATCGAATGCTGTATCGAGCATCTGGGTGTGTCGCGAATCCGGATGAACTCCATGTAAACAAGCTAGCTCTTGGACAAATGGGTCATCACTTCTCATTAGCTCGGAGCCCGATCTCCACTCTGCAAAATCGTTGATTGGAGCACGATGAACTTCGATCCCATCAAGTCTGAGCCCATTTATCACTAGCATCGCGGCGCCTTGACTTTGCACCTCATCCAATCGTTCAGTTTTACAACTGATTTGAGCTTTTCCAGTCCGCAGTACCTGAGCTGCTGCATTGACTGCATTCGTGCCAAGATTCAAAACATCTGTCACATCCTTGGTGGCAATAGCTCTACTGACCCGGGAGATGAGAAATAACTCGGGGTGTTCTTCCAGCTTCCCAGCCATTGCTAACAGCTGGTCGTCCGGGAGAAGGTAAATCAGTCTGCCTGCAAAATAGCGAAGCTTTGGGATCGCCCGTTTTCGTCCAAAGCCACTAACAGGCACGTGTTCCAAATGGCTATCGAGAGCTTCGGTATAATTACTCCGTGCCAGCAATGCTTGGCGCACCAGGGATGCTACCGAGATTTCCTGAATCCGCCTTCTTGCCCAACTATATCGACGAGCCCAGTCGCGTGTCCGTTCAACAAAAGATGACTCGGCAACGGCGCTTTCGTAATCCAAGAGTGGGAGGCGAATTCCATTGTCTGAAAAGGCCCGATGAAGCTCAGCTTTCAGTCCTGGCTTATAAAGGAGCAGCTTTTTTATATTCGAGACGAGCTCCATCCAAAGACGGCTGTCTGAATTCGTGAAATCATTCTCGCCTTCTAACCAGGTCGAGGCTGAAACCTCAAAGTCTTTATCCCCGGTATGAAGTTCGAGCTCAAGCTCGCCCATTAACTCAGAGAGGCGACGCCTACCATCCGCGATTCTTCCCTTCGTACCAGCTATTACAACATCATCAACGTAACGCCAGTAATGACCGGGAAACTCTGACTCCATCTTTTGGTCGATATCATCCATCACCAAGTTCGCAACAAAATGGCTGAAGGCAGGCCCAGTTAGGAGCCCCTGCGCGCCTGAACGGTCTGAGATCAAACCGTGGTCATGGATTATTCTTTCCCCTAACTCAATCCAATCCCGCTCAAGTCCTCCCAGTTCACTACGCTTCTTCCATACTTGCAGTGCCCTATCTATCTTTATTGATGGGTAGAACTTCCTGATATCTGTGTACAAAAGAGAGTCGACGTCGTCACCGTGGCTGGCTGCTGCAATTGATCGGTGTCGCTCACGAAAGCCATTGAAGTAAGGCTCAAATATGCCGTCTTCAGAACCGTTTTGAGGAAGGCGATAGCTGTATACACAAGACCGAGCTTGAAAGGGAGCTTCCGCAGCACATCGGTTGATCAGAGCAGCTTCGGCGTACATCTCTGTGGGAGAGGGTATATCTATTCGTCTATGCAGAACTTCCCCTTCGTCATCAACCTCCTTGAAATGCTGGGATCCGAAGTAAGGGGTGTTGCTCCGAGTCCGGACCAAATGCGTCGCTATCTCATCCGCCCACCGATCTCTGCGAGCACACCGGTTATTTAGAAAATAACGCAGCCCAACATAGGCTAGCGTATCTCTCCGTCGATACTGGTTGATCGCCCGCAGTGCCAGAGTCTGAGCCCTCATTCCGCACCACCTACTTCCGGCAAATCGAATCGAACAACGGTTAGATTGGAACGAACGTCATGGTCTTTCAGCGGATGCTTAAACTGACTCGTCGAGGAAGCAAAACCAATGTCCTTCGCGTTCCTGCCATTGCCGAAGACAACTTGGAAATTATCCTTGAACCACTTCGTTACTTTGCCAAAAAAGCCGGATTCACTAGTGACATCGTTTTTTCCTGGTTCGATCCAAATTGCTGTACTAAAGATTTCGTCGGTGCTGTGCCGGAAAATCTCTTCGAACTGAGGTTTGGCTTTCTTCCAATTACCACTCGAATTCAGAAAGCCGGAAAAATTGGCCAAAATAACCATTCGGGCAGCTGCGTTTTGAGAGTGGAGGGTCATTTTTCGAACCAAGTTCGTCGTCGAGAATGCATCCAAGGCATTCCATGGCAGTATGTGAGGCTCAATGGTGATAGCCTGATCTGCCAGATCTTTTTTGACACTCTGCAGCATCGAGTTCGCGTAACCTCTGGAGAACTCTGAAAGCTCTCCAGCAAGGATCACCACTGTCAGAGGGTTCCTCGGAATACGTTCTTGCTTGCGAAGCTCTGCGAGAGTTGTAAGTACCGTGAGGATGGACGCCCCTGCACCTGCGGGAATATCAGCGATAAAAACGCGATTACCGGAAAACGTTTGATAAAAAGCGTCAGAAATATCATCTAATTTTCCTTTTGGATCGAGCATTAGCATCGATACCCTCGCTGACGAACCGGTGAATCGCCACGTCAAATGATCTTTAGATTCCTTCTCAGTCAAACCACCGATTAACTTTTTTGGCGCAGGTTGTCTGGCCTTATCGAGCAGTCCATGCTTCTTGAGGAGGCCTGTCCATGAAGAAATCAACATGGGAGGCAGGTGAATCATTGAGGATACTGAACACCAGAGCTCTTCCGGTATATCGTCGCGCCCAACAAGCCGTCTTTTACCCCGCTTGAACAATTCCATGCGTACTGCCTTACCTATCCGTTTGTATCCATTAACATCAAGCAGAAGCAGACTGCTTGGAATGAGCGCTAATAACATCCCGAACCTGGCTAGGATCGAACACGGTATCAAAGCACCAGGAACCGAACCCTCCCTGCTCGTTAACCGCCTTGATCCATGTATCCATCGCTGCACGCTTGGTCCGGTTCTGCTCTGAATCCTGGCCCTTTACTTCAAGAACCAGAGTCTGTCCGTTCTTAAGTCGAATCAGATAGTCGGGCACAAAGTTACGGGATGAGCCATTCCAGAGATATCGAACTTTAAAGCCGAGATGATCATTTTTAGCCCAAGCCTGAATCGACTCATCCTTCTCACAGATGTCCGCCACCGGTTTTTCCCAGGTACTGTCATACACTACATGGCTGATCTGTGAACGCTCGGTCGGCCGACAGGGTTTGGTAGTCAGCCACGGACGCATTTGTGAGGTCGCGCCAATAGGCTGGTGCTCATCGAACAACGCCTCCAGGCGCTCAACGTTCTGCTTGCTCACGAAGCGGTTTACATGGGTAACCACGTTGTCCATATTCAGAGCAAACAACAATCTGCGACGCACCGGGTTCTGGTGCCAGAGGCTTGGGATATCGAGTTTGTCGGACTCCAAGAATTGCTCAACAATTCGAATCAGCTGCACCGCCAGATACTGCTTGTCTCCTTCAAAACCGTCACTACTACTCAGGAACAGTTTTCGTGCGGCCCGGAAGATCAGGTGCTGTAAGCGGAAGTCTTCTACAGCCTTCTCAAGGTCGATCTGAGAGACCTGCGCAAGGTTTGGGATACCAGTCAGCGCAGGGGCAATCTCAGCGTTGAGCGGTGTTTGAGCGGGATCCAGCGTCAGAGGCTCAACCGCGTTCCAATCAATCTTTAGTTCAGGTTTCAGAACGGTCTGAACGCGGTCAATATTGGGCCAGCGTATTTCGAAGTGGTTTCTGCCTGGCTCCACTTCAACACGCACACTCGGTTTCGGCGGAGGAGGTGTTTCGCCACCCTCACCGACCTCCTGAAATATCGAAAGCGGCACACCGAACACATTCACGTACTCCGGAATAAACTTACCGCTCTCGTCCATGTCGTGAGCGACACGCCGAAGGCCTCGACCAATCACCTGCTCACATAAAAGCTGGCTACTAAACGCTCTCAGGCCCATGATGTGAGTTACGTTGGCTGCATCCCAACCTTCGGACAGCATGGCCACTGAAATCACGTTCTCAAGGTTCTGGCCAGGCTTGCCACGCTTCCCTACCGTGTCAACCAACGCCCGTAGCTGGTCCTCTTGTTTTTCCGCCAGCAGGGCCTCTTTCTTGTCTGCGGGCAAACCGGATGCCTCTATAATTTCCTCAAGCCGAGCAACGTAATCTTTATCCTTCGTGATGCTCTCGCCTCGCTCTGCTTTTTCCAGAACCTTTGAGTCCACGCGTAAGGCTGCCTTTGGGTTCTGGGTGCCAGAAATCAGGCAATCACCGCTGTTAAAGAAGTGCTCAATACGAGAAGCGGTTTCCGTCCTGTTGCAAACAGTGAGCAGTACCGGTGGAATAGTGTGCCCGTTTTCCTCCCAGCTCTTCGCAGTCTCCCTCCAATCATAGGCCAGAATGGCATAGGCTTTCTGGACCAGATCTGGAAGCGGATCGGTGGGCTGAGCCTTCCTCGCCAGGTCCTGTTTTACGGCCGCGTCGCGATACAGATGGTAGAGCTTGCTGGCATAGGTCTTCGCATCAGGCAAGGCATCATCCCTGACTACGATTCGAGGCGTTTTGACCAACCCCGCCTCAATCGCATCGTTCAACCCAAAGTCCGAGATGATCCACTCGAAGAGCCCTTTCTCAGTATTCTTTTTCCCGGTCGGCGAAAAAGGCGTCGCCGTCACGTCGAAGCAGCGACGAATACGGCGGGTTTTATGGATACGGTCCAGCCCCTCGATCCATCGAGTCGCTTCCTCCAGATCGATCCCCATTTCCTCCGCTTCTTTCTTACTGACCTTCACTTCAGCTTTCTGGCGGTAGGCGTGATGGGCTTCATCATTGATGACCAGAATGTCTTTGAAGGAGGCCAGCTTGCCCAATACCCGGCGGGTGAAAGCTTCATCGCTTTCCTTGCCTTTTTTCACCACTGAGCGAGTTTGTTCCTTCAGGGGCATCAGGCTATGCCAGTTCTCAATCACCAACGCTACCTGGTTCAGCTTTTGGCGCATTGCTTCGTTAGGGCACAACACAAACTCGTCGTAGACGTTGCTTTCGTTGCCTGGGTTCAGAACCTGAAGTCGACTTTTAACCGTCAGACCCGGTGCCACGACGAAAATGGCTTTGGAGTAACGCTTGTCTTTCGGATAGGTGACGGCATTGAGGGTTTGCCAGGTAATAATCAACGCCATCAAGGAAGTCTTGCCAGACCCGGTGGCCATCTTGTTGCAGATACGCTCCCACGGCCCACCATCGCCTTGCAGGAATATACCTTGACGATATTCCTCCGGAGCCTCCAACCACCAGATCAAGGACTCGATGGCTTCGAGCTGACAATAGTAAAACGGGTATGGTCTCGGACCACCGTTCCATCGTTTCGAATCGGGATCCCACTCACCTCTAGAATACCAGTGGTTGAGCAACTCCCGGGATACGCTAGTTACACCAGGCCAACCGGCATCGCGCCAGTCATCTACTCGCTGGCGGATTCGGTTGACCGTTTCCAGTTCCTCTACCCGTCTTGTGTTGTTACGGGGGTCATAAAGCTCGTAGGCGGCAGGCCTGCGACCCTCAGCTACCCCAGCAACCCGACCATTATCGTCCTGAGACCAGTATTGGTTGGGTTTGTCATAAGGTGAATTGATCACCAGGGAATTCGGTTTATCAGCCATGCCCCCTCCTCAATCCAGCCTGATGACTTTCAGTGACTCAATACCGCGATCGTCGACAATCTTGACTGCGATGCAGCGATTCTCACCTGGCTCGAAAGGGATGGACTTGGTGCCATGAAATTTGTCCAGCAAGTCTTCATTGAGCTCTGCACGAATATCTTTCTTGAGCTTGTACCAACCATCCTTCTTGCTAGCCATGGGGAAGAAAACCTGACGGGCGTAGAGTGAACGGTTGTCGTAATCCGTATCAAGCTGCCACATGGCGATATTCTTCTTGCCGCCTGATTTCAGCTCACCGGTTTTGGTGTCGAAATAGTCAAAGCCATGAACCTCGACCTGCAATTTACCACCCTTAAGTTCATGGACTTCAATATCTGGCTGCCCCATGAGCCAGAAAGACTGGTTGCTCGCCCGCCCCTTTTTAAGGTCGTCGGTGAGCAGGTCCGTGTTCATCTGAACTTTAAGCGCCTGGATACCTTTGATGTTATCTATATCTTTCGCTGCTTCAGGATCAAAATTAAAAGCACAGAAGATTAATATCTTTGGAAGTGGAAAAAGGTCGCCTGCATCTCGCATAGCAATTTCCACTTGCCGCTGCTCAAGAGCCGCGTGCTCAGGACCAAAGCTAACCGCAACGCGCTCTCCACTGTCGGCCACCGTACCAATCGCGTGAATGTAGTGAGCCCCCGGTAGTGTTTCCAAATCCTGGAGTTTAATTTGTTGCCCACCTTTACCCCGAATGCCTGAGTTGAGTAACTCTTCTCGCCACTGCGATTGACGCGACGTCGCTCCAGATCTTGCCAATGCAACATCCGCTTCGACAGGCTGATCGCCTTCGTCTAATCCCAGTACGGTCGCAAACGGGACCGCTTCAACAGTAAAGGGTCCGGTAATTCGCACTTTGTCTTTACTTACCTCAGGACGGTCATAGAGTACCTCTTGGCCAGAATGAGCAGCTATGCTCGCATCGATTCTTTCTTTCATGGCAGAGCGGCTTGCATGAAATTCTTCAAAAGCTTTTCTCGCACTCTCGGGCCAGTTTTCTGGCCATACTGAGGGCACTTCCCATTCCAAAAGTGCGTTTGAGTAGGCGACTTCCCCGCTTGGCATGGTCTCTTGCGAACAATCTTTATCCAGAAACGTCAATACTTGGCCGGATCTCGCTCCTTCTCTGACCTCAAAAGAAGTTCCAGCATTGCTCAACTTCTGATTTAAATTTACAAGCGCTCGGTCCACATTTGGATGCATGCTAGCAGCGATTTCGTCTATTTCTGAGTTGTTAGCAATTGCTTTCAGTCCAATGTGCGGAACGGTCTTGTATATGAACCCCCCACTCAGCCCCTCTTGGGGATACTTTAGTTCGTAGAAATCAAAGCTTGCCGTCATCAGCCGCTGTTTCGCCAGAGCAATCGCAACTCTAGACGTATCGCACGTCAGCCAACGCCTACCCCATTTTTCCGCCGCATATGCGGTTGTTCCAGAGCCACAGGTTGGGTCGAAAACAAGGTCCCCTGGGTCCGTTGTCATTAACAAACAACGCTCAACCGCTTTCACAGAGGTTTCGACTACATATCTTTTATCGGAAGCAAAGCCTGCAACACCAGTATCGGTCCAACTGTTATTTATGGGATAAACTGGGAAGTCTTCAAAGTTTCTTACGTAATAAATAGATGTCTTTGTAGATTCGATACGGGATGCAATGCTAAGCCGGTTGAACCCGTTTTCGTGCGTCTTCCAGTATCCTTTTCCTGGGGTATATACGTCCCCATTAAATTTGACAGGGAAGCTTCCAGGCGGCCTTTGACTTGTAAAATTATCGATCCGATATATGCATGCTCCAGCCGGGAGAACCTTAGGATCAAACTTTTCATTCTTTGTTAACGGACGCTTTCTTCCGTCTGGAAGCCTAACTTTAGAGTATGCAGTTCCACCAGCACCGCCCAAAACCTTTTCAGAGTATAACGAGTTAAATTTTATTCTAGACCGATCTTTGGAGTACCAAACAATGTAGTCGGCAACATTAGCTAATAAATCACTAGTTGCACTAGATGTTTTTGCAAAAGAAATCACTGATATGAAATTATCATCGCCAAACACCTCATCCATTAATTCACGTACATGATGTAAATTTTCGTCCGAGATCTGAACGAAGATACTTCCAGAGTCAGAAAGTAAATCTTTTGCAAGTAGCAACCGATCCCTCAAGTATGTTAAGTAGGAATGGATACCAAGCTCCCAAGTATCACGGAATGCCTTAATCATTTCAGGTTCTTGGGTTAAGTCTTCATCCTTCTTGTCCTTAACATCCCTTTTATTTACGAAAGGTTGGAAGTTAGACCCGTACTTGATTCCATATGGAGGATCGATAAATATCGTCTGCACCTGCCCTGCCATACCCTCCTTCTGCAGCAGGGAGTTCATAACCAGCAACGAATCCCCCGCAATCATGCGGTTGGCCCAGTCCCTCTCATGCTTGTAGAAGTCGATGGCATCCCGGAGCGGCAGATTCTCAAACGGAGCATGAAACAGGTCAGGCTGCAAAGCGGGAGAGGACTTTCCCTTTGCGTCTTTAATTCGTTTCTGGACAGCAGCCAGTATTGTTGCCGGATCAATTCGCTCATGAACATGAAGCGAGACGGTATCCACTTCGAAACTGGTGCGCTCCGCTTTACCAGTCCAATTCAGATAGGGAGCCTGCATACGCTTAAGCTCAGAAAGATCCTCTCGCTCCCGTTCCAGGAATTCCTTATCAGCCACCCTTTTGCGAAGATTCGCTACTACCTCACGAATAGCAGCTTCGTTATCAGCCGCCAGCGCATGGTCCAGCCACGTCAACAGATCATCTTTCGCCTGTTTTGCTTCGACTTCTCGGGCGTGTAGCGCGTCCTCAATCAGATCTTCGACTTGCGACCTGCTTGAATCGAATTGCAGCTCTGGAGAGAGGTGCGGGTCATACTGCCAGGTCGTTTTTTGCTCCTCACCGTCAGAATGGGTATCCACCATGCCCACATGCGGGTTGTTCTTCCGCTTCTCGTCATATCGGTACGACAAAACCTGACTGTGCTCTCCCTTTTTCTTTGCCGGCTGGCGAGGCGATTTCGGAGAGGCTGGCTTCTGACTGGAATAGACGAGATCTTCCTGTGAAGGCGCTTGCTGAGCTTGCAACTCAAAACCATCAGGTATCGCCTGCTCGCCTGCGACAGGCTGGTTTAGGAAGGTTGCACCACCGCGTCCACGCCCTTTCCCAATAGCCCCCTCATCGAGGAGCTGGTTTCGAGCCGCGTCAAAATCCTCGTCGCTGATGGCAAGTTGATGGTCGTCGCGAATCTGGTCTTTGAGGCTCATGTTGCCGACGGTTGATCCATCCTTGGGTAGCAAGGAAAGCAACAGGGATTTGATCTGCTCGATATTGGTGCTCATGGAATACTCGCTGCGAAAACTTGGTTCCGTCCTCCCCGTCGTTGCGACAGGGCTGGCAAGTGGCCGAGCTGATGGGCTCAGGCTTCGACCACGCTCTTGAATGTTGTCAGCTGGTAAAAGTAGCAGAAAGAGACATAAACATCAGTTGTTTATCTCATCTACCCAGAGCGCTGGAGACAGCATGCGGATCGATATTCAGTACGCTCAAAGTTCTGTCAGCTATTACCTACATACTACGAACTTAACCCATCCTCCGAAGTGCGAGGTCCCATGGAGATCTCAGAGTCTATGGATGTGTTCCGGAAAAGCTCTTTGACAAGGTTTGCTAGACGCGGAGATGAGGAGTCATTCGCTATAGACCGGCAAGCTTTTACAAAATGCTCCGTAGCGGTACCGAAGTGGGGATCGTAAGCCGACCGATTAATACGCATTTTGATCATCTGTCGCATGAATTTGCCAAGGATTCGCAAGTCTTTCATATCGCGTATAGCAGCCTCAAAGTCCTGAACCGATGCTCTACTGAGAGCGACTTCTTCCAACGTTCCCCAACCACTATGGTCAACAATGTGTATACAGGCATCGACTAGATTGGTGTCATTCTGAGCCGCTGACTCTGCCTTATCGAGCTCTGCTTGGATTCTGTGATCTATTGGATTTCCAAATGGATTTTCGAAAGAGATCTGTAGTCGACCCTCCCGATAAGCTTTAATCCAAGCATCGATGATCAAGGTGGCTTTTGCTGCGCCCCCAGTCATCCGGGAAAGCTCTGCACTCAACTGGCTCACAATGAAAGGGTCAAGAAGGCCTGCAATTTTTGGGAAGCCAGCCGCTTCCTCCACCAACTGGTTTTCGTCGGCTCGATGGTCCCAAAAAGATCGAAAAAGGAAATCCTGGATCGTTTTCCTTGCTTCCATGGCCTCAGTCTCAGAGGCATAACGGCTAATGATGGCTTCTATTTTGACTGGCTCGAATAGACCCGACTCCAAAAACTCGACCAATCGCTCCTCAAACTCGTCGCATCCATGGATGCCCAGTTCTTGCATAAGCATCCTCCAGCCATCCTCCCTTTTTTCCTGAACAGTAGGCTCATCATCATTGTCCCTTCCAAAGTTGGCCCAGTCAGGGTTACCAATATTCAGCGCGAATTTGAAATCCGGACCGTCCTCCAAACCCCGATGGTAGATAGATGAAAATAAGACGATAGATGGCACCACCCGATCCAGAATAGGCTTGTCCAAATCCCTACCTGCCAGAATCTGATTAGTCGCCTTGATGACCCGCGTGACGATGCGAATGTTGGTCAACCCGCATATCACAGACGCTCGCTGAATCGCTTCTGCGTACTTGGATGGCTTAAGGGCAATTGCTATCGAGAAGGCTTCCTCAGGCGTGGTGGATAGCTTTATTTCGTGATCAATGATCTTTTCCCTGAAGGTTGCCCACAGTTCAGCCTGGTCCTCCTTGGTTGAAAGCTGATCATCATTAAGAACGAGGATGAACCGCGAACCATGCTGCTTTGAATATTCATCGATGAAACCAAGGACCTCATTGATACCAAGCGTCTCATATTTGCGTTCGATGTCATCAATAACGATCAGCTTATTGCGTAATACAGCAGGCGCCATTAACAACAAATTCAAATTATTTATGGCAGCCAGTGCTTTGTAATGCTTGGAGGCAGCCTCTACACCCGAATTGAACAGATTCTTTAACCCGTCGAACACCCCACCGTGAGACTCCACTCCGGGTACCGATGCCTCAATAAGTTTGCGCTTCAGCTGATCAATGCCCGATAAGCCAAAGAGTGAGACGTAAAGGGCATTCCTTACCTTATCATCACGAGCCTCAGCCTGGACCTCAGTCCAGAGATGGGTTTTACCTGTTCCCCATTTGCCCGACAGCGCAATCACCTTGTTATCTGATTCGCTGAGCGATTGGATCATTTGTTCCTTTGCTTTCTTTAACGACACGCTGTCTCCAACGATAGATTGACGCCTATTACGTCCATTTCGGACCGTTAACTTGTGAACAATATCTAGCCAACGTCGATGTGTATGTCAGCTTCTGCAATTAACCTCAAATCATCTAGCTATTCATCTTATCTAGCTCACCAAAGCGGACGGACGAGAGTCCCAGTTGGTTCTGTGTCTGCGTTTCAGAGAGGAGCTTCAAAACTGATCTTCCTCGCAAACCAGGAACTCCAACCGGTCACTCTCCACCGCAAGCACATGAGCGCAGTAGACGAATTCCCGCCAATGCAGGCTATCAACCGGATGAACGCAGCGGCCAACAATCTCCCGGTGGTCATTCAGCATGAACTCAACCACGTCGGTAGATCGATTCCGCTCCCAGGTTAGCTCTACAATTTTCTCAACAGGCATTGCGCTGACGGCGTTTGAAGGCACTGCCGGGCTGATGAAAATACACTGCCCGTCGCACTCCGATAGGAGGACGGTCTGGGAGCGCTGCAATTCGCCCTCTTTGAACCAAAACCGGAGTCCGATCGTTTTCCCGGAATCGACCACATCGACCTTCAGGGCCTGTTGACCGACTTGAATTTCTTGGTCCTGCCGAAGTCGTTCGAGATGCTGAGAAACGACAGAGCCTGGCGGTCGGTATTGCTTCGGGTCGTGTCTTTCATGAAACCGAGCAAGAAGCGCCGTCATATCCCTCTCGACCGTTACGATCTCATCCCCCACCAGCATTTCGGCATCGTAGGCCAATCGCCAAACATTCCTGGCAGTTTGATAAGCAAAGGTTCTATGGAGCGTGGTCCAGGAGTGTTGGTGCATCAACATGGCCAATTCACTGTGAGAGCCTATCTGAACTTGCGTTCCACGACAGTCCTGATGATCAACCACAACTCGGGCAAGGATTTCTCCAGATGCCCTGGCTGTCGTCAGACGAACTTCCGCAATATCGGATACCTGTTCGACCAAGTCGCTTACCTTCAGGTTAACTCTCAACGGCCAGCGAATGCGTTCACTAACGCCGAGCGCGGTGGCGATCAGTTGCTTCGCTTGAGTGACGTTCGCCTGCACTTGTTTCTGCGTTTCCTTAATCTGCTGCTTGAGAAAACTCAGGTGTTCCAGATCCGATCTCGGATCTGCTGGATCAAAAGGACTTTCCAGGAAATCTCTTATCTGGGGCTCTATTCGGGTGCGATCGGCGATTTCGGATTCGGCGATTTCCTCCTTGTCTGAAGCGACGGTGCTTCCAATCTCATGGAGCGAGGCCATGTAACGATTGATGCTTTCCGAGAGTCGACGAATCTGAACGCGCTCAATGCTCTCTTTCACGTGGGGGAAACTGACCTGTATTAAGTCATCCTCTTCCGGATCACTGAAGCCTCCACGAGTGAGCCGACGCTGTGCCAACGAGCCAACACGATCAACCCGACCGTTCTTCTGTTCGATGCTTACTGGCGAGCCTGATACGCCATAGTGGACAACGCTATCGCAGAAGAGGTGCAGATCTTCACCTTCCTGAAACACATTCGTGCTCACAAGTACCAATGGATACCCTGGCATACGAAACTTGCGGGCCTGGGCTGAACGCTGTCCCGGCGCATTGGTCTCGCCCGTCGCACCAATGATCGGGGCGATCGGGTTAAGCTGATTACTCAGGTAGCGGCGATATTCGTTGGTACCCAGGTCGAAAATGCCAGGAAGGTTGGCTTTCAGTATCGCCGGCAGCTCATCCGCCAGCCCTTTTAGCTCACGATAGGTGGAAAACCCTTGAACCTGGGATTGTCGAGTCAGCTCCGTGACGAAATCTTTAATCCAGTCAGTGAGGACGCGGCTACTGAGATCTCCCTCTCCCTGCCTCAGGCGCGACACGTACAGATCAATCATGCCGTGGCCCGTGCGTAGCACTGTCGATACAATTGCTGTGTGTATATCAACGGTTCTCAGCAGCGCTTTTATGTCATCACGGTTAGTGCAAACAGGCGTTTCAGTGAGCCGACGAAACAGCTCTCCTATACTTGGGAGGATTTGCCCCTTCAGCTCATCACTGACTTCCAGTTCAGAAAACAATGTTGGTAAGCAGAGCTGCTCTCGAACGTCCTGGGGGCTTAGTGGAACACCCTCGCCCTGCGCGTTCTGGTGACTGAGAAAAGCTTGTAGATGATCTCTAAGTGGCGCAAAAGCTCTGTGTCCGAGCTGATTGACCCAGGCGTCCAGAAAGAACAATTGCGACAGCCTGAATTTCCGAAGGTACTCTTGTGCCTGAACCTTTCCAAGATCGGCAAGGGACGCTTCAGTATCAGCGGCTAAGCATTGCTCGATAACTTGGCGCAGGTCCACACCGCTGAAAAAACACATGAGCTGCGCCCAATTCACCTCTAAAAGAGGGCTAGCCAGGCGCGTGGGTTGGGAAAGGCTTTGCCTCACCTGATCCGGCGTTAAAAGATCCCCCCAGTTCTTCCGTTTTTGAGGCTTTGGCGCGTCGCCTCGGAAGAACCAGTTGAAAAAGTTGTCGTTCTTGGGTGGCTGCCGGAGTTCGGCCTCTCCAGTGCTGTCCTCCTCCGCGAGGCCTTCATCTATGCGCTCGTCCCTGAATCGGCTGATTTCACCGTATTCGCTGATCACGCCTTGCACAGAACTCAGTGCTTTCGGGCGATCTTGCAGGCGGAAATTCAGGTAATTGATCAGCCAATCGTCATAGCATTCATCGAGTTTCTGCTTGAGTTCTTTGACGCTTTTCACCCGACGCACGAATACAAGCTGTTTGCGATTCTCCTGAACAACCGCATTGGCCAACTGCTTTGCAACGGTGTCCATTTTAGGGTGTGGCAGTGAGCGCCCGAGGTTTGCATTTACATAACTGTCGACAATAGCACCAACCACGTTCCGGTCCTGCGCATCGCGTCCTCTATCATCGGGATCTTCACTATCGAACTCCACCCGGGGTGAACGAGTGGTTTCACCATAGCTCTCGAAGGATGCAAGCATTCCCATTTGGAAGGACGGAGAGCCATGCTTGTGCCCCAATGCATCGCCAACCTTCTTCTGAACCAGGGCGGTGACCAGCTTCTGTTCATCCGTTTCCAGTTCAATCGCTGCCTTGTGCCCATCGCGCCACTCCGCACGGTACATATTACGGGTGTATTCCCTGTCTCCGATTTTCAACCGGTTGAGGCGGCGGACCATAAACCGGGCGATCTCTGCTTTGTCCGTTACAGACTTGGCGTTCCTCAGAAGGCCGTCCTTTCCTACCAGAGCAAGCTGGTTCCGTAGTTGTTCCAGGTTACGATCGTAAGGCGTGGCGGAGAGCAGCAAGGCATTGCGTACGCGACGCTGAAAAGGTCTGACCTTAGCGTTTTGGTTTTGATAGAAACCCAAGACCTGAGAAAGTACTCGGTTTCGGTCGCTACTATCCGCGTCATGCTTAAAGTTATGCGCTTCATCGATCACTACGAGGTCAAACGTGGGCAATAGGTAGTTCAATGCTCTTGCGAACTCATCTTTTACCCCTTGATGCGTCGGGGGTCCACCAGGTACTGCAAACGCGGGAACCAATCCTTTAAGCTTTTCACGCTGTTTCTTCCAGCTTTCGATCGCTCTCTGCCCGTCATCTCCATCTGCTTTTTGAAGCCCAAAACTGAAACTCCCATTGCGAACGAAAAAGTCAGCATAGAAGCCCGAGGCTGCTGTGCGGATGAGATCTTCCAGGCTACCGCATTTGGCCACAGGGGCAGCCGGCTTGCCCTCCGGAGTACGCACTCGGTAGCTAGCAGTACATACGTTTCTGTCGATAAAGCTGGCTTGTTCCCGCAGCCATTTGTCCTGAACATTGGCACTTGGGCAGATATAGAGAACCCGCAGAGCCGGGTTGAAATACCGCATCAGCGAAACAACTCCGAGCGCTATGTAGGTTTTTCCCATTCCGACTTCATCGGCGAGATAACCTAACCCGATATTCTCGGTGTTGATCATGTTGTAGAGAGCAACCGCGCCACGGAGCTGGACCTCGCCGAGCGATTTGAGCTCATCCCTACCACCACTGAAATCAAGAATATGGCGTGCAGAGTCCAGGTCGAGGATAGGGTAAGGTTTCATGCGCTGGCCTCCGTTCCTTCGACCCGGTACTGCTCCAGGAATTGCGCCTCAAACCAATCGAAGAACCGGTCTCTATCAGCCTCACGCTCACTGGACAGTTTGATCAATTTGCTCTCGCGTATCTGTTGAAGAAGCGTTTCGATAAACTCCAACTGCTCTGTGACATAGGGGCGACCTGCAAATTCGGCTGATCGATAGATTTCCTTGGCACTGAGTAATAAAAGATACGCACTGACCGGATGGAGCGGCTGATCACTCTCCTCAGCGGGTTCGAGTACAGCCGCAGCTCGGCCTACTAATGTTGGTAGGCTATCCACGCCAGTGCCGGTGAGGTAGTAATCCTGCTTCTTAGTTGTGGATTGCTCATTGCTGAGGTCACGTCGCAACATGCGAAATGCGTGGAACAATTCGGCATACTCGGAGAAGAATTCATTCTCCAGAGGTGCCTCCTCGATCAGGCTGGTTTCCCCTCGCTCGCCGAGTTCAAAAAGCCGTTTGACCCTTGCGTCGGTCAGCAGCAGCTGACGGCGCTCCGGAGACATCCCGGCATAAATCGCCAGGATCTGTTGAGGAGACAGTGTGGCAAGCTCAGGTTGCGGTTTGTGCGACCAGTGCGTTTGCTGAAGTAAAACACGGTGCGGGGCGATTAATTCATCGGAATCACAAACTCGTCCAGACACGAGGATCAGCGAGCCGTTGGCTAGCGCCTTCTCCAAAGCTTGAGTATCGCCAGTGTAGTCGCTCAAACAGTTGCCAAGAGGCCAGCCCTTCACTGCCGTGCCATCTACCCCGTCAGGGCCGATTAAATCAATTTCGATCGGGCTTTCAGAGTCCACTCGTCCGCTCAGGGTTTTGGTCAGCCAATCAAACGTGAGGGAGATCTGAGGCATGCTGCCCCGAGCTTCGTGGTCCAATTCGCCAGGTGCCAAGTCAAGCGATCTTTGGCTAACTTCCGGCAGGTCTTCGGAGATAGTTTTCAACAACGACTCCGGATCTGTAGCTACTAGAAAACCGGCTTCGACATTCTCATTGAGCGCTTTGTACGTGAAATTCACTGACCCAACAAAGGTAAGAGCCCGATTAGCGCCAATGAAATTGAAAATCTTAGCGTGCAGTTCTCGATGAGGCTCTTTTCCTACTCCCAATGGGTCCGATGTTGTTTTCACCCAATCAGCCCAGGAGACGTTCTCCAAACTATCAATGTGAGTTAAATAATCGAGGTTACAGAGCGCTTCTTGCTTATCATCGCGCGGCAACAATAGGCGCATATTACCGACGCCCAGATTCTGAAATGCCTCATGCAGATTACTCTTAGAGTCGTCGGCGAAAAATGGCGAGATAATCTCCAGTTCAACGGGCTTTTTAAGCTGGCTGGTCTCTGCCGATAGAAAATCCAGAAACCGCGTTGTACTGGACAATCCGAAGTAGTGGACTGGTGCTGCTGCAGGATCTGCTACGCACTTACCCAAAAATCTCTGAATTTCAAAAACAGCGCCGTTCTTCGACTGGACTATCCGCTTCTTTTGCAGGTAGTCCAGATCCCGTTTCAGTACCCGCAGAAACTCCCCGTCACCACCGCGTAGGCCAATTTCCTCCCAGTGCTGGCATTCAATGTTATCCCACCAACCAGCCTTCGTGAGGTTATTGGAGCCGGCGGATATCAGTAAGGAGTCACTTTCCCCAACGCCGTTACCTACAAGCAGAAACGATAGCTTCGGGTGGAAAGCACGATTTCCTTCAGAAACACCGTGACAGCCGTATTCCATTCCAGGTGAGCTTTCACCCTGAATACGGAAAATGTTCTGATCGTAAAAGACATCAATCGGCAGTTCGGCTTCCCTAAGGGATTCTCGCACCTGGAACTGCTTCACCCGCTCATCAATCGAGAACGAGCTGTTTTCTGGTAATAGAAGAGGAACAACTTCCAGCTCAAAAAATGCGGGATCGAAGGTGTAGGTGGTAAAGACAGCGGCTTTAACCGGGCGCCCTCCCAGACGTTCTTCAAGGTATTGGGATATCTGCGCATTATCCATTACGCTCCTCCAGATTCGCTTTGGCAATGCGAAAATAGGAGCCCAGAAAGTAATCGTAATCCCAGTCATCCAGGAGAGCTTCCCTGGACCGAAGAACCGCCGTTTCAGACTTTACTTTCACATTTAGCGTGTCGCCGTCACAGGTTACCCATGGAGCACCACCCCTCGCTTTCATCACGTCCGCATTTAACTTGGCGACGGCCTTCACCGCTCCCCAATGGTTGCCAGTTCTAAGATTATCGTTAATTTCGCAAAGCGCATCCCTGCGTGTCATCCCTTGGGGCAGTGTCTCTGGCAGGTGATCATACTGATACGCTTGTCTGTCGAGCTGTTCTACGACTGAAGAAACCGGTCGATGGTCCTGTGTGAGCAGGTAATAGAACACGTTGTTGGCAGCGACCAGTACACGCTCTACTCGCTGGATTTCATCAAGAGCCTTCTGCAGCTCAGGTGACGCAACGCTTTGGACCTCATTTATCTTCCCGGCAAACTCACCGGTTAGCCTGCCAGCCCTCACAAGTTTCTCGGTCGCGGATAAAAGGTCTACTTGAACCGAGGCATTCTGATTCTGGCGACCGCGAAGCAGTATATGAGTGAGCCTTTGTCGGACAACGTCCTTATGAGTGGCCTGCCAAAATTCGGGAGCCAAGCGCTCACATTCATCTCTTGAGAGATGTCCATCGACTTTGAACAGCTGAAAGAATTCATTGGCGTTCAGATCCCTCGCGATTGTTTCAGCAAGCGTCTTCCCTTCAGCTGTAAGCTTCCGATCGCTCCCTTCTGCAAGCCCTGAATCTTTCAAGGCCGAACTGTACAGGCCCCACAATCCATAGCTTGCCTGATTGCTCAGAATCTGCGCTTTCAAGCTAATAGCTAACGACTCCGCCTGAGCAGTCATATTTTTGTGGACGCGGGTAATACCCATGATTTCTTTGCTACCGGCCTGGTGCCGGAGGTAGGCGGCAAGCTGCTCGTAGCGGAGGAACGTCTCCCTAATGAGCCGCTCGCGACTGTCTTTGTCGGCATTCCCATGGATCTGGTGTGCCCAATAAAAGCCGAGCAGCGCAACGGTGAAGTTTTCGACGGAACTGGTGATGGTGGTCAGGTTGCCAACCACCTTTCGGCCGAAATGGGTCCATACCAGCTCGAAACCCAGTGGGTCACGTGAACCTTTGGGTTTGGCCCGGTCATCAAGGAGTGAAAGAAAAGGCATAACGTTTCAGATCCATCTGCTTATTATTCTGGGACCCCGTTTTTCATCAGAGGGTCGCGACTACTTTCTTCTCCACGTCGAAGGGGGCTACGCCCTTTTCGAACGTTTTCTGCAGACCATACGCCATCCCCTCAAGCGGTGCCTGGTCGCCGTAGCCAAACCTTTGTATTTCTTCCATATAGCGCTGAATAAAGTTTCGCGCGCCGAGCGTTCGCCATTGATTGGATGACGTACACAAGTTCATGAAAGTGGATGCCTACATCTCTGGCTGCATCCGGAACAAGGTAGTAAGTGTCTTTGTAGGTGATACCACCGAGCTGGTCCTGAATATCAATAAAGTCACCCAGCCCTGCTTCTCTGAGCTCCGGCATTTTCGGCATGGGGAGAGCCTTTACGATCACGAAATAGGATGAGCGGAGAAGCTCCGGGCTATAGAAACCGTCAAACTGATGCTGCAAAACTGTGCAGGATTGGCGATACGGCTTGTGCGCTTCGTTTACCTCATCAATCCATGATTTCACGAGCTCAATCATGTGCCCTCCTTAAGCGCTGAACCATTCATTTCATTCAGAAACTGCACCAAAATCTGCCGAAAAATAGTTAGCCTGCAAACGCTGGTCGACCCTTCAATACTGCTTGAACTAATGAAGTTTTCCAATAGACCCAGATAATCCCTTTGCCGGTGCGAACCAGGAGAGTCAGGTTTGATGCGTGTTCCTGACGGCCGTGCTTTACTATCTCGTGTTGACTGACAAAAAAGACGGCAGGCACTTTAGTCAGGTGGAAAATTCCGATGACAAACCAGAAGACTGAGATTGAAAATTTGCTTGGCCAAGTGAAATCCGCTGCGCTGGAGCTTTTTGAGGGAGACCAGCAGATGGCTGAGAGTTGGCTTTCGAGTCCACTGCCGATTATCGGTAACGAAACTCCTTACCACTACATGGACTCTCCTGAACGGGCGAGGCAACTACTCGCCATCATCAATCGATTCGAGCACGGTGTTTGGACGTAGAGATTTTCGTTCACCTGCTTCCCTGCATGCACCAAGCTGATCGCTGTCAAACTCTCCCCAGTTGCACCGTAGTGTCCTCCAAGTCGCCCTGCAGTGGACTTAACTGGCAGATGTACTCGCTGCTACACACGGGTAGCGCCCCAAAAGTCCACTTAGAGTCCACTTAGAGGCCATTAACCAATTCAAGAGTCTATCCGCAAACCACTTAATGCCGCGTGGTGGCGAAGATCGTGTTCGTCTTATTGCCAGAATTCCGCGTTTACCCGAGTAGACAAGCCCATTTTCGCTTCTGATAATGAAGGCTCAATCCGGGTGGAGACACTCGGCGAGGTAGCTGGCCTCGTTAAATCTCAAACAGCACACGCCTTACCGTCGATTCTCGACTGGTATCCTTCAATACTCAAAATGCTCAAATGCAGCACCCTAGCGAACTCAGGGTTCGCTCATCCAACAGCCCCTTTTTGGGCCCCTCATCTCTGCAAGCGAATTCCGAACGTTAGAGAGATGCACTGACCTGGAACTGGGAACCGAGTATTTCCAATGCCTCCAAGCCGATCCTCGGACTAGAACTGGTCGAAAACCCTGACTAAAACCAGATTCGTGCGGATTCGCTCCCCCGGTGCGTCACCACCGGTATGCTCGATTCGATCTGTTCAAGCTCAAGCCTAATTCATGTTTAGGCACCCATCTTTTGCAACGTCTCGCTGACTGCCTGACGACTCCGGTACCCCAACGAACGGCATTCGCTGATTCGTCCACCACGGTTCGCAATTGACATAACTGTGCCTGCAGCGGCACGAACAACACCCCACGATCAGAGGAGAATTCCAATGGTTTTGTATCTGACTGCGGCAATGGGGCAGAGGTGTTAGCGAGGTGGCCAGGCTCTGGAAGTCGCAGGGTTGGCCTCGCATTAGCTGCATTCGATTTCAACTCTTCAGCCACAGGGAATTTGCATATGAAACGAAGACAGAGGGCCCAGCGCGGCAAACAGCGCAATTTTGGCTATGGCAAGCAAATGCTATATGCCTTCAGCATGGCTTTAAACGCACTCTTTGGGCAGCGCGATCATTACGGGACCCGCAGAACCCATAAGATTCGAGTCAGGATCTTCTCCGAATTCTGCCGGGAGCATGGTGTTCGGGATGCTCGAAACATCGATCTGGAGCTCATTGAGGCATATGGCAGTTATCTGCGTCACCGCCTGTATGCCCCCTATGAGTGGCCTGACGGCAGACGCGACAACATGATTTCTGTGTCGTATGGGCATAATCTAATTTCCACGGTCAACACCTGCCTTTATGCGATGCGTAGGGACGAGAAGCTGCACCTTTCTGCTCGCAAAGCATTGGGCGTCGCCAGATCCAACGTACGAAAAACCCAGATTAAGGCGGACATAGCGGACACGAAAACCGCTGCAGATCGCATGATCGCATCTGGGAATGAGCGAGGAGCTGCAGTGGTATTTCTAGCGCGGGCCTGGGGCATGCGACCGGAAGAAGCCTATCTGCAGGACCTCGATCGTATGATGCGAGAGGTATCTGCCACAGGATCCGCCGCAATTCTGGAGGGCACGAAAGGCGGCCGGAAGTGCCGGAGCCGGACAATAAGCGCTAGTGAGTTTCAACGCGAGGCACTTAAATTCGCTCTCTGCGTTCGCCCAGCTGGTTCCCGGTGCCTGCTGTCGGAAACAGACAACGCGATCACCTTCTACCGTCGGGAGCTCGGACGCTGCAGGAGAATCCTGAAAAAATGCGGGATTCCGTCCTTCCGCGAATTGCGCAGCGGGTTCGCGCAGGACGTTTATGAGGAAATCGTGCGTGGACCCAGCCCACTCCGCGGCCCTATTGGGGATCGGGTACTGGATCGCGTTGCCCGTCAGACCGTTGCGCGCTTGCTGGGGCATGGCCGTCCCCAGGTGGCCTCGTCTTACATCGGAGGCTACTGATGGATATCCGGGACATCACGCAGCGCATTAGGTGGAGAGACGGGACTCCCGAATCACCTAAGGGCACTTCTGACGCGACCAAAAATCGTACGATAAAGCGCATTCAATCGATGGCAGATGCTATTGAGGCCCAGTTTCCAAACATTCGATACTGCAACCAGATAAAGCTCAAACACATGAAGTACCTCCTGGAAGCTTGGTTCGACAATGAAGGATTCGCCCCCACAACGATGGGCGATTACACCCGTGCTATGCGACTTATGATTAAGGCGCTGGACAAAGATCGGCATTGGTTCGGTCACCTGGGTCTGATCCAGGACCGCACACGCGGGGGCCGTCGAGTGGTTTCAAGGGTGACGAGAACGAAGTCGCGAAATCGTCGATGAACGATCGCCCGACTGCCGGAGTGGCGGGTTTTGGAAAATTTCACATGCCAAGCCCCCTCCCGGCACCAGTTCAGATTCCAGATGATCGCAGTCAGGTGATGAGGGAACTCATTGCCGTAAAGACTCGAATTCACAATCTGAACCGGAGCACCCGATGAAACTGACATTCGATAGCTGCATCAGCAAAAAAACTGGGCAGCCCCTAGCTGCTTACGAATATGAATTTGAGGCCGAAAGCGCTGCAGAGAACGCGAGCTTATTCAGTCAAACACCGCTTACCTATTACGAATGTTCGCGGTGCGACCATTGGCACTTGACCCCCAAGGACCGATATACCCCAAGCCATCCCTGCGATTTTTGTGTCGACAGTTCGGGAGAAACCAAGGAGTCTTACCAGACCAGGACTGGAGCTGAGAAAAGGGCAGCGATCCTTCGACGAGAGATCGGCATACATTTGCGGCTGTATGAATGCCCGCACCAAACAGGCTGGCATCTAACCAAGCGGTAGTGCCTACTGCTCAAAATTCACACGATTCCTCAAGAACTGTAGGAGATTGCAATGTCAAAAGGTAAAGGTAGCTCTCGGCCCGCCAACGGCCATCCTGGTGGCAACTGGCCGAGCACAACTGGCCGGCCATCTGGAGGAGGCCGAGGGAACGCCCCTTCCAAGGGTAAATAACTATGCAAGATCAGGCCGCTGAAATGTCGGCGGCCTGTTTCTGATAACGGTTCCAGTATGTGCTGTAAGACCCGATTGCGTTGAAACGTTGAAGATCTGGATGCGCAGTGAAAATTACGGCAAGAGTCTCTTCCTCCTCATCGATCAATCGCCCCCAAGCCAGCGCAGCCTGGGCTTTCATCCACGCCAGATAATGGTCTGAGTCATGGCCCTGACAGAGTCTGGCAATAAAGATCTCCAAGGCGGATTGATCTGGAATCTGACCCTTGCGCCATTTCTTGAACCGGCGATATTTGTGGTCTCCCGGTGATTCCGAGGAATAGGAGAGGAACTCATCTTCCGTGCAATCTTTTGGCAAAGGCAGGTAACCGGCCATCTTTCGCACGGTCACCTCTTCACCCGCCAGTGCTGACAGTCGACGCCTCCACACCTCGAATAAAAGAACTAACGGCCGGTCTCTCCTAATACGCATAGAAGACGATTTGGGTGCAATATCTCCTACGAATCCCCAATCTACCAACTGCTGTCTGTGTGCCTCACACACTCCATGGGTTGCCAGATAGTCAGCCACATCGAGCGCTAACTCACAGAGCAGCGTGTAGTAGAAATCGATTCTCAGCTGGTGATTAACCACGCGCAGTATGCTCTTTCCCCGAAGCCACTCAATGCTCTCTGGATCTACAGCGGAGTGATCGATTTCGGCGATCAACGAGAGGAGCTCCGAGTCCACCAGCGTGTTGTCCTCCAGGAACTCTCGCGCTTGTCGAATCCAGACCGCAGGCTGCGGCCGTTTATTAGGCTGCCGGCTAGTCTCTTGTTTGATCCAGTCGAGAAAAGACTTCTCTTGGGCAATTCGCTTCTCTACGAAGCTGGCAACTCTGGAATCCTTCAGCGCCGACCCAATTTTCGATCTCTCAGTACCCGCCAGATAAGCTATCCAGGACGAGCCATTGTTTTTTAATTGCAGGTCCTCCCATGGCTGCGTAGCGATTTCGAGATCTTTTAGGAAGTCTTTATTCTGAAGACTTGAGTGCCAGACACGTTGGATTTTCATCGCGGCACCGCGTGTAACAGGTTGATGCTCAGCCTTCTTTAAAGTGGTTCGATGCGGTGCTTTGATCCCTGCAGCTTCTGCCATTCCCTCAATCAATCGGGGAAAAGAGCCCGAATCGCCGAGAGTGATTCTCAGAAAATCAGAGACGTGTGGCAGGAAAAATACATCCAGAGGCGGAAGCGTAACCTTGATTCCCTTCGCCATACGTTCCTCCATGAGACAGCAACATTTAAATCCCTATATTTCTGGACGTTGCCACAATTGATCACATTTCGGAAGGCTCATCGCCACCATTACTTAATAAGCTTTGGAGTGTCGATGGAGCGACGCTACCGATAATGATCAACAAAAAGTTTAGGGGGCAATTTTATGAATACCAGGACTCAAAATGTTGACAGTTCCTCTTATCTTCTTGCGCTTGCAAGAGGGGTGAGGGATGGTAGAGCCGAGTGCGCAAAAATTCTTGCCAAGCGACTACAAAAATCGCAAAACCAAAGAGCGATTATCAAACAGCTGGCCACCAGGCTCTTAAGTGAAGAGGCGCGCCGACAGCGTGAATCTCAGAGGCGCAAAAGCCGCAAAGACCATAAAGAAAGGTTACAATTTTCAGCGAATCATCCACTATTCCGGAAAAGACGGAACCGAACAGGTCGAGAACAGACAGACGCTATGCACCGTGCAATTTTATGCGGCGGCTTTGAGATGAATCGGAGTCGTCACTGAATGGAAGCAGTTGATCGCCTGGAATTTGAGATTAAGAGGCAGATCGATGCCTCCAAGCGTTGCGTTTTTAAGGTCGAGGAATTCCAGCGAGCTCAAGACGATGAACTGTTACTACTGGCTATTCAGAATCTTGTACATCGACAGCAATTGGCTCACATTGGCGAAGGGCTGTACGCGAAGGCTAGAGAGAATCTGATTACTGGAAACGTAATGCTCGATGCCGAAGGTGGTTTTGCCCAAGTCTGTGCGGAAGCTCTGACATTGCTTAATATCAAATGGCAGCCGAGCAAAGCTCAGAGGGATTATGACAGCAACCTTTCGAATCAAATTCCAACCCGGGCTGTCTTCGCAGTCCAGGGCAAAAGATATCCGGCGATAAGATTCGGCAAGCTCCGGATCCAGTATGAAGAATCCTTATAATTATGGATCCTAGGGAATCGATTTCCTTAAGAGCATGTCTTACGAGTAATACAAGGAATCGAGAATCGTGGTGGCATCTAGCGGGTCCCAACCCAACAGAACCCGCTACTAGCCACTTCGTCTGTCAAACCAGATTTCCGGCCTACGACTATCCAAGGCCCTCCTCATAGGCTCGCAAGTCGGCCTCCCGCCACCGAGCAGTTTTAGGCGCAAGCTTGACGGGTTTCGGAAAGCGCCCTTCCCGAATCCAACGCCAAATGCTCTTAGGAGAAACTCCGTAACGTTTGCTGATGTCTTTGATGCTGTAAAACACGTCATGTACCTCTTTCCGATTAATTGGTACTCAATAAGTTAATCGGTAAAAAGGGCCAGTTGGCGCGTGTAATTGCCAGAAAACTGCAGAAACTCAGAATCTATGGTTAATAATCCTTGCGCTGGCTGTTTCGTGGCAGTTTTCCGGTATATGCGTAGTTGGAGTAGGTGCTGAGCAACATTAGGCGGCGATCCAGAATCTGGTCACTGAGATAAGCTGCACGAGTCTCGTCATTGTCCAGGTGGGCCAGACTGAGCTCGGATACCACATCATCATAATCGGTCTTTGATGCTGCAAAATTCTTGAAACAGCTTCTCATCCCATGGGCACACGCTACCTTGTGATACCGAGGGTCCATAAATCCTTTCCCACCAGACTTCAGAGACTCTTTATGGATTGCTTTCACCGTGTTGTTCAATGCATTTTCGCTAATTTGCTCGTTTCCCCTATAGCCGGGAAATACGTAACGGCCTGACTGAGGCATGCCCCGTAGGATTTCTATTGCCCGCGGCACCAAAGGCACAACGTGGGCCTCGTTAGGGTTCCGGTTTTTCATTTTTGAGCCAGGAACGGTCCAGGTTCCTTCCTCCAGGTTTATTTCCGACCACTCAGCAAACTGAACCTCGGTTGGCCGAGCAACGGTCAATACTTGAAACTCTAACGCGCGCGCAGGTGTGGTGTCCCGCAACGTCAAGAGCTTCATAAAATCAGGCAGGTCTTGATGACGCATAGCTGGCTTATGTTTTGCGTGATGGATACGCTTCGCCGGCGGCAGCCAGCCATCCAGGTTTCTATCCCAATCTGCCGGGTTCTTCCCCGAGACTAGTTTCCGAGATTCCGCCAGATCCCAAATTTGGGCAATAGTTTGGCGGACTCTCGTGGCGGTTGGTGTCTGAGTGGTCCATATGGGACTGAGCACGCGCACGACATCTTCAACGGTCAGGTCGCCGATTTGGATATCGCCAATCTCGGCTATGCATCGGTCAATAGATTTCCTTAGTCTGTTTCGCTGCCGCTTCGGATTCTTGCCACGGAAGGTCACTTCTTTAATCTTGTAATATTCTTCGGCAAGCTCACCAAAGGTGATTTTTTTGCGCTGGAGCTCGCGGTCTCGGGCTTTTCGCTCTTGATTCTGCTCCACAGGATCTATGCCATTGCGGATGTCGGCTTTTTTTTGGCGCGCCAGCTCTCGCGCCTCTCCAAGGCTCACATCCGGGTATCCTCCCAGTCCGATTTCACGACGACGGACGCCCACAGTGGTAATCAGCACCCAAGAGCGGGAGCCGATTTCCTGCCCAGCCGTGGGCGGCCGACACTGCAATGCAAGACCATCAATCCCACCTACCCTGTGATAGGCGACACAGGGCTCTCCTGCTTTTCGTTTCTGACCGCCCTCTTTCACTACCCCATGGCGTAAGTTGCGAACTTGGGCGAGCCCCATTTCGGGCATTTTTTTTGGCATCGTATAACTCCATCATTTAATACCCATCATCTTACCCCTCTAAAAACCTGTCGTAAGATGGGTTCATCTGTCGTTAAACGATACCAATACAAATTAGCTTAGCAATACTTTTTCTTTATTTACAAATATTTAGTTACCACTTAAGACATTCTGACACTAAATTAGATATTAGTATGGAACCTGCCGGGGGTACCACATCCCATTCCAGCCGAAGCTGTTACGACCCAGAGTATCTTCAACCCCATTCCCTCAGAGCCCCAATGGCGCCTAACGCCCCCCAAGCTGGGAGATATTTTGGGTTTTGAGCGCAGCGCACACAATATTTCCCACCGCCATGGATTGTTAGATTCATCTATCTGATCTTTCGGTACACAAAGCTATTCAGCTCAGAGACCGAATTAACTATGTACAATGACTTTCTATCTGAAAATTCTTCTAATCTGGCAATGAAATCATCATTCCAGAATTTGGGGCATAGCCGCAAAACTTTATAGCTTTCAAGAGAGCCTTTTAGTACCGAACTGCCATCAGGCCAACCTTCAGGTTTTACGACCAGCCCTTTTAGAAGTCTCTTAGTCACAAACCAGTAGCTTGTTAAGTATGGCAGATCAACGTAAACCAACGTATCAGCTGCTTCCAAACGCTGGTAAAACGAGCTTACTGGTCCAAACCCATCAATTATCCAACGTTCAGACGATAAGATACGCTCATGTTCTTCATCGAATAAACGGCGATCTACCAGCTCCCCATTCTTTTTGTACACTATCGAATCTAGCTGGTGTAACTGTATACCAGTTGCCAACGCTAGCGCTTTGCTTAAAGTAGATTTACCGCTTCCGGGCTTACCGAAAACTGCTATTTTTTTCATACTGCCGCCTTTAAAGGATTTATTCCCATGAGGCAGAAACAGAAAACCCACCTCTCTGGGGTGGGTTTGATAAATTACAGACGCATCAAAACTCCCACCATTCCTAGGGAATGATGATAATTCGAGACATTTTGTGCGTAAGATTTAGGTTCATGCGACTTAGCCTGCTAAAGGAGCACCATCATGTCAACTGAAAGTCGGATGAAGCTTTTCTCGTAAGCATATAACGCGAAGCTTTGCGGCAATTTTGGAGCCGCGAAGCGGTGGAAAAATTGTCCGGCAACAGCCGCTGGTTATCCATTATTCGAAGTGGCTCCAGAGTCTGAGGATTATCACCACTTGCTCGTCCTCTAGACCTTGGTAGACCGGGCGATGCAGAATATCAATGCGGCGTGAATAGGCCCCCGCAAGATCACCAATGAGCTTCTCAAGCGGAGGTGGTTTGCGGTATCGATCTTCCGCTATCAGCACTAACAGTTCCTGAGCTTTTGGTTTGAGGCCGCTGGAGGCCCGTTTCTTTGCATCTTTCTGGGCTTGCTTGGTGTAAACCAACTTCCATGTCACCAGCCCAGCTCCTCATCGCATTCATCCATGGGGGCATCCATCCCCTCACGAATAGACTCCCGCATACCTGGTACGGAGAGCAGGTAAAGTGTTTCCTGAATTACAGACCAGTCTTCCTCGGAAACCTGAACGGCTTTGACTCGATGATTGCACCAATTTGACTGCGTCGTGATTACTTTCCAACGGCCCTGGAAGGACCCGCTGGAAAGTAATCACGCCAAACGAAACTCAGTCCGCCGACAACTCAATCACATCAATCCCGTACAGGGTGGTCGTGCCACTCACTTCATTACCCACCGCCAGCATGGGCATGCTGTTAGGACTGTCTCCGGCAGGAATGAAGGCCAGTCCTTCGGGCCCCAGGTCACCGGCCAGGCCATTTTCCAGGTCGGTCTGTGACACCGAGAAGTCGCGATTATTGAGGTACTGAACAAACTCCGGGTTCTGTGGATTCGTCACGTTGTACACCATGATGCCGCCGGCGCGCTCAAGCCCGATAAAAGCGAACGTCTGGCCGTTAATCTCCCCGACCGTGATGGCCTCCGGCTCAGGGCCTTTGTCGTCCGAGCGGTTGTCGAACGAGTTCTCGTCGTTGTTGCCGTTGAAGTTGTCCGGAATCAGGCGCGCGGTGATGCGCTCAAACTCGCTGCCGCTGTCGAATACCTGCGTTCCATCGGCTGACCAGATCGAGAAGGACCGGGCGCCGTAGGCATAGAGTTCCTCATACACGCAGGTGGTTTCCACATAGGTGGTGTCGTACTCGCCGGCGGTCAGGGTGACATTGGCGGGATCGCTCGGATCGCAGGAGGCACCATAGCCCAGCGTGGAGGTCACGTTCAGGCGTCCAAGGCTCTCGGCTTCCTGAAGCTCGGCCGCATCCGGAAACGCCGCGGCATCCAGAGTCAGGTCAGCAACGCGGAATTCCTCGCTGAAGCCGGGGTAGTCCCGGGAGTCCCCCTCGTTGGCGGTGAGGTAGTAGGTCTTGCCGTTATAGCCGTAGCTGGCGATAGCGTCCGGGTTGTACATGCCCTTTACCGGCCAGTTGCGGAGGTTAATGCCGTTGTCTTCGTTACTGGCATCCAGCTCGTTGCCCAACAGGCTGTGATTCTTGAATCCCAGTGGCAGGATGGCGGTGATTTCGCCTGCGGCAATATCCAGCTCGGCAACCGCGTTGTTTTCCTGCAAGGCAATCCAGGCGGTCTCGTTATCCAGGGAGACGGCGATGTATTCCGGCTCCAGGTCCTGTGCCAGCGTAGCGCCCGGCCCGAACACCCGCACACCCTGTGACACAAGGTCGGTCTGCTGGGCGTTAAACGCCGTAAAGTCCGCCGTGGTGACCGTGGCCGCGCCAACACCATTGGAGAGGTCAATGATGCTGACGGAACCTTCCGGATCGTTAGTGTAATCGTCGCTCGGCTCGCCTTCGTTCGCGACCAGCACAGCCTGGCCATCCCGAGTGAAGGTGACCATGTCGGGCAACGCGCCAACGGTCACTTCCCCGACCTTGTTCAGGTCGGTGGTGTTGTAGAACACCACTTTGCCGTTGTCCTGCTTCACCGGTGCCTCGATGGCGACGGCTACGAGATCCCCGTAAACCGCGACGCTGTTGGCTGAGGCGCCTTCGGTGGTGGCGTCGATGGTACTGAGTTTGGTGGGCGTTTCCGGATCGTTGATGTCCAACACATCAACGGTGGAGTCATTGGCGTTGATCACGAACAGGCGTTGGTTGACCGAGTCGTGAGCGACGATTTCGGCAGCGCCCTCGTCAAACGCCCCGCTGGCGTAGGTGCCCAGCTTGCTCAATTCGATCAGGGTCTGACTGGTGCCAGATGCGCCGTCGGTGCCGTCATCACCGTCGTCTACACAACCTGTAAGTGCGAGAAATGAGCCCGTGATGGCTAGAGTCAGGAGAGATTTGCGAAATTCCATGGTCGCCTCAGTGTGTCCAATGTGTTGGTATTTCGGACACACCCTAAAGAGGCTTTATGACAGTTCCCGGTCAGTTATACGACAGTTTCAGGTCAGGCGGGATCGGGTCCCGCCTGACTCTGGTTTACAGCGGCAGCGCCGCGCCGCAGGTGTTCTGATAGGAAACCTCACTGCCATTGACCAGCACTTCCAGCCCGAAGCCCCGGCCGGTGCTCTGGCCATAGCGCGCTTCAACGGTACCATCCCCTTCCAGAAGAATGTGCCCCCGGATGGGGCAATCTTCCGTCAACATCACCTCTAAGGGGATCGGTGTGGAGTACGAGACATAGCCCGCAAGAGCAGAGCTCACCAGATCGGCTGTCATGGAAAGTGTGATGACGTCACCAGACTGGGAGACCTTGAATTCGGAATCCCGCGTTGCGACGTAGTCACTGCCCAGCCGGTATTCCATCGATGGCGATTTCGTGGTTACAGTGAAATCAGACTCATTGGTGACGCTGATTGTCGACGTCTGGCTGCCAAGGATCGCAAGCGCTTCACCGGTATCCAGTTTCTGTCCCGAAATATTGATCCGATCCACGACGGTTGCCGAGGAACCGCCGCTGGAAGCCGTTAGATCCGATCGGTATTCGCCATTCAGTTGAAGCAAGCCATGGCTGAACGTCTGCACCTGGCACTTACTGAACGTAAACACGTAGCTCTCGCTGGTGGCACCCACGGACTGTTGAACATTCACCACGCCATCCGCATTTGCGCAGCTGTACTCCGGCTCAGCCGCCGCCGCCGTGGCCACCGCCGTGCCGCCAGACGGTGCCAGGAGGGAGGTCTCAACGTCCTCGACAAGCGAAACCACGTCATTGATGTCCGAGTAGGCCGCCGTGGCGTCCTCAAAATCACTCTGAACCCGCAACGAAGCCTTTTTATCGCCAAAACCCTGAGTGTCGAGAGACAGCTGGGTTGGCGAACTCGCCGATCCACCACCTCCACCGCCTCCGCCACAGCCCGTGATCAGAACGGTTGCCACTGCCATTGAGAAGTACTTCACGCCTGCCATGTCCATTTTTTACTGCTCCTTTTCGGGATACACCTTGATCGCATCCGGACCATGCGACCACCCGGCATTACCGCCCCAGAAGAGATTCCCGGGGCGAATGATTTATGTACCTATAAGCTACCGTCTAATCGGACAATTGCCAGTCCAGTCCCTCACTATCTAACGGTGATGGCGTTAAAATTGAGGGCTGTGTCACATCCTGTTTGTGCCTCGGGTAGCGATCATCCGGGTTTCAGCCATCGCGAATTGTCGTAGACTACGTCGCCAACTTGATCTGACAGAGGTAACGCCTGCCATGAAATACCGCATCATCCCGGTAACTCCGTTTCAGCAGAACTGCTCGCTGATCTGGTGTGAAACAACCCGGAAAGCCGCGGTGGTCGATCCTGGCGGCGATCTGGACCGGATTCGCGCTGCCGTGAGCGAGGAAGCCGTTACCGTCGAAAAGATCCTGCTCACCCATGCCCACATTGACCACGCCGGAGGCACGGCGGAGCTGGCGCGGGAGCTGGCTGTTCCGATCGAGGGTCCTCACCGGGAGGACCAGTTCTGGATTACGGGTCTACCCCAGCAGGCTCAGATGTTCGGTTTCCCGACCCCAGAGACGTTCACCCCGGACCGCTGGCTGAACGATGGCGACGAGGTGACCGTCGGCGACCAGACCCTGGCGGTGCTGCATTGCCCGGGCCACACACCGGGGCACGTGGTGTTTTTCAATCAGGCGTCCAGACTGGCCCTGGTTGGCGATGTCATCTTTCACGGTTCCATCGGCCGAACCGATTTCCCGAAAGGCGACCATGCCACGCTGATCCGGTCGATCCGGGAAAAACTGTTTCCGCTGGGGGACGACGTCGCCTTTGTCCCGGGGCACGGCCCCATGTCCACGTTTGGACAGGAGCGGGCCACCAACCCGTTTGTCTCGGACCACCGAGGCTAACCTTGCGATAACCGGAACTGCGCGATGGTCGCCCGGAGGGTCTCCGCCATAGCCAGCAGATCCCCGGCGATGCGAGTGGTTTCCTGGGCATCCTGTGAGGTTTGCTCGGCGGAGCGACTGATCTCAATCACGTTGTGATTGATCGATTCCGACACCGCGCTCTGCTCGTCAGCGGCACTCTCCATTTCCTGGTTAAGATCAGTGATCCGGCGCACCGCCAGGGCAATGGTCTGAAACTCGGACTCGACCCTGAGAATGGCCTGGACCTGATGCTCCGCCATTTCCGAGGCGTGACTCATGGTGGCCACACAATCCACCACCTCATTTTTCAGCCCGGTGATGGTGTTGCGAATCTCCTCGGTGGAATCCTGGGTACGGGATGCCAATGCCCGAACTTCATCCGCCACCACCGAGAAGCCACGCCCCTGCTCGCCCGCCCGCGCGGCCTCAATGGCGGCGTTCAGGGCAAGCAGGTTGGTCTGGTCGGCAATGTTGGAGATCACCTCCAGCATGTCCGACATCTGGCTGGTGCGCTGATCCAGTTGTTCAATTCGCCGGGCCCCTGCCTGAACCTCGTTGTTCAGTGCCTCAATGCCCTCAACCGCATTGCGCGCCAGTTGTTCGCCGGCGCTGGCCGAGGCGGCGGTATCGGCTGATTGGCGGGTGGTGTGAATGGCATTTTCACGGACCTGAACCGCCGATGCAGCCATTTCGGTGGTGGCACTGGCCACCTGATCGGTGTTATCCCGCTGTGCGAGCACTTCCCGTTCCGTGGTTTCGGACTTTTCCGCAATGCCCCGCGCCGCCCGCTCGACCTGTTCGGCATTGTCCATCACCGTGTTCATGCTCTCGCGGATCTTCGCCATCATCCGGTTAAAGGCGCGAGACACCGATCCGATCTCATCGTTCCGGCCAACCTCAAGCTCAATGGTCAGGTCAGAATTGCGGGATATCTCGTCCATCCGGTCATGAAGCCGGCGCAGACGTGCAAACACCAGTCGGGCAAGAACGAGTGCGGTCAACAAGAATACCGCGGTAAAAATCACCGCCTGGATACTGCCGCTGGCCAGGAGCTGTTGATGCAGGCGGGCATCGGTTGCGGCCAGGGAATAGTCCACACGAATGGCCCCAAGCACCTGCCCTTCCTCAGCCTGATGACATCCGAGGCAATTCACGCCCTGGTAGTTTTCACTGGCAATGACGGGTTCAACCAGCGTGTAGACACGACCACGGTCATTGCTGGAATAGGACTCCACGCGCTCACCGGCCAGCGCCTGCCGGTCCAGAGCATCGCGCTTCTGCTCGGCGGCGGTTCCTTTGCCAAACATCCGGTTTAAATGGTCACTGCGAACAACCCGGATATCCAGGACTTCGTCGGGCGCCATCACCTTCTCGCGCAACACATCCCGGTTGGCGATCGTGCCCGTTACCATCATGGTATTGAGGCCATCGAAATAGGATTTGGCCAGGCCATCCACGTACTGGTGGCTGAATGCCTCCATGTGCTCGCGTTGGGCCTGGGCGTTGTAGAGAACCGTCAGCACCAGAACCAGGGAGAAAGCCGCCGCCAGCGCAGCGAGTAACAGGAAATGGATGGAGTGTTGTCTTTTCATGGCAGTCCGGCAGATAGGGCCTACAACAGAGATTGAGAGAACTGTCGTGCTCGACGTCGGTCGACGACAATGAATCGACACCGGACTTTATAGAATCGCGCCATTTTTTTACTGACGCAGATCAGGTCTGAGTCAACTCCCAGAATGGCCCGAAACCTGCATAACCCACCCCAGACGACGATTTTCCGGCAAACGTTTGCGTTGCCAAGAGAGGACACCCGCCATGTCACTACTGACATCCCTGATTCGGGCAAGCACCCAGTTCCAGCAGGCCATGGAAAAACGCCCATCTCCGGATAGCGCGGCGCAGGGCGCGCCCGCCAAGGCCGACAGCCCTTCCCCACAATCAGCCGGAGCACCCGGTGATGACCGTTTCACGCCCTCCGGCGAAGACAGCACAGACCTGGCCAGGCTCAAGTCCCGGAAGCTGGCGATGGCGGATTACAAACAGTCGGTTGGGCAGGATCTTGCCTTCGTACGGGAGACGCTGCGGCACAAGCTTGCCGAGTACAACCTCGCGCCCAACACCGCGTTGAACGTGAACCGGGATGAGAGTGGGAAGATTCAGGTCACCGGCAAGATCACCGAGGAGTCGAGGGCACTCATCGAAAATGACCTGAACATCAACAAGAACTTCAAGGACGCCTTCAGCCGGTTGAGCCTCAATGAGCCGACGCTGCATTTCATGGATAACGCCTTGAAGCTGAACCAGGCCTACGGGGTAAACAACCCGCTGCTGGACACGCTCATCAGCGAGAACCAACAGTTCAACGGCCTTCCGGACCTGGTGCACCGGTACGACACCCTGCGCCGCTCCGCCAGTGCCGAGCACCTGGAAGCGGCAGGCAATAGCCGGGGCTACGCGTTCAACCTCAACGCCCGGGCCTAGACCTCACACCGTGAAGGGTTCGGGGTCGCCCTTGCCGACCCGTGTGACCACGGGGGCTTCGCCGGTGAAATCCACAACTGTCGTTGCCTCCATGCCGCAGAAACCACCGTCAATGATCAGATCCAGCTCATGCTCCAGGGTCTCCCGGATGTCATAGGGATCGGTCATCGGATCGGTTTCACCGGGCAGGATCAGGGTACTGCTCATGATCGGTTCGCCAAGCTCGCCCAGCAATTCCTGAACAATGGCGTTGTCCGGAACCCGAACCCCGACGGAACGCCGCTTGGGGTGGAGCAGCCGGCGTGGCACTTCACTGGTGGCGTCCAGAATGAACGTGTAGGGTCCGGGGGTGAAATTCTTCAGTAACCGGTACTGGGTGTTATCCACCTTTGCGTACACGCCAATGTCGGAGAGATCCCGGCAGACAAGGGTAAAGTTGTGCTTGTCGTCCAGCCGACGAATCCGTTTGATCCGGTCCGCCGCCTGCTTGTCCCCCAGATGGCAGCCAATGGCATACGCCGAATCCGTGGGGTACACGATCACGCCGCCGCGCCGGAGAATATCCACCGCCTGGTTGATCAATCTCTTTTGTGGAGTTTCCGGATGAATCTGGAAGAACTGGCTCATGAGCCTTTTCCCCCACCCACAGACGCTGCCATGGCCGGGTCGTTCTTGGAGCCACCCATGCAATTGGGCGATTCGGGCGACGAATTCCCCGCCGCCTCCCATTCGTCCGGCGAGTAGAGGTGCAGGGCCAGGGCATGGACCTCACCCGCCAGCTCTTCGGACAGGACACTGTAGAGGGTCTGATGGCGCCGGACTTTCATCTGGCCCTCAAAATCCGGGGACACCAGGGTGACCTTGAAGTGCGTCTCCGAATTCGGCGGCACACTGTGTTTGTGGCTCTCGTTCTCGACCTGCAGAAAACGGACGTCAAAAGCCCCGTTGAGCTTCGTCTCGATGGTGTTCTGGATCTTCATTACTCAATCCTTTTGCAACTGCGTTCTTTCCTCCAGTCTACTACACAAACCCCCAGCCGCCCGAACCTTGACAGCAAAGAACCAAACAGCCACATTCCCATCCCGACCCAATCGCGCTCAGAACCATGCACCTCTATATTGCCGAAAAACCAAGCCTCGGCCGCGCCATTGCCGCCGCCCTTCCCGGCCCTTATCAGAAAGGCCAGGGCTGGATCCGTTGCGGCGAAGGCGACGACGCTGCCACCGTCAGTTGGTGTATTGGCCATTTGCTGGAGCCCGCTGAACCGGCTCGTTACAATCCCGCGTGGAAGAAATGGCGCCAGGAACATTTGCCCATGTTCCCGGAGCAATGGCAGGTCATGCCCAAGGACAGCGTACTCCAGCAACTGAAGGTGCTTGAGTCCCTGATCCGTCAGGCCAAAACCATTGTCCACGCGGGGGATCCCGACCGCGAGGGCCAATTGCTGGTGGACGAGGTTCTCAGGTACTTTGGCGCAAAAGCGCCGGTTCAGCGCATACTGATCAACGATCTGACACCTGCCGCAGTGGTGAAGGCCGTTCAGAACCCGAAGGACAACCGTGAATTCCGCCGGCTGTCCCACTCCGCGCTCGCTCGCCAACGCGCCGACTGGCTGTACGGCATTAACCTGACACGCTTCTATACCCTGACCTACCAGCAGCAGGGCGAACAGGGCGTCTATTCCGTCGGCCGGGTGCAGACGCCGGTTCTGGGTCTTGTGGTGGAGCGCGACAACACCATCGAGAACTTTGACCCCAGGCCCTTTTTTCGCATTGAGGCGCGGTTCACAGCGCAGGAAGAGGAAGCGGACCAAACCCCGTTCACCGCACGCTGGCTACCCGACGAACAGTTCCGCGATCACCTGGATGAGGAAAACCGCTTGCTCGACAGGGCAACGGCAGACCAGATCGCCGCCGACACCAACGGACGCCCCGGAACGATCGTCGAGTCCCGGTTTCGCGACCGCCCGGAACCGCCGCCTTTACCTTTGTCACTCTCGGTACTTCAGATTGAGGCCGGGCGGCTATTCCGCATGGGCGCCAAAGAGGTTCTGGATACGGCGCAGAATCTGTACGAACGGCACCAGCTGATCACCTACCCGCGTTCTGACTGCCGGTACCTTCCGGAAGGCCACTACGGCCAGCGGGAACAGGTGGTACGGGCGATTGGCCGGGTTGCGCCAAACCTCGCTGACGCCTGCAGCTCGGCAGATCTTGAGCGCCGAACCGCCGCCTGGAACGACAAACAGGTAGACGCCCACCACGCCATCATTCCAACCAGCCGGCCGACCCCGAATGGCAAGCTGACACCGGCCGAAGAGAAAATCTACGACCTGATCAGCCGTTACTACCTGATGCAGTTCGCGGCCGATGCCGTGCACCGGGAAGGCCGCCTGACGGTGCGAGTGGCGGAACACAAGTTCCGGGCCACCGAGACCGCCATCCTGACGCCTGGCTGGAAGGCCCTGGAACTGAAGCTGCGGGAAGGCCGAAGCGATCCCCAGAAAGCGCCGCTCCCACGACTGGAACGGGGCGAACCGGTACTGTGCGACGACTGCGCTATCACTGAACGGAAAACCCAGCCGCCGCAGCACTTCACCGACGCCACCCTGCTCTCGGCGATGACCAACATTGCCCGCTTTGTCAGCGATCCCGAGCTGCGTAAAACGCTTCGGGAGACCGATGGGCTCGGCACCGAAGCCACCCGCGCCGCGATTATCGACACGCTGTTCAAGCGGGAGTACCTGTACCGGGACAGCCGGCACATCCGGGCCACTGACAAGGGAAAGGCGCTGATCGGCGCCCTGCCCGAATCCGTCAGCAAACCGGACCGTACCGCGGTATGGGAGGCAACACTGGAAAGCATCCGGCGCGGCGAGGGCGACCCCCGCGCCTTCCTCGACACCTTGAAACAGGAAGTCCGGGATTTCATTAACCGCCCGCAGGGCGACCGTGTCGCCGATGAACCGGCGGACGCTGAGCCGGGGCAGGTGCACTGCCCGAAATGCCGGGCGCCCATGACCGAAAGGGACGGCAAGTTCGGGCGCTTCCACGCCTGCACCCGGTACCCGGATTGCACAGGCACGAGACCCATCGAGGATACGGCTCCGGCGGATGGCACCGGCCAGAAGCCGATCCCCTGCCCCCACTGTTTTTCGCCGTTGGTCCGAAGAAAAGGTAAAAAAGGCTGGTTCTGGGGCTGCAGTAATTTCCCAGCCTGCCGACAAACCCTTAATGACGAGGATGGAAAACCTGCCATCCGTTTACGCAAGTCTACATAACGATACTGAATACACTTTCACATTTTGTGATAATCCGGCGGTATGGCTGATCAGTCCGTCTGTCACCAGCCTATCGGCACGATCAAAACAGCGAGCAACCCCGGGAGAGGCTTCATGCGAATCGCTCTGCTTGAAGACGAATATGAACAGGCACAGCATGTACAGTCGATGCTGTCCGAGCGCGGACACCACTGCGACAGCTTCCCGACAGGTCAATCGTTTCTGAGTGCGGTTCTGCATCGCAGCTACGACCTCCTGATCCTGGACTGGCAGATTCCCGACATGACCGGCATCGACGTGCTGGAAAGCGTTCGGGCGCAGCTCAACTGGTCCATTCCGGTCGTCTTCCTTACCCAGCGTGACAGCGAAGCGGATGTTGTCCGGGCCCTGGACGCCGGCGCCGACGACTACCTGGCTAAGCCCGCCCGGGAAGCCGAACTTGTGGCACGCATTAACGCACTCGCTCGCCGGATCAATCCGGACAGCGACAAGGAACTGCTCAAGTACGGTCCGTTTGAAGTGAACACCCAGCGCCGAATCATCACACTGCATGGGGAAGAACTGACCCTTACGGACAAAGACTTCGACCTGACCCTGTTCCTGTTTCAGAATCAGGGCCGACTGCTCACCCGGGAGATGCTCCTTGAGCGGGTTTGGGGCCTGACAAGAGACATCAATACCCGCACGGTGGACACTCACATGAGCCGCCTTCGCCGCCGCCTTGGCCTGAATCCCGAGAACGGCTTCCGGATCAAGACCATTTACCAGCGCGGTTACCGGCTCGAGTCCATGCAGGTGCCCGACGCGGAGACCACTGACATCGTCGAGACTGACCGGGCCGCGAATGAGTAAAACGGGAGTACAGCGCATTCTCCGGGTGCTGTGGGCGCCGGCTATCCTGTTGACGGCTTTCAGCGCCCAGGCTGAACTGTCCATCACCCAGGGTTCGGCATCGTCCGTCGAGGATTCACAGAGCGCGGCGACGCCCGAGTGGATATACACGTTGCGACCCGGCGAGAGTTATCGTCAGGTGGCGAGTGAACTTCTCGCGCCCGGCTACACGGCCGCACGCCTGCTGCAGTACAACAACGTCGAAAAGGGTTCAGCGATTGCCGAAGGCGACAGCATCCGTATTCCGCTGTCCTGGCTGAAACGCCAACCAGATCCGGCCCGCGTTACTACCGTGTCCGGATCGGTTCAACTGATTTCCGGCTCGGACGGCCGAAAGCTCCCATTGACCGCCCAAACCCTGATTCGCGTGGGTGATGAAATCCTGTCCGGCTCCGGCTCGGCCACCATTGCTCTGGCGGACGGCTCGGAAGTGCGGATCTCACCGGACTCTCGCCTGATCTTTAATCGCCTGACCCAATACGGCAAATCCGGAATGGTGGATACCCGCCTTCGCCTGCACACGGGTGAAGTGCATACCCGGGTAAAGCCCGTGATAGAGGGCGGCGCGCGGTTCGAAATTGAAACCCCATCGGCCGTTGCCGCGGTTCGGGGAACTGCGTTTTCCCTGCAAACGTCGGTAAATGGCACCAGCTTACAGGTGACCCACGGCGTGGTGGATTTCGGCGCTCCCGGAAAAACTCGGCGAATCCCGGCAGGATACAGTGCGGCGGTTTCGACCCAGTCCAATACCGGTCTCAGCATCCGCCGCCTGCCGCCCGCGCCTGAGGTGAATCCGCTTCCGGCCACCGTCACCAAACTTCCGACACCGATCAGCTGGGCACCGAGTCCCGCGCCGCGGCACCGTCTCGACATTTTTGAATCCGACAGCGGTCGCTGGGTGGAAAGCCGGAAACTTGAGGGCAACCAGTTCAATCTGAGCATGCTCGATAACGGCGGCTACGAGATTCACCTGGCGGCGTTGGACAGTCGCGGCACCGCGGGTATGCCGGCGGTGATCCCCTTCGAGGTGGACCTGCAGGCCCAGGCCGCGAGCCTCTTGGCGCCTGCTGAAGGTGGCGTCGCCAACGATGACATGCCGGAATTCCGCTGGACCCTGAACGGCCAGAATGAAGTCGCGAGGGTGGAAATTGCCGAGGACGACAGTTTCCGGGAACTGATCACCACCAGCGAATGGGCGCCGGAAACGTCGGCACTGCCCTTGCGCCCGCTCGGACCCGGCCAGTATTACTGGCGCGTCGTCACCGAAGCCGGTGGCAACTCGGTGGCGGTCAGTGAAACCCGGACACTGGTCGTAAATGGCAGCCTCCCGCCGGTTCGAATTATCAGCATCAACTATGTGGATAGTCAGGTCCGGGTGTTCTGGGAGAAGATCAAGACCGCCAAAGAGTATCGCCTCCAGCTTTCCGAAGAGCCTGAGTTCCAGAACATCATCAAGGAAGCGAAGCTGGCAGATACCACGGCAGCCTTGCGCCTGATTCCCGGAAGACGGTATTTTGTGCGGTTGAAAGCTCTTTCTGACGGCCCCTTGACCAGTCGCTGGGGACCCGGGAGGGAACTCTACCTGGAATAATCCATTGATCGACCGAACGACACAGCAGGGCTCATGAACCGGGAATGGCTGCCAATAAGAACGACCCCCTGGACCATGGGCCTGATACTGCTGGCACTCCTCCTCCTGATCCAGTCATCGGAACTGCCCCAACGGCTGGACTTGTGGCTATTCGATAAGGCCACCACCGCCGCACCGGCCCAACCTTCGAGTCAGGTTGTGATCGTCGCCATCGACGAGCTCAGCCTGGAACGGCTTGGCAGGTGGCCATGGCAACGCTCGGTCCATGCCGAGCTCATCGATAAACTGAACGCGGCTGGCGCAGAGGCCATCGTCTTCGACGTTCTATTTCCCGAGCCTTCGGTCGATGACACGGCGCTTGCCGGGGCAATGCTCCGCCATGGCAATGTGGTACTGCCCGTACATCTGTCTCCGCCGACCGCCAACCATCTCCTGAGGGAGGAACTGCCAGCACCTGAGCTCGCAGCCGCAGCGTCCAGTCTCGGACACGCCCACGTTGAACTCGACGAAGACGGCGTTGCCCGCGGGCTTTACCTGTTCAATGGCCTGGGCAACCAGCTTTGGCCCAGCCTCTCCGTGGCAGCCACCAGCCGGTTCGGGGACGCCTCAGCCCCCCATCCCGCGCCGCCATTCATGAATGTCCGGGATGAGTACCGGGCGGTGCCACTGGCGGGTGGGGCCGGCACACTGCCAACCTACTCCTACATCCGGGTACTCAATCAGCCACCGGCGCCTGAGGTTTTCGACGGCAAGACGGTATTTGTCGGTGCAACGGCCGCAGGATTCGGCGACATCCTGCCCACGCCTTTTTCCGGATTGAGTCGACCCATGTCGGGCGTGGAATTCCATGCCAACACGCTCTCGGCGCTCAATCAGAATCTTCTGATTCGCCGGGCTCCGGCGTGGGTTTCGCCGGTCCTTACCCTGGCGATCGTGATTGCGCTGTCTGTCACGCTCCCACGAATGCGGCCAACGCGTACCATAGCGGCCTGCGTGCTGACTGTGGCCGCACTGCTGACATCGTTTCTCTTCGGGCTGTTCGGCACCCAACTCTGGCTTCCTGTTGCGAACGCACTTCTGGTCCCCTTGCTGGCACTGCCTTTGTCCAGCGGCTTCCGCCTCGCCATGACCAACCGGTTTCTGAACCGGCAACTGGACGACCTCGCCCGCAGCCCACACATCTCGGTTCCGGAACCCTCACGCAGACACCCTGCCCAACTGCTCCAGCATTTCCAGGCATTGCTGCAGCCCGAGGGGTGGCTGCTGTGTGAGGGGCAGAATACCCTGTCGCTCCAGGGCCTTACCGTTGCCGATATTCCCGACAGCCTGGAAACCGGGCGATGGATTCACGACAGCAACCGCAGCTGGATAGGGCTGGTGCGCGGCAATACCCTGTATACCCTTGGCCTGATCCTGCCGAACGACCTGAGCCGCGAGGCCATTCAACGCTACCTGCGTCGCCTTCCCCTCGAACCCGGTGATCAGAACCCCCGGACGGAAAAACCCCGGGAAAACATCTCAGCCAGGATCGAGCGCGTGCGCGTTGCCACGGAACGGCTCAACTACATGCAGGAGTTCATCCGGCGCAGTTTCGAGCGTATGCCGGACGGCATCATTGTGACCGACGAACTGGCGGTTATCCGCTTTGCCAACGGCCATATCGAGGAATGGTTCCAGGAACCGATGCCAAGCCTTGCCGGCCTGCCGCTGGCCCGACTGCTCGAAGGCCATGACCCACGGGAAACGCCACCCTGGCATGAAACGGTTTCGGAAACCCTGACGCTGCGGCAAAGCCGCACGGTGGACCTTCGCATTCACCACAAGGACTTTCTGATCCACTTCGCGCCGTTTGCCCTGCCGGACAGCGACCAGCACGGCATCATCGCCAACATCTCCGACATTTCCGAGCTTCGGGAACAGCAGCGCCAGCACCGGGAGGCCATCGACTTCATATCCCACGATGTCCGATCACCTCTGGTGTCCCAGCTGGCGCTGATTGAGCAGTTGAAGCGGGACCCCAGCCACATAGAAAAAGAACAGCTCGACCAGCTGGGACGGCTTGCCCGGAGGAGTTATCACCTGGCGGAAGAGTTTGTGCAGCTTGCGCGCGCCGAACAGCTGACGGAAACCCGCTTCTATGAGTGCGAGTTCCTGGCCATTGTGGAGAACGCCCGTGACAGCGTGAGTGAGCAGGCAGCGGAGAAGCGCATTCAGCTGCAACTGCAGGGAACGGAAGACCTCTGGCTTAAAGGCAATGCCGAGCTGCTGGAGAGAGCCGTCATCAACCTGCTGACCAATGCGGTTCAGTACAGTCCGGAGGGGTCAGCCATTGATATCCAGGTTTTCCGGGCTGGCCACCAGGCCTGCCTGACCATTGGCGACGAAGGCAGTGGTATTGACGCGGATGAGTTACCTCACCTGTTTGATCGCTATCGACGTCAGAAGAGAAGCGAACTGGCCGGCGTGCATGGCACGGGTCTGGGCTTGTCGTTCGTAAAGATCGTGGTGGAGAAACACAGAGGGGAAATCTCGGTGGCTTCGACGCCTGGCGAAGGCTCTACCTTTACCCTGAAGCTCCCGATTGCCGACCCCCTTGCCTGAGACTGCGTTACTTCAGGCTTACAAGGGGCACTACGGATCAAGATTGAATAGACTTGCTGACTACATCGGACGGTGCGCTTATCACGCCACTGGTGTCCTGAACCTGAATTGTAAAGTACCAGGTACCATTCTCCAGGCCGTTAATGGCATACGACATCTCTGCCTCTGACTGAGCGTTGTTGATCACAACCTCTTCGCTCATGTCTTCTACATCCTTCCCATAACGAATCACATACTTCTCGAGCTCGCCCATGCTGATGCTATCGCCGTTTTCACGGGTCATGGGTGCACTCCAGCTCAGTACGGCGGTTTTCTCGTCGATGTAGCCGCCGCCACCTACTGCAGATCCTGTACCTGTACCGGAGCCGGAACCGCCTCCGCCACAGCCTGTGAGAAGAGCTCCGATTGCAAACGCGGCGATCCCTGCAGCTGACACTTTGTTGACGCGTTTCATATCTATATTCACCATTTAATCGTCGTTACAGTGGAGTTGTTCAAATCGTGAGCAAGTATGAACGACCCAAACGTCAATTTCCTAATTACAAATTGGTCAATTTTCCGTCAGCTATTGGTAATAAAATAGTCCATTGCCCTGTTTCCCGGGCAAATTTTGGCCTGAAATGGAATTAAGGTACGGGTTACTACGTATAAGAAAGCCGTAAAACAGGCGGAAAAAAGCGTCACACTTAACCGGAGTTCATAAAAACACAGCCGACCAATAGCCCGGAGGCGACACTTTTTTAACTCAGAAGAAGGGAAAACTCGTCAATTTATTAGCATGACGATCCGGCGTACACGATGAGCACAACAGATCAGCACAAAAAGGAGGGTCGCTCGCGCGGCCGGGGAGGAAGGTCAGAATGGGAGCAGAAGAAAACGATCAGGAGAAAGAGACCAAGAGAGAGAGCCTAGAGTGAGGTTCGGCGCCCCCAGTGGAACATCCCGGATTGCTTGCCCAGGATGGTTGCCGAAAGGTGAGTTTCACAGGCCCGGTCGGCCAGCCCGTAACACACATGCAACGGCAGCAGGTGCTCTTCCCGGGGATGACAGAACCGGGCGTACGGGGCCAGATCCCAGTGGGCGAGGCGCTCGGCACGCTGCGATTCCGGAAGGTCGGGGTCGGTACAAGTTTCGGTCAGCCAGTCCTCGAAGGCCTGGTTGCGGGCCTGAATCTCTGCGGTGCCGGGGGTGAAAAACGCCCGCATATTGTGGAACGAGAACCCGGATCCGATCACCAGCAGGTTGTCGTAGTCCAGGGTCTGCAGGGCCTTACCGATAGCCAGATGCACACGGGCATCCAGACTGTTCACCAGGGACAACTGAACGCAGGGAATATCCGCTGCGGGGTACATCAGCTTCAGCGGCACAAACAGGCCATGGTCAAAACCGCGCTGGCTATCAAGCCGGGCCGGAATCCCCGCTGCCTCCAACGCCCGATAGACCTCACCGGCAAGCGCGGGCTCCCCGGGACAGGGGTATTGGATGTCGTACGCTTCCGGCGGAAAACCATGGTAGTCATAAATCAGTGGCGGGGTGGTCCCGGCGGTGATCGTCGGGACCGACTCCTCCCAGTGGGCGCTGATCACCAGGATGGCCGACGGCTTCGTCAGTTTCTCGCCAAAGTCAGTGAGCTGTTCCACCAGTTCCCGGTGCCCTGGATCCCCCAGCAACGGCATCGGCCCTCCGCCATGGGAAAGAAACAACACGTCGGGTTCTGTGGTCATGGCTACGCCTCCGGCAATCACTTGTAGTATGGCACTGAAAATCCCGGTCAGAGCTCACCCGGGCCCGCCGGTACAATACCCGTCGGGTTCAGGGCCTTGATGGAATAATACCCGGCCTTGATGTGATCAAGGTTCACTGTGCTGGCAATGCCGTCCAGCTTCAGTATCCGATGCATGTAGGCATGCAGACGGGGCATCGCCTGCAACGTGTTGCGGTTGCACTTGAACAGGCCGTGGTAGGCCGCATCGAAACGCACCAGGGTTACGAACAGGCGAATATCCGTTTCCGTCAGGCGACCCCCGAACAAATAGGTGCGCCCGTCTGCCAGTCGCGCCTCCAGTTCGTCGAGCGCTGCGAAAACCCTGGTGTGGGCCTCATCGTAGGCGGCCTGACTGGACGCAAAGCCGGCCTGGTAAACACCGTTATTCAGATCCGTGTACAGATACGCATTCAGACTGTCGATGTCGGACGCCAGGTCTTCCGGATACAGGTCCGGGCCCTGATCCACGATGCCGCTGAACGCACTGTTCAGCATCCGAACCACATCCGCAGACTCGTTGTTTACGATGGTTTCGGTCTGCTTGTCCCAGAGCACAGGCACCGTGGCCCGGCCGGAGATGGTCGGATCGGCGCGGGTATAGAGCTCGTGCATGTAACGGGCACCGTTGAGGCTATCCTCGTCCGCTCCGGGGTAACCACCGAACTGCCAGCCCTGGTCGGTCAAGCGGGGATTGACCACCGTGATTCCGACCAGGTCCTTCAGCCCTTTGAGTTCGCGAACCATCAGCGCCCTTGATGCCCAGGGACAGATGTACGCAACGTAAAGATGGTAGCGCCCCTTTTCCGCCCTGAATCCGCCGGTCCCGGTTGGCCCGGCGGAGCCATCTGGCGTGATCCAGTTTCGGAACGGGGATGTCTGTCGAATAAAACGCCCCTGCTCATCCTTCGCCTGTACCGGTTGCCAGTTCTCTTTCCAAACGCCATTTACCAGCATAATCCCGCTCTCCTGTCAGCACGGCACTCCCCGCAGCGGAGGAGTGCCAGTTCAAACCTGACGTGCTTCTGTGAATTAGACTCAGATTGTTACAGGGCAGCGCGCTCGCCCTGTCTCGCATTGCCGAGTTGCTCGAGCAGCACGTTATCGATGGCGAATCGGCCGCCGCCCTGAATGGCCAGCGCCACGCTCACGACAAACAGGGTCAGCGCGAACTCATAGCCGTTGTTGGACATGAACAGGCCGTTCCCGATGTGCACCGCAAAGATCGCCACCAGCATGGCAACCGCGTTCACCAGAGCCGCCGGCCGGGTCAGCAGACCAACGGCCAGGGCCAGGCCACCAAAGAACTCGGCGCTGCCGGCCAGCAATGCCATCAGGTAACCCGGCTCCAGGCCGATGCTCGCCATCCACTGGCCGGTACCCTCAAGCCCGTAGCCGCCGAACCAGGCAAAGAGTTTCTGTGCCCCATGGGCTGCGAGAATCAGACCAACCGGAACCCGCAGTACCAGGGCAGCGAAGCCGGCATTGGATTGAAGCAGTGTCTGTACGAATTGAGTAGTCATGATGGTCCCCTCGAATCTTGCTGTCGTTAAATTGGCCCGAAGCGCTCGCCTCAGGTGATGTGGCTACTCTACTATCGCCAATTTAAAAAACTAAGACGGCCAATGTTGCTTTATTATCAACCATGCATTGATAATTGCAGACATAGAGTTAACGGGAGAGCCCCATGGACCGAATTGATGCCATGCGAGCCTTTGTCACGGTCGTGAACGAAGGGACCTTCACGCGAGCCGCAGACCGCATGGAAATGTCGCCGCAACTGGTCAGCAAGTACGTATCCCAGCTTGAACAGCACCTTGGCGTGCGCCTGCTGAACCGCACCACTCGCAAGATCCACCTGACGGAAGCGGGAGCGAGCTACCACCAGCGCGCCCAGCAAGTGCTCCACGACATCGACGACATGGAAAACCAGCTTGGCGACCTGCAAACACAGGCCCGGGGCCTTCTGCGGATAAGCGCCCCGGTTTCCTTCGCCATCCGACACATGGCTCCATTATTAGCGGCCTTCCAGAAAGCCCACCCCGCCGTAACCATTGACCTCCAACTCAATGACCGCAAGGTCGACATCGTCGAGGAAGGCTTCGATATCGCGCTGCGGATCGGCCACCTGAAAAGCTCATCACTCATCGCCAAGCGAATTGCACGGGTGCGCCTGGTGATGTGTGCCTCGCCCGACTATCTGACAACACACGGCACGCCCGAGCGGCCCGACATGCTCAGCGACCATCATTATCTGCGCTACAGCTACATGGACTTAGATAGCAATGAGGCCGTGCACCGCTGGCTGAGAAACGCCAAAGGCGACATGGTCAGCAACAATGGGGACGTGCTGGTGGAAGCGGCCATCGCCGGCGCAGGAATCGCGCTCCAGCCCACCTTTATTGCGGGCTCGGCCATTCGAGAGGGAAAACTTCGGATCGTGTTGCCGGAGTGCGAGCCAGAGCCGATGGCGCTCTATGCCGTGTACGCCCACCGGCAGCTGCTGGCCAGCAAGGTGCGCAGCTTTGTGGACTTCATGGACGGGTATTTCGGGGATCCGCCCTACTGGGACCGGTTCTCGTAATCGACCATCAGAAGTAACATGATCGCGAGACGATTTCCGGGACCCCAGACGCAAAAAAGGCAGATCAGCGACGTACTGATCTGCCTTTCTCTAATATGGTAGCGGGGGCTGGATTCGAACCAACGACCTTCGGGTTATGAGCCCGACGAGCTACCAGACTGCTCCACCCCGCATCAAAACTGGTTGTTTACCGGAGTACCCCCGATCAACGTGCGCGTATATTAAGGACTGGAGCCCAACCTGTCAATTGCTATTTTCGAACAAATCGGCTGGGAAATGGAGATCTCCGGGATCAGGGGGTTCCTCTGCCTCTGGCCGCTTCCAGAAACCCGCCTCCTCGATTGCCTCCTGAACCGGACGGAAGGATCGCCGATGCTCCGGCGTCACGCCCAGGCGGAACAGAGCTTCGAGGTGAACCGGTGTCGGGTACCCCTTGTGCTTGGCAAGCCCGTAGCCCGGATAGGTTTGCTCCAGCGCCTCCATCTCCCGGTCACGGGTCACCTTGGCCAGAATGGATGCAGCACTGATCTCCGCCACGCGGCTATCCCCCTTCACCACCGGTTCCGACGCCCAACGCCAGTTTGGACAACGATTGCCATCGACCAACACGTACTCCGGTTCAATCCCAAGCCCGGCGACGGCTCGCTCCATCGCAACCATGGTGGCCTGGTAGATGTTCAACTGATCGATCTCGTGGGCCTCGCAACGACCTACGCACCAGGCGGCGGCTTTCTCGATGATCTCGTCGTAAAGCCCGTTGCGCTTTTTTTCCGTCAGCTTTTTGGAATCTGCCAGACCCGCGATCGGGCGGGCTGGATCCAGAATGACCGCGGCAGTCACAACCGCGCCGATAAGGGGGCCTCGCCCCACTTCATCCACGCCGGCCAACAGACGGCCCTGGTAGGAGCATTCGAAGGGGGGTAGTTCAACCCGCGCCATCAGCCTTGCCTCCGTTCCAGCAAATCCGATATGGCCTGAGCAGCCTTCTCATCGGCACCCTGCTTGAGGGTCTGATGCAAGGTGGTAAAGGCATCGACGAGCCGCTGGCGCTCCTGCTGGTTCTCCAGTCGCTCCAGTACTGCGGACCCAAGCGCTTCGGCCGTGGCATCGTCCTGAAGCAGTTCGGGGACCAGGGCCTCACGGGCTAGCAGATTGGGCAGTGCCACATGGGGCACCTTGACCAGTCGCGACAAAAGCGCGTAGCTGAAATCGCTCAACCGGTACCCCACCACCATCGGCTTTTTCAGTAACATGGCTTCCAGCGTGGCGGTGCCGGAGGCCAGCAGCACGACATCCGAAGCCGCCATAACCTCTCGGGACTTGCCTCGCACGATCGTGACCGGCAGTTTAACGTCGAGGGCGTCAACCAGTTCCCGCACCTGCTTTTCCCGATCCCGATTCACGCAGGGAATAACCAGCTGCAAATCCGGTCGCTTCTCCTGAATCCAACGGGCTGCCTCCAGAAACAGGGTTCCCAGACGCTCCACTTCACCGGCCCGACTTCCCGGCAATACCGCCAGTAATGGCGCTTGGTCGTCCAGCCCCAACTCCTGACGGGCCTTCCCGGTTTCCGGAACCATAGGAATACGATCAGCCAATGGGTGCCCCACAAAGGCGACTGGCACCTGGTGCTCCTCATAAAAGCGGGCCTCGAAGGGGAACAGTGTGAGCATCAGGTTCACGGACTTGGCAATCTTGAAGATCCGCTTTTGCCGCCAGGCCCAGACGGAGGGACTGACATAATGAACCGTCGGGATTCCCGCTTCGCGACACCGACGCTCGATGGTCAGGGTGAAATCGGGGGAATCAATGCCTATGACCACATCGGGCGGAGTGGAAAAAAAGTAGTCCAGCACGCGGGCGCGGATCTGGAACAATTCGCGGATTCGACCCAGGACCTCGACCAGGCCCATCACGGAAAGCCGTTCCATGGGCACCAGGGAGTGAAAACCCTCGGCGATCATGTCGTCACCACCAATTCCGACGAACCGGGCCCTGGGGTAGCGGGCCCGGAGCGAGCGGATCAGGCCGGCACCGAGAATGTCTCCCGATGCCTCCCCGGCAATGATTCCAAAGGTGATTGGGCGGTCGCTGACAACCGCGTGCTTCGAAGGATGGTCCGTCACCAACAGGCTCCCGCCAAATTAGCGGATGATGCCGCGGTGAGCTCCTCGCAGGGAGTCAATGAGGGGACGTATTTCGGGAACGTCCTGAAAGGCGCCGGTCAACTCCTCCACCGCCTGCTCGGTGGTCAGACCCTGACGATAGATCACCTTGTAGGCCCTGCGCAGGCTGAGCAGCACTTCTTTGCTGAAACCGCGACGCTTCAGACCTTCCACGTTCATACCGTGGGGCTGGGCCGACTGGCCGCTTGCCATGACGTACGCCGGTATGTCCTTGAGCACGATACTCCCGCCGGCCGCCATGCTGTGCGGGCCGATGTTGCAGAACTGGTGAACCATGGTACCGCCACCCAGAATGGCAAAATCACCCACATTCACGTGCCCGGCCAGGGTCGCGCAGTTGGCAAGAATGGTGTTATCGCCCACGACGCAATCGTGGGCGACATGCACGTACGCCATCAGGAGGTTGCCACTGCCGATGCGGGTCTCCCCACGATCCTGGACAGTGCCTCGATGAATCGTGCAGTTCTCGCGGATAACGTTGTTGTCGCCGATGATCAATGTCGTCGGTTCACCCGCGTATTTCTTGTCCTGACATTCCTCTCCAACACTGGAGAACTGGAAAATCCGGTTGTTCCGACCGATTACCGTCGGCCCCTTAACAACCACGTGGGACAGGATCTCGGTGCCATCCCCAATCTCAACACCAGGGCCAATATAACTCCAGGGACCAACGGTTACGTTGTCACCGAGTTTGGCTGATGGGTCTACAATCGCTTGAGGATGAATACCCGACCAGTCACTTGTCGCCATCAAACTTCTCTCTCAGCGGTCAGTATCTCTGCCACGCACACGACTTCACCGTCGACCAGTGCCCGACATTCGAATTTCCAGATGCCACGTTTACCGGAAATCAGTTCCGATTCCATGCAAAGCTGATCTCCCGGCAGTACGGGACGCTTGAAGCGTACCTTACTGGAACCAGCGAGGTATTGTACCACGCCGTCTGCCGGTTTCCGTTCCACGGTCACAAAACCGAGAATGCCTGACAGCTGTGCCATGGCTTCGATGATCAGTACACCGGGCATAATCGGATTATTGGGAAAGTGGCCCTGGAAGAAAGACTCGTTGAACGAGATATTCTTGTAGCCTTTAATTGATTTTCCTTTTTCAACCTCCGTTACCCGGTCCACCAGCAGGAATGGATAACGATGCGGTAGGTACTCCAGAATTTCGTCAATTCGCATCATCTTGATCGGCCTCAGCCCTCTAATTTCTTTTCCAGTTCTTTAATGCGTCGTGCCAGGTCATCCAACTGACGGAAACGCACAGCATTCTTTCGCCACTTACGATTGGTATCCGCGCTGGTGCCGGAGGAATACACCCCCGGTTCCCGGATATCCCCTGTCACCAGGGTCATGCCGGTCAGATGTACCTGGTCTGCAATGTTGAGATGGCCCGCTACCCCAGATGCGCCGCCGAAGACGCAATGCCGGCCGATCCGGGTGCTGCCGGCAATACCCACCATGGCGGCCATGGCACTGTGGTCACCAATCTGAACGTTGTGCGCAATCTGTATCAGATTGTCGAGTTTCACGCCCTCACCGATGACCGTATCGTCCAATGCGCCCCGGTCTATGGTGGTGTTGGCCCCGACTTCGACGTCATCACCCAGAACCACCCGTCCCAGCTGGGCAATCCTCTGCCAAACGCCTTTCTCGTTGGCAAAGCCAAAGCCGTCAGAGCCGACAACTGCACCGCTCAGGATATGGCACCGTTGCCCCACGACAACATCGTGAGCAAGTGTCACCCGCGGGCGAATAATGGTTCCGGCGCCCACTCGGGTTCGGGCACCGATGACCGAGCCGGCACCTACCACCACCTTCGCACCAATATCGACATCGGCTTCGATCACGGCGTTCGGACCGATGGACGCGTCAGCCGCGACCCGGGCACTGGCGTCCACAACGGCCGACGGATGAATGCCGGGCGTCGATACGGGCTCAGGATCAAACCAGTGACTCAGGCGAGCATAGCCCAGGTAAGGATTGTCCATTAACAGGACATTGGTCGTGGCATCCCCGGCGGATGCCGGCGACATGATCACGGCCGAGGCCTGAGTGTCTACCAGGTACTTGGCATAGGAGGGGTTGGCGAGGAAACTGATCTCGCCCGGCCTTGCGGCCTGCAAGGTTGCAAGGCCCGTTACCTGAACATCGGGGTCACCCCGGAGATCGGCTCCCAGCGCTTTGGCGATGTCTTCGAGCCGAAAGGACCTCTCTGTCATTACTCGCTCCATAACGTTCCGGGGAATCCCCCACCAGGATTAACGGTTCAGCTTTTCAAGCAACTGTGGGGTGAGGTTCATCTCCGGCTTCACGTAGACAACGGCTTCGCTTGGCAGGATCAGATCAAGATCATTTTCCTTGAGCAGCTCCTCAACCGCCGCGTCCACTTCCGGACGTGCCTGCTCCAGGAATGCCTGCTTGCGCTGGGCAACGGTGCTGTCCAGGCGTTGTTTCAGGAAGTTGAACTCTTTGACCTTTTCCTGGAATTCGCCGGCCAGCTTGTTTCGCTCGCTCTCGTTCATCATGGCGCCGTCTTTTTCCAGACGCTCCTTCAGCTGCCGAGCTTCTTCCTGAACTTCCCGGACCTTGGCTTCGTCACCGGCAAAATCCTTCTGCAGGGTCTCGCTGAAACTCTTGGCATCGTTTGATGAGAACAGCGCCTGGCGCAGATCCACGACACCTATCCGGGTTTCTGCCATGGCCGGGAACGAAAGCGCCATCAGGGCAGCCGCCACCATCATTGCAATTCGAGACATCAGTATTCTCCTCGTTTCATACATTATTTTTTTCGTCATTCGTCAGAACGTCTGGCCCAGGGAGAACTGGAACACCTGGGTTTCGTCACCCGCCTTGTCATTCAGGGGTTGCGCAAGGCTAAAGGCCAGCGGACCAACTGCGGTAATCCACTGGAAACCAACACCGGCGGACAACCGGATTTCATCCAGGGCCGGGTCAAAACCGCGATCGGTATCAAAGACCTGACCGGCATCCACGAAGAACGCTGTACGCATGGAGCGGCTATCGCCGGCAAAGGGCGTCGGGAAAATCAGTTCCAGACTGCCCTCGGTGAGCAGGTTACCACCAAACGGATCCGGTTCAGACAGGTCATTCGGGCTGTTTGTCGCCCTCAAACCCAGCGAGTTCGCCTCGTAACCGCGGACGGAGCCGTACCCTCCGGCATAGAAATGCTCGTAGAACGGCATCTGGGTCCGATCCTTGTAGCCGTCACCATAGCCGATATCCGTGCGAGCCCGTAAGACCCAGCGCTCCGAATCGGTCAGGGGCTGATAGAAATCGGTCTTGTGGCTCAGTTTGTAGAAGGTCAGATCACTGCCTGGAACCGCGAGATCCAGCGACACCGAGTGGCTGTAACCATCGCTCGGCAACACACCCCGGTTCAGGGTGCTGCGCCGCCAGCTACCGAACAGGAAGTAGTTGTCAAAGGAGTCCCCTTCCTCATCGATGAAATCCAGGACTTCCTGGGACGTAAACGCCCCTTCCTTGATGTTGGAACGGGTGTAGCCGAGGCCGAAGTTCAGGCGGGTAATGTTATCCGTCGGATAACCGAAGGTCACCCGACCACCGTATTCGTCGAGCAGGTAGGACGAGATATCCTCTTCCTCGTAATCGGTCTCACGGGCAAACAGACTGAACCCGCGACTAACGCCGTCCACCGTGTAGTAAGGGTCCAGGTACGAGACGTTGGCGCTCTTCACCGAATCACTGACGTTGACCCCGAACGACACCCGCTTACCGGTGCCGAAAAAGTTATTCTCGGACACGTTGGCGCCGAGGATCACCCCGGAGTCCTGTGAGAAGCCGACCGACGCAGACAGACTGCCGGTGGGCTGCTCCTCGACGCTGTAATTCACGTCGACAAGGTCATCGGTGCCGGGCACCGGAACGGTGTCAACGTTCACTGTCTTGAAGAAACCCAGACGCTCGAGCCGGGTCTTGGAAAACTCAATGCGGTCGGAGGACGCAATACCGCCCTCCATCTGGGTCATTTCCTGACGCAGGACATCGTCGCGGGTGGATACGTTGCCATCAAAATTCACTCGGCGAACATAGGCGCGCTTGCCGGGCTCCACGAAGAACGTCACGGCCGCCGTGTTGTTCTCTCCGGGCTCGGGGACCGCATTCACATTGGCAAACGCGTAACCCTCACGCCCCAACCGGAACGCCAGCGCCTCGGAAATCGCGGTCATGCGCGCCCGGGAGAATACATCCCCCTCTTCCACCGGAATCAGTTTTCGCAGCTCCTCTTCACCAACAATCAGGTCACCGCGCAGATTGATTTCGGAGATGGTGTACTGCGGCCCCTCATTCAGGGCAATGGCAATAAAGACCTGCTGTTTGTCCGGAGAAATCGATACCTGGCTGGACTCCACGTTGAAATCCAGATAGCCGCGGTCAAGGTAGAAGGATCGCAGGGATTCAAGATCACCGCTCAGCCGTTCACGGGCGTACTTATCCGCATTGGTGATGGAATTCCACCAGCTGCTGGTCTGGAGTTCGAACAGGTCAAGCAGTTGTTCGTCCTCGAAATCCTCGTTGCCCACAATGTTGATGTGGTGAATGGCCGCAACGGTACCTTCATTGATTTCAAGACGAATCGAGACCCGGTTCCGTGGCAGTTCTTCAGCTGTTGCCTTGACCCGGGCGTTGTAACGACCCTGGGCAATGTAGGAACGAAGAATTTCCAGCTCCAGCCGCTCAAGTGTGGCGCGCCGGAATACCTGCCCTTCCTGAAGACCGGCTCCGGACAGGGCTTCCGTAAGCATTTCGGTCTCGATGTTCTTGTTACCCTCAATCTCGATAGCGCTGATGGACGGGCGCTCCCGGACCGTCAGGATCAGAACGCCGGCATCGCGGCTGGCTTCAATATCGGTAAAGAGACCAGTTCCAAACAGGGATTTGATGGCATCAGCGAGTTCGGCAGGATCAACCTGCTCGCCGATGTTGACGGGAAAGGCAGAAAAAACGGTACCTGCAGAGACCCGTTGCAGGCCTTCAACCTCAATGTCCGCAACCGTGAATTCATCTGCAAGAGCTGGCTTCATGCCGGTCGCGGCAACAGCGAGGCCAATGGCTACACCTAGAAGAGAACGTCTCATTCAAATATTTCGCCTGGTTAATGCGCGTAAGGAGCTCGCAATTCTCACAACCGCATCAGGTCGTTGTAAAGAGCAAACACCATTAATGTGAGAATCAGTGTCATACCAATTCGTAACCCCAGCGCCTGGGCCTCTTCGGAAAGAGGCTTCCCGCGAATGGCTTCGATGGTGTAGTAAACAATATGGCCACCATCGAGAACCGGAACTGGCAACAGGTTAAGGACACCCAGACTGATACTGAGATAGGCCAGGAACCGGACAAAATCCTCGAATCCGGAGCTGACACTGGCCTCGGCAACCCTGGCAATCGTGATGGGACCGCTGAGATTCGTCGGCGACAGCAGCCCTGTGACCATCTTTTTGATCGCAACCAGCGTCAAACGGGTATCGGCCCAGGTTTCGTTGATCGCATTTGGAATGGCGGCCAACGGCCCATAGCTCACATCCCGCAATACTTCATCCGGCCACGGTACCGATTGGACGCCAGCGCCGAGGAAACCGATGGTTTCACCCTTTTCCGCCACTTTTGCTTCGGGCGTCACCTCAATCGTGCGCTCAGCGCCATCCCGCTGGATTGTCAGCGCCAGCGTCTGCTGGGGGGAGCTGCGGATGAATTCTACCAGATCAAACCAGTTACCGATGGGCTCACCATCAACCGCCAGTACCCGATCACCCGGCTGAAGACCCGCCTGCTGCGCCCGTCCTCCGTCGGTGATCTGTCCAAGAACCGGGGGCACATCAGGACGCCAGGGCGTAATGCCAAACTGGCCCAGCGGGTTGGGCGACTCATCACTCAAACGCCAGCCCCCGAGCTCACCGGTAATGGTTCCCCGGGCGCCATTGTCGGTCACCTCGATCGTGATGTCGCCACGCTCACCGGCGCGCTCCAACAGGCGCATGTTGACGTCACGCCAGGAGGTAACCCGGCGCCCGTCGACTGCGTGTAGCTCCATGCCTTCCTGGAGACCCATGCGCTCTGCGACGGAATCCGGTGCGACATCACCAACGATGGGGGCAACCGTCGTAACACCGACCACACTTAGCAGCCAGTAAGCAAAAAGGGCAAAAATAAAATTGGCCACCGGACCTGCCGAGGCAATGGCAATGCGTTGGCCAGGCGATTTGGACGTGAATGCCTGGTCCTTCAATTCCTCGGGAACCGGCCCTTCCCGCGCGTCCAGCATTTTAACGTACCCGCCCAGGGGAATGGCGGCGACTGCAAATTCGGTCCCATGCCGGTCGTACCAGGAAAACAGTGGCTTGCCGAAACCCACCGAGAATCGAAGCACCTTGACGCCACAACGACGGGCAACCCAGAAATGGCCATACTCATGCAGTGTGACGAGGATGCCCAGTGTCAGCGCAAGCGCCAGAATGGTTTCGATAATCTGCATAGCATTCCCGGTTGATGGCTGGAGCAAGACAGAAACTGCGACAAATTTCAGACAGTTAACAAACCGATCTGTTCCCGCGCCCGTTGCCTGGCTTCGGAATCCTTGGCAAAAATGGTCTCAAAACTATCGGCGGGGGCCACCGCAGTTGCGGCCAACGTCCGCTCTATAATAACGGGGATATCGGCAAAACACAGGTTACCAGCAAGAAAGGCCGCAACCGCCTCTTCGTTCGCTGCATTCAGAACCGCAGGCGCGGTGCCGCCGGCATCGAACGCCTCGGCCGCGAGCCTCAGGCACGGAAACCGCACAAGGTCCGGGCGTTCAAAGTGGAACCGGCCGATGGAGAACAGGTCCAGCGGCGCCACCCCGGCGTCAATCCGCTCTGGCCAGGCCAGGCCATTGGCGATGGGCGTCCTCATATCCGGACTGCCCAACTGGGCAAGCACGGAGCCGTCCACGTACTCCACCATGGAATGGATAATACTCTCAGGGTGGACGTGCACTTCGATCCGTTCCGGGGTGGTGTTGAACAGCCAGCAGGCCTCGATCAGCTCCAGCCCCTTGTTCATGAGCGTGGCAGAATCCACGGAGATCTTCTGTCCCATCGACCAGTTGGGATGGGCACAGGCCTGCTCGGGCGAAACCGTTCGCAATGCCTCGGCGCTGTGCTCCCGGAAAGGACCACCCGATGCCGTTAACAGGATCCGGGAAATGCCCGCGCCGCCAGGGTCCCGGATCCGATCCGGAGGAATACACTGGAAGATCGCATTGTGCTCCGAGTCGATCGGCAATAATTCCGCACCGGATTCGGCCACCGCATCCATGAAAAGCTTGCCCGACATCACCAGCGCTTCCTTGTTCGCCAGCAACACCCGTTTGCCGGCGCGTGCAGCGGCCAGCGTGGGAGGCAGACCCGCCGCACCCACAATCGCTGCCATCACGGTGTCGGCTTCGGCCGCCGAAGCAACCTCGCAGAGCCCCTCGGCACCGGATAGCACCTTGATGGACGGAAGATCGGACAGCAGTTCGGCCAACTCGCGAGCCGCGCCAGGATCGGCCATCACGGCAGCCTGAGGCCGAAACTCGCGGCACAGCACAGCAAGCTCATGAGCGCGGGTGCCCGCAGTCAGTGCGTAGACGGAGAAACGGTCGGGATGGCGCCGGATCACGTCGAGCGTGCTCAGGCCAATGGAGCCGGTCGCTCCAAGAATAGTCAGGCGGCGCGCTAACATGGTTACCACTGCCCGGCAGTAAGCCAGCCAAGCTGGGTGATGATCAGGGCAAACACCGGGATCGCCACCGTAAGGCTATCAATGCGGTCCATGATACCTCCATGGCCGGGCAATAACTGGCTGCTGTCCTTGATGCCGCGGAACCGCTTCAGCATGCTCTCTAACAGGTCGCCCAGGACCGAAACCAGACCCGTCGCGAGGCTGGCAAGAACCAGAAATACCGTTTCAGAGCTGCTGGCAGAGGCCACCACACTGATGATGGTGGCAAAGACACCCACAGCAACCAGGCCTCCCCAGACACCGGCCCAGGATTTTCCGGGGCTGACCCGCGGCGCAAGCTTGGCCTTTCCGAAGGCCCGTCCGGCAAAGTAGGCGCCGATATCGGCAACCCAGACAACACAGAAAACGTAGAGAATGGCCCACAGGCTATTGGTTACCACTCCAAAATCGAGACCACCGGTTCTCAGGTGATTGAGGCCCACCCAGGCCGGGACAAGCACCAACAGCCCCATGACCGCCCGCACGGGCACACTCCCCCAGCGCGAGGCGCCTTGGGGGTAACTACGAACCATCAGGAAACAGATCGCCCACCACACCAGCGCCAGCCAGAGTACGGCAACCGCCGGCACATTGAGCAGACCAAACAGAATGACCGCCGTCACGGCAGCGTACGCCACTCGACCCGCCTGCCGTTCAATACCGGACATGTTGGCCCATTCCCAAGCGCCCAGCGTAATGATGGCCCCGGTGAACAGGGCGAAACCCAGTGGTGGCAGGAAAAAGATGCCGCCGACGGCAATTGGAGCCAGGATCAGCGCGGTTATGATTCGGGTTTTTAACACAGTGACAGTCGCTATGGTTTCATTATTGTTGTGATGCCTTGGCAGCGATCTGGTCGTCCGTCTGGCCGAAACGGCGTTGACGCCCAGCGTACGCCTGCAATGCCTTGCGCATCTCATCAGCTTTGAAGTCCGGCCAGAAAACCGGCGAGAAATACAGCTCGGTGTAGGCAAGGTGCCAAAGCATGAAATTGCTGATCCGTTGCTCTCCGGCGGTCCGGATCATCAGGTCCGGCATCGGGAGATCACCGATGCTCATGTGCTGCTGTATCAGGTCATCGGTGATATCCGACGGTTCGATCAGCCCGGCCCGCACTTTGGTCGCAACTTGCCGGGTAGCCTGGGAAATGTCCCAGTGGCCACCGTAATTCGCGGCAATCACCAGCGTCATGCGGGTGTTGTGCTGGGTAAGCTCTTCCGCCTCTTTCATATGTTGCTGCAGGACGGAACTGAACGCTGTCCGGTCACCGATAATCCGGAGCCTGATATTGTTGCGATGCAGCTTTCGGACTTCCCGCTCAAGGGCAAAGAGGAACAACTTCATCAGTGCCGATACTTCGTCCTGGGGGCGACGCCAGTTCTCACTGGAAAACGCAAACAGCGTAAGGATTTCTACACCTTCCCGCCCACAGGTTTCCACCACAGCCTTGACCGCATCCACGCCAGCTTTGTGTCCGGCCACCCCGGTCAGGCGGTGCTGCTTGGCCCACCGGTTGTTACCGTCCATGATAATCGCTACGTGCCGGGGGCGACTGTCAGCCGACACCGGAATCTCTGCGGATACCGTTCCCGTCATGAAATCCTCTGCTTGGCCGGCACCCGTGTCCCGGCCATCATTCGCTTACAGATCAGCTGTGACGGTCATCAGACCGCCATCAGGTCCTCTTCTTTTGCCTTCAGAGCCTTCTCAACTTCTGCGATGTAACGGTCGGTCAGCTTCTGGATTTCGTCCTCACCCTTACGCTCGTCGTCTTCGGTGATTTCCTTTTCCTTCAGCAGTTCCTTGATCATGCTGTTGGCGTCCCGACGGGCATTACGGATGGAAACACGACCATGCTCGGCATCGGCTTTCGCCTGCTTCACCATTTCCTTACGGGTCTCTTCAGTCAGCATCGGCATTGGAACACGGATCAGGTCACCGCTGGTGGCCGGATTCAGCCCCAGGTCTGAACTCATGATCGCTTTCTCAATGGTCGGAACCAGGTTCTTTTCCCACGGTGATACCGCCAGGGTCCGATTGTCTTCAACGTTAATGCTGGCAACCTGTTTCAGCGGCGTTTCCTGGCCGTAGTAATTGACCATCACGCTGTCCAGGATGGACGGATGAGCCCGGCCTGTGCGGATCTTGTTAAACGCCGCGTGGAGAGCGTCCAGGCTCTTTTTCATTTTCTTTTCGGCTTCGGCTTTGATGTCGTTAATCACTTCAGCATCCTCGATTCGTTCGTCAATTCAATCCGTGCCATGGTCTCAGCGCTGCTTCAGCCCTGAAACGCCTGCTTATTCGATCAGTGTACCTTCTTTTTCGCCGGTCACGATGCGGGTGAGCGCACCGGCGCGATTCATATCAAAAACTCGCAGCGGCATGCCGTGATCCCTTGCCAGACAGATGGCCGTCAGGTCCATGACGCCCAGCTTCTTATCCAGGACCTCGTCGTAGGTCAGGTAATCGTACTTTTCAGCGGAGCTGTCCAGATGTGGATCGGCTGAGTAAACGCCATCGACTTTGGTCGCCTTGAGCACCGCATCCGCTTCGATTTCAATACCACGGAGGCAGGCCGCAGAATCGGTCGTGAAAAACGGGTTGCCGGTTCCGGCACAGAAGATCACCACATCACCGTCTTTGAGATCGCGAACCGCCCGGCGCCGGTCATAGTGTTCGACGATACCGCTCATAGGAATGGCCGACATGACTCGGGTGCGGATGTTTGAACGCTCCAGGGCATCACGCATCGCCAGACCGTTCATTACGGTCGCAAGCATGCCCATGTGATCGCCGGTCACCCTGTCCATGCCGGCCGCATTCAGGGCGGCGCCGCGGAACAGGTTTCCACCGCCGATCACCAGGCCGACCTGAACGCCGATGCCGATCAGGGCACCGATTTCGAGGGCCATGCGATCGAGAACTTTGGGATCAATACCGAAATCGTGCTCACCCATCAGGGCCTCGCCACTGAGCTTGAGCAGAACACGCTTGTATCTGGGCTGGGTTTTCGATGATGTCGGCATGGTGATCCCCTTTTCGTCTGTTGGCTGCTGTCCGGCGTTACACGCGTCGCAGGCTTGTATCTGACATACTCCTCACCAAAAAGGGGTATCTCAGATACAAGCCCGCCACGAGAGCCAGGCGATCCCGACTAACGTGGCAGACTCAGGTGGCACTGCGGCCGACGCCACAGTGCCGAAAGTAAGATCAGGCCTTGCCTGTGCCAGCTGCAGCAGCAACTTCGGCGGCAAAGTCTACTTCTTCTTTCTCGATGCCTTCACCCACTTCCAGGCGAACGAAACCAACCAGCTCGCCACCGGCGGACTTGATCAGTTCACCCACGGTCTGGTCAGGGTTCTTGACGAAAGGCTGTTCAACAAGGCTGTTTTCCTTAAGGAACTTCTTGATGCGGCCGCCCATCATCTTCTCGACGATTTCGGCAGGCTTGCCTTCCATGTCCGGCTGGGCCTTGATGACGTCCTTCTCTTTCTCCAGCTCTTCTGCTGGCATGTCTTCCGGCTTGCCAACACGCGGGTTAACGGCAGCGGCGTGCATCGCGATGTCGCGAGCCACTTCTGAATCGCCCGCAGTCAGAGCCACAACGGAAGCGATCTTGTTGTTGCTGTGAACGTAGCCACCCACAACCGGACCTTCAACCTTGACGATACGACGGACAGTGATGTTCTCGCCAATCTTCTGGACCAGCGCCTCACGCTTGGCTTCCAGATCACCTTCCATCAGCTTGGCAACGTCGGTCTCGCCTTTGTCGAACGCAACATCCAGAACGTCGTTGGCGAAGCCAAGGAAGTTGTCGTCGCGAGCAACGAAGTCGGTTTCCGAGTTCACTTCCAGAATGAAAGCAACGGTGTTGTCGTCAGAAATCTTGATCAGAGACACACCTTCAGCGGCGGTACGGCCCGCCTTCTTGGCGGCTTTCAGACCGGAAGACTTGCGCAGCTCTTCAATTGCGGCGTCGACACTGCCTTCAGCCTCAACCAGAGCCTTCTTGCACTCCATCATGCCAAGGCCAGTACGCTCACGCAGCTCTTTGACCATTGCAGCGGTAATTGCAGCCATGTTCAATCCTCTCAACTGTTCCGAATTCGGTAGGACGTGCGCCCGAAGCTCGTTCGGGCGCACCTTACATCTTTAACGTGATATTGACGCGTTACTCGGCGGCCGGAGCGGCGCCTTCAGCGTCTTCACTGACTTCAACAAACTCGTCAGCGCCCGCACCGGCAGACTGGGCTGCTTCGACACAGGTATCGGCAACGGCCTTCACGTAGATCTGGATCGCACGGATGGCGTCATCGTTGCCCGGAATCACGTAATCAACGCCGTCCGGATCACTGTTGGTATCAACAACGCCAATAACAGGAATACCCAGCTTGTTGGCTTCCTTGATGGCGATACGCTCGTGATCAACGTCGATCACGAACAGCGCGTCCGGCAGACCGCCCATGTCCTTGATACCGCCGATGGAACGCTCGAGCTTGTCCATTTCACGGGTGCGCTCAAGAGCTTCTTTCTTGGTCAGCTTGTCAAAGGTGCCGTCCTTGCTCTGGGCTTCCAGATCGCGGTAACGACGGATGGACTGACGGATGGTCTTGTAGTTGGTCAGCATGCCACCGAGCCAGCGATGGTTAACGAACGGCTGGCCAGCGCGCTCTGCTTCTTCCTTGATGATCTTGGCCGCTGCACGCTTGGTGCCTACGAACAGGATCTTGTTCTTGCTCTCTGCCAGCTGCTGAACGAAGTTCAGTGCATCGTTCATGGCAGGAACAGTCTGCTCAAGGTTGATGATATGAATCTTGTTACGGGCGCCGAAGATGAACTTCGACATTTTCGGATTCCAGTAGCGAGTCTGGTGACCGAAGTGAGCACCTGCCTTCAGCAGGTCACGCATATTTACCTGAGCCATGATAGTTACCTTTTAGCTTCGGGTTAGTCCTCCACGCGTCCGATTGACCCAACCCGCCTTCATCTAAGCTGAAGGGAGGCACCCTGGGACAACGTGCCGACACGTGTGCGAATTTGCCGGATTCGTTTCCGGCGGGCGCGTTTATACCATAAATCGCTCCGCAAACGCCATTATTTTTACGCCGCCCCTTCCTTGTACCAAGCCACTCGGCCCCTTAAAATGCCGGTTTGATACAAATCAATGGGAAGCCCGATGCAAGTATCGATCAAGACCCCGGAAGAAATCGAAAAAATGCGCGTTGCCGGCCGCCTGGCCGCTGAAGTGCTCGAGATGATTGGCGAACATATCAAACCCGGCATCAGCACCGAGGAGATCGACCGCATCTGCCACGACTACATCGTGAATGAGCAGAAGGCCATCCCTGCGCCCCTGAACTACAAGGGTTTCCCGAAATCGGTCTGCACCTCCGTCAACCATGTGATTTGCCACGGCATCCCGTCCGAAAAGAAGATCCTGAAGGACGGCGACATCCTGAACATCGACGTGACGGTCATCAAGGATGAATACCACGGTGACACCAGCAAGATGTGGATTGTGGGCAAGCCCAAGCCGGGCACCGAACGATTGATCGACATCACCCAACAATGCCTATATAAAGGCATTGAACTGGTCAAGCCAGGTACCCGTCTCGGGGACATTGGCCACGTCATCCAGCAACATGCTGAAAAGCATCGTTATTCGGTAGTCCGCGACTATTGCGGCCACGGCATCGGTAAGGTATTCCATGAAGAACCTCAGGTCATGCATTACGGCAAGCCCGGTACCGGCATGGAGTTGCAGGAAGGCATGACGTTTACCATCGAGCCCATGATCAACCAGGGCAAGTACCAGACCAAGCTGCTGCCGGACGGCTGGACCGTCGTGACCAAAGACCACAAGCTGTCGGCCCAGTGGGAGCACACGATTCTCGTCACCGCGGACGGCCACGAGGTTCTGACCAAACGAACGGAAGAGTCCTTCTAAGTGGACTTGGGCGAGCTGGAATCCCGGATCAGCCATGATACCTCGCCGGTAATGGCGGCACGGGCGCTTTTGCGGGAGCGGTACAACGCCGACGCAGAGGCCTTTCGTCAGGGCGCCGATGTCCGCGCCCTGGTGCATTCCCGGGCGGACACTGTCGACACGGTCCTGAGGCTTATCTGGAACCGCTATCCCTTTGCCAGTTCGCCCGATATCGCCCTGATTGCCGTGGGAGGTTACGGTCGCGGAGAGCTGCACCCGCACTCAGACATCGACCTGCTGATTCTTACCCGCTCCGGCATCGAGGAAGACTGGCACGAGGACCTGGGTGCCTTCGTCACCTTGCTCTGGGACCTGAAGCTGGACATAGGGCACAGCGTTCGCAGTATCGATGAGAGCCTGGCCGCGGCCCGGGACGATATCACCATACTCACCAACGTCCTGGAAACCCGAACCATCGCCGGCCCGGACGAACTCCGGGAAGAACTCAGCGAGCAGGTATATTCCGATAACGTCAGCAGTGACCGGGATTACTTCATCGCCAAGCGCGAAGAGCAGAAAGAACGGCACAACAAGTACGGTGATACCGAGTACAACCTCGAACCCAACGTCAAAGGCTCACCCGGTGCCTTGCGGGACATTCAGACCATCGGCTGGATCACCAAGCGGCATTTCGGCCTGCAGAACATCGCCGATCTGACCCGGTTCAGCATTCTGACGGAAGAAGAACACCAGATCCTTTTCCAGGGCGAGACCTTTCTCTGGCAACTCCGTTATGGCCTGCAACTGCTGGCCGATCGCAACGAAAACCGCCTGCTCTTTGATCATCAGCGTGCCCTGGCCCAGATGCTGGGTTACAAAGATGAAGGCAAACGCCTTGGCGTTGAGCTGATGATGCAGTCGTACTACCGAACCGTCCTGGCCCTGGCCGAGCTCACCGACGTAATCCTCCAGTACTACGATGAGGCCATTCTGGGATCGGGCACTGAGGACGACATCCAGCCCCTGAACAAACGGTTCCAGATCCGAAACCGTTATATTGAGGCGGTCAACAACCAGGTCTTTGCCTACGCGCCCTACGCCATTATGGAAATCTTCGTGCTGATGGCCCAGCACCCGGACATCAAGGGCATTCGCGCGACCACCATCCGCTCCCTGCGGGCCCACCGACACCTGGTGGACGATGCCTTCCGATCCGATCTGGCGGTAACCACGCTGTTCATGGAACTGCTCCGCACGCCGCATGCGCTCGATCAGACACTGTCCTCAATGAAAAAGTACAACGTGCTGGGTCGTTACCTGCCGGAGTTTGGACAGATCATCGGCCAGATGCAGCACGATCTGTTCCACATCTATACCGTGGACGCTCACACCATGCGGGTAATCCGCAACATGGTCAGCCTCAACAGCGCCGAGGCCCGCACCGAATACCCGCTGGCGTCGCGACTGATCCACCGCCTGCCAAAACTGGAAACCCTGTACATTGCCGGCCTCTACCACGATGTGGCCAAGGGCCGTGGCGGCGATCACTCAGAGCTGGGCGCGATTGACGCCGAGGCCTTCTGCGAACGACACCACTTGAGTGAACGGGACACCCAACTGGTGTCGTGGCTGGTGGAGAACCACCTGCTGATGTCCATGACAGCCCAGCGCAAGGACATCTCGGACCCGGACATCATCCACAATTTCGCCCAGGCTGTGCCCAGTCAGGCGCACCTGGATTACCTGTATGTACTGACGGTCTGCGATATCAGTGCAACCAACCCGAAACTGTGGAACACCTGGCGCGCGTCTCTGCTGCGCCAGCTCTATATTGAGGCGAAACGCGCCCTGCGGCGCGGTACCGAGACGCCGGTAAACCGCAGCGAGTGGGTCAGCGCGACGCAATCGGAAGCCCGGGAAATCCTTCATGCGCAGAACATGACCGACGAACAGATTGATCGCATCTGGGACACGGTGGATGAGGATTACTTCCTGCAGGACTCCACGGTTGATATTGCCTGGCAAACCGCGGCCATTATTCGCCACGGAGACAACCCGGATCCGCTGGTGCTGATTCGCGACACCCGGGGCGGCCCCACTGACGGCTACTCCCAGATTATCATCTACATGAAAGACCGGGTGGCCCTGTTCGCCGCTACCACAGCGGTACTGGAACAACTGAACCTCAACATCGTGGACGCCCGGATCAGTTCGAGTGAAGGCCCCTATTCCATCAGTTCCTACGTCGTACTCGATGAGAAGGGGCAGCCGCTCGGCATCGACCCGGCCCGAAAGGAACGCGTGCGCAAGCGTCTGATCGAAGAGCTGGATGACCCCGATGATTACCCGGACATCATCCACCGCCGGACTCCAAGGCAACTGAAGCATTTTGCTTTTCCGACAGAAGTCACCTTCTCCAATGACACCGTGAATCAACGCACCGTCATGGAGGTCATCACGCCCGACCGACCGGGTCTGCTTGCGAGAATCGGTCAGGTTCTGCTCGATCACCGGGTGCGGCTGACCAATGCCAAGATCGCCACCCTCGGCGAACGGGTCGAAGACGTTTTCTTCGTGACTGACGAACAGGGCGAGCCCCTGCGCGATCCGGCCGTATGCCACGAATTGCAGCTAGACCTCTGTACAATGCTGGACGACATTCAATGAATCCAAACCTGGACCGCCTCCACCCCTACCCGTTTGAAAAACTGACCAGACTGAAAGCCGGCATCAAAACACCGGATCATCTGCGCCCGATTTCACTGGGTATCGGAGAGCCCAAGCACCCTGCCCCGGCATTTGTGAAGCAAGTCATTGCCGACAACCTGGACCGACTCGCCAATTACCCGACCACCAAGGGCACGGACGAGCTGCGAGAGGCCATCAGTGACTGGGCCACCCGGCGTTTCGGGCTTGCGCCAGGCTCCCTCAGCGCCGCCGATCACGTTGTTCCGGTCAACGGCACCCGGGAAGCCATTTTCTCCCTGGTCCAGGCGGTCGTCGCCGGCAGTGAAACCGCGACCGTCGTAAGCCCGAATCCGTTTTATCAAGTGTACGAAGGAGCCGCGTTTCTCGCCGGGGCGACACCCGTTTACCTGCCCTGCGACGGCTCCAACGGATTCATCCCGGACTTTGACGCAGTCCCCGACTCAGTCTGGCGGGACTGTCAAATCCTGTTCCTGTGCTCCCCCGGCAATCCAAGCGGCGCGGTGATTCCGCGGGAGACGCTGATCAAGGTCATCGAATTGGCCGACCGGCACGACTTCATCGTCGCGTCGGACGAGTGCTACTCGGAACTCTACCCCGATGAGGCCAACCCGCCGGAAGGTCTGCTGCAGACCTGTGCCGCGATTGGGCGGGACGATTTTGCGCGATGCATTGTCTTCCACAGTCTGTCCAAGCGCAGCAATTTGCCGGGACTGCGCTCCGGCTTTGTCGCTGGGGATGCGACGGTTCTCCGGGGCTACCTGAAATATCGCACCTATCACGGTTGCGCCATGCCGGTTCACAATCAGCTCGCCAGTATTGCCGCCTGGCAGGACGAGGATCACGTAAAAGAAAACCGGGCCGCTTACCGCGCCAAGTTCGACGCCGTCGTACCACTGCTCCGGGAAGTCATGGACGTCGATTACCCGGATGCCGGCTTCTACCTCTGGCCAGTCACTCCGATGGATGACGAAACGTTTGCCCGCGATCTGTCGGCGCAGCAAAACGTTCACGTGCTGCCGGGCCGCTACCTTTCCCGAACCGTTAATGGCCATAACCCCGGTGAATACCGCGTTCGTATGGCCCTTGTCGCGCCTCTTGAGGAGTGTGTGGAAGCCGCTGAACGCATCGTTGAATTTGTAAAGGCAAATAAAGCATGAAGATCTACGGCATCAAAAACTGCGACACCGTCAAGAAGGCCCGCAAGTGGCTGGACGATCAGGGCATTGCCTACGAATTCCACGACTTCAAGAAAGACGGCCTGGACGAGAGCCAGCTTAGTCGCTGGGAACAGACGGTCGGCTGGGAAACCCTGCTGAACCGCCGCGGCACCACCTGGCGAAAACTTCCCGATGACGTTCGTGATACCATTGGCGCCCAATCCGCCCACGACATCATGCTGGCGAATCCATCGATCATTAAACGTCCGGTGGTCGAGCATGACGGTACTGTCTCGGTTGGCTTCAAGGCCGAGGACTGGGCCAAACAGTTTTCAAACGTTCAAGTCTGACGAATAGAAAGGAGCAACCACCTGATGAGTTTCGCATTCGGTATCGGTATCGGCACCCAGAACAACCAGGGCGAGTGGCTGGAAGTGTTTTACCAGCAGCCGGTGATGACACCCGATAACACCCTGATGGAAGTTGTCCAGAACGCGCTTGACTACAAGGGTGGCAACCAGGCTATCGGCGCAACGGCGGAGCAGCTGAGCCAGCTTTCCAAGGCCCTGCGTCAGGCCGGTCAGACAGAACAGGCCATCCTGGCGGAGAAAGCCTCCACCAGCACCCGTCCGGTTGTGGTGACCATTCTGGATACCGACGACACTGCCTCCAGTACACCCGAGGTCTATCTGAAGCTGCACCTTATTTCCCACCGACTGGCCAGACCCCATGATCTGAAGCTGGACGGCATCTTCGGTCTGCTGCCGAACCTTGCCTGGACCAGTGAGGGCGCCATCGACCTCGGTGAACTCTCCGCCCGGCAGCTTCAGGCCCGGATTGAAGGTCGCACCCTGGAAGTGAAGTCGGTCGACAAGTTCCCGCAGATGACGGACTACGTCGTTCCAAAAGGGGTTCGGATTGCTGATACGGCCCGGGTCCGCCTCGGCGCCTATGTCGGCGAAGGGACCACCGTAATGCACGAAGGCTTTATCAACTTCAATGCCGGTACCGAAGGCACCAGCATGATTGAGGGTCGCATTTCGGCCGGTGTCATGGTCGGCAAAGGGTCTGACCTGGGCGGCGGTTGCTCCACCATGGGCACCCTGTCCGGCGGCGGCAATATCATTATCGCCGTGGGCGAGAACTGCCTGATCGGCGCCAACGCCGGTATCGGCATCCCGCTGGGGGATCGCTGCAAGGTTGAAGCAGGCCTGTACATCACTGCCGGAACCAAGGTTGCCCTGCTCGATGACAACAACGAGCTGGTGGAGGTCATCAAGGCCCGTGATCTCGCCAATAAGCCGGACCTGCTGTTCCGTCGCAACAGCCAGACCGGCGCGGTGGAGTGCAAAACCAACAAGTCTGCCATTGAGCTGAACGAAGAGCTGCATGCAAACAACTGAGTCGAAAACCCTTGAACTCGCTGTCGACCTCATTCGCCGGCAATCCGTAACGCCGGAGGATGCCGGGTGCCAGGAGCTGATGATGTCGCGCCTGGGCCCGCTCGGTTTTCGCGGTGAACACCTGCGCTTCGGTGACACCGACAACCTATGGGCCCGGAAAGGGTCGGAAGGTCCGGTCCTGGCCTTCGCAGGCCACACCGACGTGGTACCGACGGGGCCGGAGAAAAACTGGGCGCACCCCCCGTTCGATCCGGTGATCAAGGACGGCTATCTCTATGGTCGTGGTGCGGCTGACATGAAAGGCAGTCTTGCCGCCTTCGTGACCGCCTGCGAGCGTTTTGTTCAAGCCTATCCGGATCACCGGGGCTCGATTGCCCTGCTGATCACGAGTGATGAGGAAGGCCCGGCACACGACGGCACCGTCAAAGTCGTCGAAACCCTGGAGGCCCGGAACGAAAAGATCGACTGGTGCCTGATTGGCGAACCGTCCAGTACTCACGAGGTCGGGGATGTCATCAAGAACGGACGGCGGGGTTCTCTGCACGGTTATCTGACGGTCCATGGTGTCCAGGGGCATGTGGCCTACCCGCACCTGGCTGAGAACCCGGTTCACACCGTGGCACCAGCCCTGGATGATCTGGCGAAGGAATTCTGGGACAGAGGTAACGACTTTTTCCCGCCCACCACGTTCCAGATCACCAAAGTGGAAGCAGGTACGGGAAGCAACATTATCCCCGGCGAGTGCCTCGTGCACTTCAATTTCCGGTACTGCACCGAAAACACCGCAGAAAGTCTTGAGGAGCGGGTTGTTGCGATTCTGGACCGGCACGGTCTGAAATACGACCTGCAATGGCACCTGAGCGGTCGCCCCTTCCTCACCGACCGGGGCGCGCTGGTTTCCGCCAGTCAGGACGCCATCCGGACCGTCACCGGACGGGAAACAGAGCTCTCAACCTCTGGCGGTACGTCGGACGGGCGTTTCATTGCGCCGACCGGTGCGCAGGTCGTGGAACTTGGCCCCATCAATGCCACCATCCACAAAGTGGATGAGTGCGTGAAGGCCGAGGATCTGGACACACTCTCGGAGATCTACGAACAGATTCTCGTCGAGTTGCTGGCCTGAACCCGACAAGACCCGGCCCACATCAATAGTGGGGAGGCGGGGTTTCGTCTTCCTCACTCTTGATGTTGGATGGTGACACGTCCTTCAGCTGTTTGTGCAGCAGCTGCTTCGCCTCCCACAGCTCCCGAAGCTCCAACTCCTGTTTCGCCACCTGCTCACTCAGGGTGTTAATGATGTCATCCTGAAACGCCAGCCGCGTTTCCAGTTCATCGAGTCGTGCTTCCAGATCTTTCTGGCTCATGTGGCTACTGAAACTCCCATGTGTGGATTCCTGAAGATTGCGACGGTCGACAATTCGCCGCGTCATCTCCTTGGTCAGCGATTGGGGTAATCTGGTATCATGCCGCTTTTGCCCGCCAGCGCTCCCTAAAGCAGGAAGTTTGGCGGTTTTCATCGACCGGGTGTGCGATTTTACCCGATATCCGGTTTTTATCGTTAGCGTTACAAGAATGGAGAAATCTCAGTCAATGCGTAATCCAGCCAAAGCGATCCTTGTTGCTATCCTGATCGCCATTCCCGCACCACTGATCCTGGCCCTTTTGCTCTCTTTTACCCCGGAACCCCTTCGTCTGATCGCCGCCGGAGAGCTTGTCGAAGCGCTTGGCAGCAATCGTGGCATCGCAGCTTACATCATCGCCCTGGTTATCTTCGGCGTTTCGGGCTTCCTGACCATCGCCATTGCTGGCAAGCAGCAAACCAACAAACGCCCCGTCTCTCGTGGCACCCGCTCGCAGCAGAGCCCGGATTATCAGGATGACGATGACAACTACGACGAAAACAGCCCGGAAGGTGACGAAGAAGGCACTGTGAAGTGGTTTAACGTCAAGAAGGGTTTTGGTTTCATCGTTCGCGACAGCGGCGACGAGGTGTTCGTGCATTTCCGCGCCATCCGCGGCCGTGGTCGTCGGGTTCTTCGCCAGGGCCAACTGGTTCGCTTCAGCGTTGTGGAAGCTGACAAGGGTCTGCAGGCAGACAACGTCTCTATCCTGAGCGACTGACCCTGTTGAGTCCTCATGAAAAAGGCAGCCCTCGGGCTGCCTTTTTTAGTTCCAGACGACCTGCTGTTCGCCTCGATGGTCCAGCCGCCACCACTTCTCATCTTCCACCGGCTCACCTTCCTTCCAATCGCCAGGGCTACACCGAATCTCGGTATCCATCGCCCTCCAGGCGCTTCGGGCGCATTCCAGATCGGAATTCCACGGCAGATTGTCGCCCTCCAGTACCAGACAGGTGAAGCGCTTTCCAAATGCGCCCGGGTAGAGCGATATCTTCAACCGCTCTCCCTCATACAGGCCGTCGCCCTTCACCACCGAATTCACCTGACTGTCGTCAAGCTCCAGTTGATCCACCTGACTTTCCAGCCATCGGGAAACCGCGCCTTCCGGAAGGTCACGAATATAAATTTCCAGATCCTGCACCCGCTGAATCTCCATCCTGATAGTCACAATGCAGCACATAGTGAACCGGCCCGCTGCCTGCTGCAACCAAACGTTCAAGTTCATCCCTCAGGTCTGCAACGGAAAGCTGCCTCAACCGGCCAGCAGCGTTGCGCTCGTGCCATAAGACCTCAAGGGCCGCCTTTTGCTCCTGTAGCTCCGCCACTGCCTCCGCCATGCCCTCCTGCGACTCTGACCGCGCAACGGCCACCAGGCTCTGACGATGCAGAGTGTCGGTCTGGCCCACTACCGACACGGCTTCCAATGGACCTCGTCGGGCAAACAGATCCAGCCTGGCGGCTGCGCGCTCAACCCACTGCAACATGCCGCCCGGAGTGCTGGCACACTGACTCCGACGCGTTGCGGCAAAGCGAATAACCGACAACGGCAGTTCAATGTTCCATCGCTTTTCAATAGCCGCCTGGTGGGCCGTGAGAATGGCTTCACGCTGCCTCTCACTGGAGCCGGGCATATCACGGACGTCCAGAGAGCGACCAAGTCGCTGGGCTATGCGGTGGACGCCATTCGCATCCGAATCAGGTCCGAGTAACACGATCGGACCTTTCCAACCGGGGACCAGTTCGGCCGCCAGACTTGTCGGTTGGTCCATGAGGAACGCGAGATCCGATGGCGACGTATTGTCCAGAACCAATGCCGGCCAGGATTCGTTCTCAGGTGCCACGCCACTCGGTAAAACCGGCAGGTCACTTGCCAGCACATCCGCTCCCCGACGTAAGTCGAGTTCCAGGTAGTTCCTTTCCAACGCAGCCAGCATCACCTGAAGCCAGCAGGATTTTCCCGTACCCCGTTCGCCCCTGATCCAGAGCAGCGCGTTTGAATAAGCGGCAATTGAAACTGCGACATCCTCTGCCAACGCCATCCAGTCAGGGTCCGTCACTACGAGCGGGGAACGGGTGTGGCTTGCCAGACCTTGGGGCAAGCCGTCAGAAACGACGCCCGGCCAGTGCGGGACCATTTCCAGAACCGCGACATAGGCTTTGTCGCCCAATCGATCCATACCCGAGGCGAGCACCCTCAACAAAATGCTCCAGGTCAGCCAGGGCGCCTTGCTGATTTCTCTGGAACGCGCAAGCCAGTCAATCAACTGGGACGAGAGCAGATCCTCGCCGCCGACTTCGGTGACAATGGGTTGCTCGCACTGGATCGTCCGGACGAGTTCATCAAGATCCACCCCACAGCTTCGGAGAAACCGGGGAATCTCGGGACAGGCGTCCAGAAGTGCGAGCAGGAAATCCTCGATCGTAATAACCGTGCCGCCGCGTTCACTGATACTGTCCCTCGCTTGCACCAACGCCGCCTGACACTCAGGCGCGAGGCATCCCTGCCAATCGTCCATTACACTCTCCCTGTTTAAAAGCGCATCATCCTGATGCTGGAACCGTCAAAGTTACCGGCTGACTACTTGTTTAAGCCAGCCAATGCCCCACACGTTTACCACGTACCAACATTCTCCATGCTGGCCCAAGGCTCCTTCGGGGGCAGCGGGTCACCTTTTTGCAGCAATTCGATCGAGATATTATCGGGCGTCCCGACGAAGGCCATATGCCCGTCTCTGGGCGGCCTGTTTATAGTGACCCCATTGGACTGCAAACGCTCGCACAGCGCGTAGATATCGTCCACACGGTAAGCCAGATGCCCAAAGTTACGCCCGCCATCGTAGGTTTCAGGATCCCAGTTGTACGTCAGCTCAATCATGGGCGCCTTCTCTGCCCGGGCCCGATCCTCGTCCTCGGGCGTGGCCAGGAAAACCAGTGTAAACCGCCCCTTCTCACTGCTCTTTCGGCTGATTTCTTTCATGCCAAGTAAGTCACAGAAGAAATGCAGCGTCTCGTCAAGATTGCTCACTCGAATCATGGTATGGAGGTATTGCATAACGTTTCCTTATTGAATGCGACGGGTCACGGGCGACGAATCGCCTTACCTTGCGGACAGTTTACGGTATTCTGGATCAATGGATGTACGTACCCCCAACAATACCCTGCTGAAGTTCCAGCACCCGACCGTGCGTCATCTTGCGTGGTTGTGTTCGGCGCCTCAGTTGATTGACGCGCCGTCCGTCTTCGAGCCTGCGCGATACCTTCCAGCCGACTACCTCGAAAAACTCCGGGCATGGGACCAGCAGCCGGGCACCGCCCCCACTTTACTGGGTGAGCCGCCTCAACGACGACTTGGCTTTTATTTCGAACGGCTCTACGAGGTGCTTCTGTCGGATCTTCTGGGCTGGGAAATCCTTCTCAAGAATGCCCAGATTCAATCCAATGGGCACACCCTCGGGGAACTGGATTTTGTCGTTCGCAACACGCTGGATGACCGTATCGAACACCACGAAGTTGCCATCAAGTACTACCTCGGCGTGCCGACTTCCAAAGGCGGCGCTTTGTGGTACGGGCCTAACGCCCGGGATCGCCTGGATATCAAGAGTGATCGATTGATCAACCATCAAAGCCAACGCACCCATCAGCCCGAGACCCTCGAACTGCTCTCAACGCACGGCATCACCGGTCCACTCACGGCCAGAATTTTTATGCCGGGTTACCTATTCTACCCTCTGAGTCAACGCCTGCCCCCGCCCTCCATGACGCCACCGAATCATCTTCGCGGTTGGTGGGCCTACACCGATGAGCTGGAGCAAACCGATACGTCTACCTGGGTGCAACTGCGCAAACCCCACTGGGTCGGCCCCTGGCGCCAAACTGAAGCCCCAGCGACGGAAGAAACCGCCGAATCCCTGGCGAAGATTAACGAGGACGGTATTCCACGCCTGTTTTCCGACCTCGGGTACCATCAAAGCACCAGAACCTGGATCGAACGTAGAAGGGTATTTGTCGTCCCCAGATCCTGGCCAGCGTAGACCAAACCATCAACCGAAGTGCTAGATCGGCCACGCCGCCGAAGGTCGCATCTCCCGGTACTCAGCCATCGACACTTTGCCCAGTTGAGGGGTTAGTCGGCATTGGCGTTGTGCCCAGGGATACTCCCGTTGCTTCTGCAGTAATCTTGCTCCTTCGTCCTGCTCCCACGCCGTCAAATCGAGGTCTCGCCAATAGCGGGGATCACGACCTTCCACCCTGTCATATTCGAGTGTCACTGGATCCAGGTGCCGAAACGGCTCCAAGCGTGGGACATCGGGCAAAGGCTGAGAGGTATCCATGTAACGCTGAAGCATGTCCCACCAGGCCAGAACCTCATTCTTGGTCGCTTCAATACCGCTGAGCCAAGTCTGATTAAAGGTCTTTTGCGTGTAGCGGTGGACAAGTGCCAGCCGGTAGAAAATCCCTCCGCTTTGAACCACTCGCTCGACATAGGCATCAAACTCGACAAAAGGTGCCTCGAAGAACCGCTTTCGCCCGAGAGCAAATCGAACTTGCCCGGTGGTTCGATTGAATTCACTGCAACCGTCTTCAAAAGACTGGTCGAGCTTGCGATTGATGGCCTTTTCGAATGGTTTCATCAAAAACCCCATCCCAGGTCCCATCAGCCAGTTCGTCGCAAATGGCCCCAACCAAATGGCTAACACTATCCATCCAAGCGACAACCCAAGACCAACGATAAGAAGGAGAATTACCAAAGGTTCCGGCATGGAGCTCGTTTCCATGAGATTCCCCAAAAACCAACTGATCGCCAACGGTCCCGACAACCAAAGAAAAAGAATCCAAGAAAAAGGTAAGAGAAGAAGCAGAACTTTGAGGCCCATTTTTTCATTCAGAAACCGAATTCGCTGGTGATCCCACCACCAATCCTTGTCTTTGAACTCAGGGTCTTCCCGCTCGTGATTCTTTACAGCCTCTATGTCTTGAACGATTCGGTAATAGGGATTGATGGTCGCGTAGGAGCCGATCGGCTGAAGTTCATCGTTGAAGACCTCGCGTTTCGAAGGGCTCTCTGGCAGCGGACCGATAGACCTAACGCTAAAGGACGTTACTGCGAACGACGATACGTTGTTACAAATCACGCCTCGACCTCGCTGAACGCCCAAGATGTAAATCGGCTTGAGCCAATGAAAAAAATACCACCGTTTTCATGCAGACGAACACTCCCTATCCAAACCTGCAGAACACCTCCCGATACTAGATCCGCCACGCGGTCGACGGTCGCATCTCCCGATACTCAGCCATCGACACTTTACCCAGTTGGGGGGTTAATTGGCACCGGCGTCGCCCCCAGGGAAACTCCCGTTGTTTCCGGAACATCTCCGCGCCCTCGCTCTGGATCCAGTCTGCCTGGTCCAGGTCCCTCCAGTAGCGGGGATGCCGACCTGTTCGTTTATCGCTTTCCACCGTGACCGGATCAAGGTGCCGGAACGGTTCGAAACGCGGAACATCCGGCAGAGGTTCGCTGACGTCCATGAAGCGTTGCAGCATGTCCCACAATGCCTGCACCTCGGTTTTCTGAGCTTCAATATTGCTCAGGGACGTTTGATTGAAGGTCTTTTGAGTGTACCGGTGCACCAGCATTAGACGGTAAAAAATCCCGCCATGCTGGATTATTCGTTCCGCATAAGCATCGAATTCGACGAACGGAGCCTCAAAAATTCGACCACGCCCGAGAGCAAAACGTACTTGCCCAGTGACCCTGTCAAATTCGCTGTAACCGTCATCCAGAGTGTTGTCCAACCAGTTACTCAGGGCCTTCTCAAACGGTTTAAGAAAGAAGGCAACACCGCGACTCATCAACCAATTGGTCGTGTAGGGAGTCGCCCAGATGGCAAAGGCTATCCATCCAAATGCGAAAACCAACACGAAGGTCGCAACCAGAAATCCCGGAAGCTGGCGGACAGATTCGAGCTCGTAGAGAACCCAAATCATCACGCCCGGGCCACCGAGCCACAACAACAGAATCCAGGCGAACGGTATTACAAGGATCAAAGCCTTCAAACCCTGCTTACCATTCAGAAACCCTATTTTTTGGTGATTCCACCACCAGTCTTCGTCTCTAAATTCAGGGTCCTCCCGCTCATGGCTCTGAACGACCTCAATGTCCTGTACGGTCCGGTAGTAGGGATTTACGTGCGCATACTCACCAAACTGCTGCAACTCGTCTCCTAACCGCGAACGTTTTTTAGAGCTGGCGGGGAGTGCTTGAATGCTGGCCTTACTGAACGCGGTTCCAGTAAATTCTGACGCAACCTCTCCTTTGCTCATACTTCTACCTCTGTGAAAAACCAATAGGGTGACACTGGTTGGGAAAAAGGGGTGAGCACTGATCTTTCTTTTACCGGAGGAGTGCCGTGACGTGACAACTCAAACGGCTCGTACTCCTCGAATACTGGAGCAGGAAATACAACCGGCCCCAGTTCAGTATCAATAACAGCCTGCAGCCCCACTCTCAGACTTATTGAAACTGACTCTTGATATCCCCAGCTGCTGTACTGCGTTTCCTGGAGCTCCCTTTTCACCAGAAAGCGCGCGGCAGACCTGTGCGGAACTGATTGCCGGGCCACAACCTTCCTTAGAGGTGTCGATCGCCGCATACGTGTACCCACCACGGCGCCTGTCGCATTGGAGGTATCAACCGTAGACGATACGTATGCTACCTCCTGAACCACCAGATTAAAGGGTTTCTCTGGCAAATGCGGGCTTCGGTCATGATATAGCTGAAACCGGCTAGTAAGAGCGCTCTCGATGGTCACCACGTAGTCTTCGGGTGCCGGTGGGAAACCAGGATTCATAAGCGCAGGATCCTTTGCGATATCGGCGTACTTCTGAACGCTGACTGAAACCGGCGATAACAAAGTAAGCAGTTGACTGTAGTAGGCTTTCTGCCCTTTTTTTTCCCCCGGATAAGTTCCCCATGGTCCGCGCTTAAGCAACTGCTCGAAAGGATCATCGGTACTACTAGAAGCGTACAGCCCCCCTCCCAGAATCATTCCCATGCCCAATACTGCCCAGCCCCAGCCAGGTATAGCCAAAAGCGACGCCATCAAAGGATGGGCCAGAAAAATCATCCCTCCGGTTAGCGCAATCGCATGCCCGGTTGCCGCATCAAAATCTTTGTTTGCATGGCTTAGTCGCATTTCCCAATAGCTTAGGCCCACTCCCACAGCGCCAGCCACGAAACTTGCCAGACTGACCGTTCGAACCAGGGTTTGAGCCCCGAGATGCTGCAGACGTCGACCGATCAGGAACCAGTTCTTGACGTCGAATAATGGCCTTGCGGCTATTCGATAAGTAGCGGAACGCTCTGGCTCCAATCGCCCCATATCTCCAAGGATCTGGCTGAGTTTAAGCGATGCAGCCGTGAGATCGACGGCGGCACCAGTCAGCTTCGCCGCGACCAAGGGCCACCCCTTATCCCTCTTGTTTAATACGTTCATCAGTGACCGGAATTCCACGAAAACATTAAACGCTGCCAACACGACCAACCCGCGAGAAACTGCAGGTCCATCCACAATGGCCCCCACGCGCTTGGCGAAATCAACCTTCAGCAGGCTCAGCTTGGCGGCCTCTGGGTGGCCTGCCGGCGCGTAGAACACCAGAGCAGGGCCTGCCATTTTCTGTAGGGTGGCCTCCAGTTCGTCCGAGGCTCGCGCGGGACTGGTTGAGCCTTTCAGCTCGCCTTGGCCATTCATCAGGTCGGCATACAGGTAGTCATTTTTGCGGGTGAGCACGCCTTCCGTTCGGTCAAAGTCGGTCAATCCGCGCTGCAAGCCCGCGCCCTGCACCCCCAGGATCGTGCCGCTGGAATCGACTCCCCCGCGCGACACAATATGGATCCCTTCGAGGTCGGGATCGGCGAGCACTAAGTTGGAAACCGCAGCCTGCATGACACGTTGTATCTCAACCTGACGGACTTCGCCTTCCTCAATGAGACGTTTACAGACCGTCAGCACTGCCGTACTCCACTCTTCCAGCGAGCGTGCCACCATCGCCGACACTTTACCGCCATCGGAAATGCCTTTGGCGATACTCTGTTCGCTGTCCTCACGAGCCTTCAGCTGCCGTTCCAGATAGGCCAGAGACTGGAGATTAAGCCGATCCAACTGGTCTTCCGTGATCTCCGTCTGATCTTTAATCAATCTATTAAGCGTCTGAAAGTGTGAGGGCTGGGCTCCGCGTTCGTCGTTGCCGCCTTCGGGTTGTGGTGCCCATGCGGTCAAGAATTCGCTATCCAGAATCCATCGTTTCAGGCTGCTGAGCAGTTCGTCATCAGGCGCAATGCCGTTTGCCCGCATGACGCCGGGAACCTGCTGTAACACAGTCAGTTTGTCTGCGATCAGCAAATACCCCTCGCAGATTGCCAGGTCGGAGCACCTGCGATAATCATCCAGTACCGCCGCCAACAAAGGGCTGTGCATCCAGGTTTTCAACTGCGCCACATGGCGATCAATGATCTTGATCGCAGCCTGTTTCTCCCCCGTCTCCAGAACATGGTCGAGTTTTTCCCGATCGATGACATCCGCGTACTTCTGCAAACGGCTCTCGCCATTCAGCGCCAGAGGATCGAAGACCGCCTGCCGGATCAGCATGGCGGAGTGGACCATTGGGTTTTCCTGAATGGACTCATCCACGGCGTCGAGATAATGCAGTGCAAGATGCAGTTGGGCGAGGGAATGCCGCAGGCTGAACAGTGGGTCCGGTATGGAGACGCACACCAGACCTGCCTGATCACGAATATCTGCCAGGGAATCTGTTTCTGGTTCGACCTTGAGGTCCATGCCCACTGTATCCTGGGCCTCGTCACCGGCGATCTGCACCAGTCGTCGATTCAGGCGAGAACAGAGCTCATCGTCGCCCGGCGCTTCAAACGCCGGTGAGAAGTCGCTTGGATTGGCCAGCATGAGCTCAACCCCCAGATCCCGGGGGCGCAAGTCGTCCACGTGTTTGATGTTCGAGGCGGGGTAGCCTTTATCAAACCTCAATTCGTCGACAGAGGCAGCCGGCCAGGCGTGGTCAATAGCACTCGTTCTGGCGCGTCTGGCTGCCGCATCGCCCTCAAGGTGGCGGACGTATGACCAGTCCCACTGCACCTCGCTGTAGGCGATGCGAATCTCATTGATGACCGCCCGTCCCTGCAACAACACTGGCACCAGGAAGTCTGACAGCCACTCGCCCTCGCTTTTCCTCGGAACGCTGCCCGACTCTTTCGATCCAGTCTGTGCCTTGCGCAGACTGGGTAGGTCGATATCGCTCATCAATCCCTCGGCATCGATCTCCAGCTCCCGCCACAGAGTATCGCCCCGAAACACGTATAAAAATCCCGGTCGCAGCAACGCCACCCCTCGACCGGTATGGAAAGTCAGGCCTCCCGACTGAACAGGCCGGTTACTGGCGATTTCAGCCAGCGGTTTTATCCGAAGCAGCGTGTTTTCCTGGTGTACCTCCTGCTCGATGTTTGACCGCGCACCCAACAGCAGGGGTAGTTTGATGGTTCCGCCCGCTCGCTTGGCAACCGACAGCATTAAGTCTCCCGGTTCGGAGTCGTCATAGGTCGCGCGGCGTCGGACTGAACGTTCAAGGCTTTCGTCGTTGAAACTCAGCGTATCAGTCATGGTTTGCCGCCCTCCGCACCGGCTTTGGTCACGACAATGTCTTCTTTGGCCGGCTTGCCACCGACAACGTCAACGATGAGTTCCCTCGTTGGTTTCTCATGGCCGCCAAATGTGAAGGACTCCGTGTCCGCGTTGGCTCTCTGGTTTGCGGCCGGAAGCGATTGCGGGGCGGCAACCTTACCCTCCTCATTGGAAAAAAATGAAGGCAGATCGGGCGTGCCCGTTTGAATGGCTGCTCCGCTCCCCGGTGAACCACCGGAGTTGATCTTGATACCGGGCCCACTCAGCGTTACACCACTGGCATCCAGTTTGATGAAGCTGCCTCCGCCGGCAATGGTGAGTTCCGTTCCCGCGTCTAGAATGACTTTTGCTCCAGCCCTGTGATGAACTTCCCGTCCTGCCTCGCTGGCGTAGACGCTCCCTGTTTTGGTATGCACTGTGCCGGCTATGGCCTGGTAACAGTCTCCGCCAACGACGTCACGTGATTCGCCCTCGTAGGAACAGTGATCGTTGCCCATGACGCGACTGCGGCTATCGCCTTCTACCGTGAGATGGCTGTCATTGATGATGACGTCAGTCCGGTTGTTCTGGATGAGCAGGTCCAGGTCCCTCTGGGCATGGACGAAGACCTGCTCCTGGCCGGCTTCGTCCTCGAACCGCAGCTCGTTACTACCCTCCCCTTTGTGGGTCTGGGTTTTCAGGGTGGTTCGGGTCTTGTGCGCCGGCAGCGAATACGGCGGTTTGTTGGTGGCGTGATGGGTGCGACCGGTGATGATCGGCTGGTCCGGATCGCCGTCCAGGAAGGAGACGATCACCTCGTGGCCGACCCTCGGCAGCGCCATGAACCCATACTGGCCGCCGGCCCAGCCCTGGCTGACCCGTAGCCAGGCGCTGGCGTGTTCGTCGTTGCGGGCATAGCGGTCCCACGGAAACCGCACCTTGACCCGGCCGTGTTCGTCGCAGTGAATCTCTTCCCCTTCGGGGCCGGTGACCTGTGCCACTTGGGGACCATCCATCAAGGGCCGGTGCTCGCACCGTGGCCGCCAGGTCCGGTCCGCCGGAATGACGCTGAAGGCGTTGTGATAGGTGGTCGGGTCGGTCCCGCCCTCCTCTTCCAGCGCCTGGGGCTGTCTGCCCTGGTGGGTGACGGTGGTCAGCAGCCAGTCCCGGTTCAGCTCGGCATTGTCGTGGTCGCTAAGTGCGACGCGGGCACCGGCGGTAAAGTCCGGCCGGTTGCTTTCGCCCTGGCCGGTGCTGGCGTCGTTGCGAAGTGCTTCCAGTCGGGCCTCGGTGAACGGCCGGCCACTGGCGTCGCCCTTGAACCGGCCCGGGTAGTCAAAGTGCTGGTAGTCGTCCCGGTGGTGGGGCGCAAGGGCCCCCTGCTCGTGCATCAGCGCGTAGGCCGGGTTCCGGAAGGTGTAATCCTTCATCGCCACGGAGGCCGCCCTCACCCGTTCCTCGTACCGGAACCGGAAGACCGCCGGTTGCCGGGCGCTGCCGCCGGCGTTGCTGTTGTAGCCGACGGCCTCCAGCCTGGGGGCATCGCCGTGGTGATCGGCCAGGATCAGGGCGGGTTGCTCCGAGCCGTCCACGCTGCCGTGCTGGTAACGGTAGTGCCAGCCCTCTTCCGCCGCCAGCCGTTCCACAAACGCCAGATCGGTCTCCCGGTGCTGGACGCAGTACTCCCGCTCCGCCGGGGGGCGCTTGAGGTCGAACACGGAATTCACCAGGCCCCGCTCCTCAAGCAGTGTGCGCACAATGGCATCAGGGCCCTGGGTCTGGAAGATGCGGCTGTTCTGCATCAGCCCCAGGCGCCACGGGGGCGGCTGGATGATGACCTCGTAGCGGGTGCGGCGGTGGCCGGTCTCGCCGCGGGTGAATTCACTGATCACGCCGGTAAAGCGACGCAGTGGCTGGCTGTCCTGCCAGACCACCAGATCCACGCTCTGCTCGAGCAGATCCCGGGCGCACAGTGACGGATCGGTGCTGGCCAGCTGCACGTGGCCATGAAACCGTTCGGAGAGGCCTTCGGTCAGCACAAAACCGACCACGGCGAATAAGTCTGGGGGGAGCTCACCAACACGGGCGGTGAACTGCAATCCGCTTGCCTGGGGCATGTCTTCAGTCCTTGAAGAAAATGTGACGTCCTCGCTCCTCCTGAGCGCAGGAGCGATTATAACCACCGTAAAAATGAATGTAACCCCATGGACTTAAGTGACATCCCGGGATGAGAGGTTGACCACAGGACGTTTCTGCTGCACCCTAATCTGGTTTCATTATGCAACCGGAGATGACTGTGAGCGAACACAAGAACCGAGCCGTCGTGCTCAAACAGCGTCCTCAAGGCGAAATCCAGGACGGTGATCTGGTGTTGGAACAACGCCCTGTGAGAGCCCCCGGCGACGGCGAAGTCGTTGCGCAGGTCCTTTGGCTCTCACTGGACCCTTACATGCGCCCTCGCATGAACGACGCAAAGGGCTACATGGACCCCATCGGGATTGACGAGCCCATCGTTGGTGAGAGTGTCGCCCGAATCGTCGAATCGCGCTCGGACAAACTCAAGGAAGGTGACCTAGTGACCTGTTATTCAGGCTGGCAGGAATACGTGACCTTCCCTGCTGACGCGCCGATGGTCTACAAGATTGACCAGAAGGATAATGTTCCCCTGCAGACCTACCTTGGTGTTGCGGGCATGCCCGGACGCACCGGGTACTGTGGCCTGATGTACGTGGGCAAGCCTCAAAAGGGTGAAACCGTGGTTGTCTCTGCGGCGTCCGGCCCGGTGGGTACCGTCGTCGGGCAAACCGCCAAAAGCGAAGGCTGCCGCGTCGTCGGCGTAGCCGGCGGTCCCGAGAAATGCGACTTCGTTGTGAACGAACTGGGGTTCGATGCCTGTGTCGACTACAAGGCCGGCAACCTCGACGCGGACCTCAAGGCCGCCTGCCCGAACGGCATCGATATCTACTTCGAAAACGTGGGGGGCGCCGTCACGCGCGCGGTCGCGCCGCTGTTGAACGATGGCGCCAGGGTCCCCATCTGCGGGTATGTCTCAGCCTACAACGCGACCGACATGGCCAGCGTGGAAACCCCCTTTGACGTGCTCAAAGCGTTGGATCCGGTTCCGGAACACCGCTTTTTCCTCGTGACGGAATGGCAGGACAAACACCAGGAGATCACCAACATCCTGGCTTCCCGGATTGCCTCCGGTGAACTCAAGTACCGGGAGACCGTCGCAGAGGGACTGGAAAACGCCGTTGATGCGTTCAAAGGCATGCTCAAGGGCAGGAATTTCGGCAAGCAATTAATCCATATCGCCGACTGACGGCCCCCAGCACAAGGAACCAGGAGGGTTACTCTGCAACTTGCAGCAAAACCTTCCCGGTATTCCTGTTTTCTGCGACATGGGCCATGGCTTCGTCGACTTTGGTGATCGGCCACTCGCTATCAATCAGCGGCTCAATCTGACCGGCGCCAAGCAACGGCCAGACGTGACGATGCAGCGCCTGCATCACACGGCCCTTGTCTTCCACCGTCCGTGACCTGAGCGTCGAGCCGATCAGGCGATGACGCTTCACCAGCATGACACCAAGATCCACTTCGGCAGAACGCCCGCCCAGAAGGCCGATCAGCACAATGCGCCCATCAACGTTCAGGACTTTCTGGTCTTCGGCAATGTAGCTGCCGCCGACGGGATCAAGCACCATATCGACGCCGCCCCAGGCCTTCACCGCATCGACGAACGAACCATCCTTGCGATTCCACACCCCACTGGCACCCAGTTGCTGACAGATCTCCAGTTTATGGGCATCTCCAGCGGTCGCAAAGACCGGATTGCCAAAGGCGGTCGCCAACTGAATGACCGCGGTGCCCAAGCCGCTGGCCGCAGCGTGCAACAGGACCCTTTCCCCCGGCTTCAGGTCAGCTTCCTGGTAAAGGTTCAGCCAGGCGGTGGCGAAGACTTCCGGAATCGCGGCAGCTTTGCGCAGGGAATACCCCTTCGGGACTGGCAACACTTGTACCGCCGGAACGGCGACCGAGGTGGCGTACCCCCCGCCGGTGAGCAGTGCACATACCTCCTGCCCCACCTCAAAGTCCGTCACCGACTCGCCCAGCGCCGCAATCCGGCCGCTGACTTCCAGCCCCAGAATGTCCGAGGCGCCCGGTGGCGGCGGATACACGCCAGCGCGCTGCATCAGGTCGGCACGGTTGATGGCTGTCCAGACAACGTCGATTTCAACATGGTCCGCCGGCAGCTCATTGTTCTTTTCACACTCTTCCCAGCTCAGGGTGCCACCGGTTACGTTGATTGCTTTCATCATGTCTGATATCTCGGCATTTAAACGATAGGTTCAGGATAACCGATGTCTTTCCAGGGTTGTAATGAGCATATTTTCATAGGCACTGGCCAGACTCCCGAGGCTCCAGCGCACTGGTGAATAGGGCTCTGCGCCCTGGTTCAGCATTGCCAGCAGACACTCTGCGGCACCGTTCGCCTCCTCCAAGGCGTTGTCGATTACACTCGGGTAAAGCTGAATCTGGGGTACATATTCGGGGTATGCGAGGCGGTCGGGAGCCAGGGCAACGCACCCCGATGCCATCGCCTCCAACATCGAGAGTCCCTGGAAGTCGTGTATTGCCGTGGAGACCACAACATCAGCGGTGGCCAGGAGCTTGTCGTACTCGTCCCGGTCGGCCAGGAACCCCCAATAGACGATTCGCTCGCCGTGGCGTTCAAGGATGTCGTCGAACTCAACAGGCTGTTGCCGGAACTGCTCCCCCACCACGCTTACCCGGAAATCCTGCCCGCGATCCACCAACGCATCGAGCAGCAAGAGAAGCCGCTCAGGCCCCTTGTCATACTCCCAGCGGTGATTCCACAACAGGTGCGGGCAACGCCCGTCCAATGGTTTGGCGCGATGAACAAACAACCGGTCCTCGATCGGTACCGGCAGCACCCGGGATTTGTCCGCCAGTTTTTCCAGAGAGCCCTCGGGAACACCATCGGGCAGCCTCTGGTAAAGGCGGTCTACCCCGTCCAGGAAACTCCGCCGGTTCCATGCACTGTTGAACAGCACTGCCGTTGCCGCTGTGGCGCTGAACAGATTCACCATCTGCGGATCGACACTCGCATGCTGCCCCTCGGACTCCGGGTAGGCAAACTGGTTCTCATGCATGTAAAGCAGTGCCGGCGTATTGGCCAGATGAGGGTGAAACCCCTTTATGGACGCCAGGTCCACCATGGAGGTGGCCAATAGCAGATCCCAGCGTTGCTGCAACAGGGGTTCGTTCAACCAGGTGAGCGCGTTACCGCGAATCCGCCAGCGGAAGAAGCGTGGCGGCAGGGCCAGGGTGTGCCATTCGAACTTACCCTGGCTGGCGACGAGCTGCTCCCGCCAGCGACGGTGGCTGCCGGCGTCGTAGGCGGAGAGCAGGAGTATCCGCGGTTTGCGTGCTTCAGTCTTATCAGGCATGAAGGCATTTTGCCTTACTCCCGATTGGACAACCAGACGCTTTGATAGGGTTTCAGCGTAATGCTGCCGGAAAGATCATCAATGGTCATGCCCGAGATCAGGTCCAGCCAGTGATCGGTCCCAATCAGGTTGATGTCGCTCAGTGCAATCTGCTGCACCTCGTCGCTGATGTTGTGAATACAGAAAATCGACTGGTCCCGGCGCATACTCTGGCGCCAGAAACCGAATACCTGCAGGCCAAGGTGCAGGGTGAACTGGGTGGCATTGGGATGGAATGCCGGCTGTTTCCTGCGAATGGCGATCAGTCGCTTCAGCTCATGGTAGGCCTTGCTGTGATGGCTCAACGGATTCTCCAGTTCCTGTTCAAGCTCATCCAGTTGCCATTGGCTGCGGTTGATGGATCGCAGCCGGCCGGTATTTTCCACGCGCTCCAGGTCGTTTTCGGTGGCCAGAAGGCTGTGGATGTAGAACGCCGGAATCCCCTCAAGTGCCAGCATAACCGTATGGGCACAGAGGAATCGCTGTAATTGCCAGTGGTCCGCGCCAGTCTCGGCCGTCCCCTTCAAGGCATCGTACAGCGCAATATTGACCTCGTAGGGCTGATCCCTGCCATCCGGAGTTCGCCGGTAAGAGACCTTGCCACCGAACGAATCCAGGGTGTTGATCAGGCGCTGCTTCTCCTCCTCCGTCAACAGGCCGTCGGTGGGTCGCATGCCGATGCCATCGTGGGACGCAATAAAGTTCAGATAAGTGGTGCCCATCTGCGCCGGCGGCATGCTCATCAGCCAGGTTTTCAGGTGCTTGCAGTCCCCGGTTACCAAGGTGTTGATCAGCAACGGCGGCAACGAGAAATTGTAGATGACGTGCGCCTCATTGGCGTTGCCAAAGTACGTCAGATTTTCGCGGTTCGGGACGTTGGTTTCAGTGATCACCACCGCCTCGGGGCTGTGGTGCTCAATCAGCAATCGCATGATCTTGATGAGTTCGTGGGTTTCCTGCAGATGAATGCAGGGTGTTCCGGGCTCCTTCCATAGGAACGCCACGGCATCCAGGCGGAACAGGATGACGCCACGCTCCAGGTAGTGGCGGATAATCCCGGCAAACTCGATCAACACCTTGGGGTTCGCGAAGTTCAGATCCACCTGGTCCTCGCTGAACGTGCACCAGACATAGCGCTCACCGTCATCCGTCTGCACCGGATTCAACAGCGGAGAGGTGCGGGGACGAACCACGGCACTCAGGTCATCCTTCGGATTGCCCTCGAAAAAATAGTCCTTGCCCGGATCAACCCGCTTGCGGAAGTTTTCGAACCAGCGACTCCGGACGGACATGTGATTGACCACCAGGTCCGCCATCAGTTTGTAGTCTTTGGAAATGGCTTCGATGTCTTCCCAATCGCCGTGGGATTCATTCACGGCCAGATAGTCCATCACCGAAAACCCGTCGTCCGAGCTGTACGGGAAAAATGGCAGAATGTGCACCGCTGAAATCGTGTCCGCCAGGCAATCGTTCAGGAACTGGCGCAAGGTCACCAGGGGTTTCTGGTCCGCCTTCTGCACCGTGTCCGCGTAGGTGATCAGAACGATATCCGATTCATCCCAGTTATTCTGGTGTGCCGGGGGCGGCGCCTGATTCGGCGCCAGCCCCATGGTTTGCATTAACTGTTCGGCCAGAAAATCACAATCCAGCGCCGGATAGACCACTTCCAGCATCGAAACCAGCTTTGCCTTGAGCGGCTGGTTCATGGGCGGAACTCCTCGTTGTCCAGCTCCACGGCTTCAAACAACTGCTCCTTGATGTCCGGAATGGCACTGGTAACCCGGTTCCAGCTGGGAATAAAGGGTGTGTCCATGGGGTTATCGAGGAAGTAAGCGCCTGCTCGCATCACATTCTGGGCGAACAGTTCCACGGCCTTCTCTTCCTTGTGGCGATCAAAGGTGAGGCCATTGATGATGGCGTCGTTCTGGTAAGTTTCCACGAAATCCAGGGCAATCCGGAAATACGAAGCCTTGATGGTCCGGAACTTCTCGCTGGAGAAAATCTCACCGTTGGTGGCCAGTTTCCGGAACAGGGCCTTGGAAATATCCATGCTCATCTTGGACAGGCCGCGGCTGGCATCTTCCGGAGAGAGTTCCTGATGCTTGTGGTCGTAGACATCCGCAATGTCGACCTGGCACAACCGATTGGTGGCGTAGTTCCGCTTCATCTCGGACAGCACCCCGATCTCAAGCCCCCAGTCGCTGGGAATTCTCAGGTCGTTGATCACGTCGGTCCGGAAGGAAAACTCACCGGCAAGGGGATAGCGGTAGCTGTCGAGGTAGTCCAGGAAATCGCTTGGGCCGCACACCTTCTTGAGGGCACGAATAAGGGGGGTCACCAGCAGGCGACTGACCCGGCCATTCATTTTGGCGTCGGCCACGCGGGCGTAGTAGCCCTTGCAGAACATGTAGTTAAAGCCCGGATTGGCAACGGGGTAGATCAGTCGGGCCACCAGATCCCGGGAATAGGTCAGGATGTCGCAATCGTGAAGCGCGACCGATTTGCTGACACCGGAGGCCAACACATAACCAAAGCAATACCAGACATTACGGCCCTTGCCCATTTCCGTGGGCGCCAGGTTCTGTTCGCGCAATTTGAGATCAATGCCGCGCATGCGCGGGCCATCGTTCCAGAGCACTTTGAAGTTTTGCGGCAGACCGGAAAAGTACTCCAGCGCGTGGCGATACTGCGCTTCGTTGGCGCGATCGAGACCGATGACGATCTGATCCAGGTACGGCACTTTGGTGAGTTCGTGCACGATGTTCTTCAGTGCCGGCCCTTCCAACTCGGAATAGAGCGACGGCAGGACCAGGGACATGGGTCGGGCCTTGCGGAACTCCATCAATTCCGCTTCAAGGTCCTCCACTGGCCGGCGAACCAGGTTGTGCAGGGTCGTGATAATGCCATTCTGGTAAAAGTCGCCCATGGCGGCTCTCCTTTTTATTAGTACCCGTACTCAAAAAGGAGGTTGAGTACGCACTCATTCCAGCCCTCCGGGCCGGGTTTGATGGAGCGCATGGCGTGCTTGGCCGAAGGCAACTGCACCTCGTCGCTGTGAATACCGCGAATGACAACCGGGATATCCGCCGACTCCAGCATCTGCTGATCGTTGGGGCTGTCTCCGAGGGCAATGGCAATCACCGGTTGATCGCCATACTGCTCACGGTATTTCTCCAGCAAAAAGCGGGCCCCATCCGCTTTATCGAAGACCCCCATGGCGTGATAAAAGCGCCCGCCCTGCACCAGACGCAAGTTTTCGGCCCTCAACGCGGTCTGAAACTCCGCCAGCTCATCCTCGGAACCTTCCCACAGGAGCGGTTCAGTACCGAGACGGTCTTTGGCCATCTGGGCAGATTCGTCATCCAGGCCAGTCAGGTCAGCCAACTCCTTCGCCGACATGTCCTCGAAGCCCCGAAACCGGGCACCCGCCTGCCTTTGAGCCGCCAGCACTTCCAAAACCTCGGATCTGGATGCCCCAAAATTCACCACCTGCTCGCCCGGATTGCCAAATGTTTGGGCCGGAATCACTACCGCTGCACCGTTTTCGACGATGAAGGGTGCGCTGTTCCCCAGTTCCTGTCGCAACCGCCTGATTTCAGGCGCGGTCTTGCTGGAGTTAAGAACGAGTGGAATGCCGGCGAGTTCGAGTTTTTCCAACGCCGGGCGGGCCGCCTCCCATCGATAGTTATCGTGATTCAGCAGTGTGCCATCCAGATCCGAGATGATAAGAAGCCTTGGCTTGGTCATGGGAATTCTCCGTCAGGTTAATCGGAACCTCGGCAAACCAAGGGAATGGTCCTTAGCCACCTCAATCAACACGTCCGCCCGTTCAGGCATTTCCTGAAGACAGGAACGGGTAACGCGCTCATAGTGCATAATGAATCGACGAACCTCTTCATCACTCATGATGCACAGGCCCTGTGCGACACTTCTGGCAACGCTCTGTTTTGGTGCGCTCTGAATTCTTTCCGCGAGTTTGTGTTCCTGCAGCGTGCGCCACTCCTGAACGCTTTCCATCGACGGCGCTTTCAGCATCACCAGGCTGTCGATCTCTTCAAACAGCTGGCGATAACGTCCTTCAAGGCAATCATTGACGTAGTGGCGCCAAACGCCCCGGGCATCTTCATCCGCTTCCAGCCTGTTGATGGGCCGATCCAGGGCGTCCTCGGGCTCGGGACGTGCGCCGAGACACCACCCCTCAAGCAGGATGACACTCGCCCGTCCCCGAAAAACCGGCCAGTCCTCGCGAGGAACCCGGTCGTCAATCGACTTGTCAAATGCCGGGATTGGAGTCTGATCGTTGGCCCCGGCGGAGCGAAGTTGTTCTATGACCTGGCGACCCAGCTCTACATCGTGCGTCCCCGGTACACCGCGAGTGATAAAAAGGGGATGTACAGTGTCTGCAAGTTCGCGACGCTCAGCTCTGGTAAGGTAGATGTCATCCAGCGATAAATTGGCGGTTGGGCAGAAGCGATGTTTACAGAGTATTTCTCTCAGGAACAGGGTCAGGGTGGACTTGCCGGTGCCCTGGGCACCATGAATGCCCACCACGATTGCATCTTCCGTGCGGCGCCGGAGGGCAACGATGTGGTCGACGAGGGGAAGAATGGTCTGTTCCACTGTTCTGGCGTAAGAGTTTGGAAGCGCTTCCTGTTTAATCAGGGCATCAACAGTTTTTTTCAGCTCACGTTCAGACACGTTTTGATTCCCAACCTTAATGAATCCAATAATGAGAGCAGCAGAATTCGTACCAATGGGAGTATAGGCATTTTATGAACAACAACGGTTTTCGCGTTGAACACCGCTACCTGGAACTCCCGGACAGTTTCTACACACGGGTCCACCCTAGCCCGCTGCAATCGCCCCGGATGGTGTGTTTCAACACAACGCTCGCCGACGACATGGGGTTCCACACGGACAACCCCGACGATTGGACACCGGTAGGTGCCGGCGCAAAACTCCTCGAGGGCATGGACCCGGTCGCCATGAAATACACCGGGCACCAGTTCGGCATGTATAACCCGGATCTGGGTGATGGCCGTGGCCTGCTACTCTGGGAAACCGTTGGCCCGGACGGCCGGCGCTGGGACTGGCACCTCAAAGGGGCCGGCACCACGCCCTACTCACGTTTCGGCGACGGCCGGGCCGTGCTGCGCTCCACCATTCGGGAGTACCTGTGCAGCGAGGCCATGGCCGGGCTAGGGATCCCGACCACCCGAGCGTTGTTCATGATCAGTGCGAAGGATCCGGTCCGTCGGGAAACCATTGAAACCGCCGCGGCACTGGTCCGGGTTGCCCAAAGCCATATCCGCTTCGGGCACTTCGAATTTGCGGCCCACCATGAGGGCCCGGAAACCGTGAAGACCCTGATCGAGCATGTGATTGCTCTGCACTTCCCGCACCTGATTAAGCTGCCACAGGAGGAGCGGCACCGGCGCTGGTTCGAAGAGGTGGTAGAGCGGACCGCGCTACTGATTGCTGACTGGCAGGCCGTGGGCTTCTGCCACGGGGTGATGAACAGCGACAACATGTCCATCATCGGCGACACCTTTGACTACGGTCCCTACGCCTTTCTCGACGATTTCGACGCGGGCCACATCTGCAACCACACCGACCAGGGCGGCCGCTATGCGTACAACCGGCAGCCACAGGTTGGCTTCACCAACTGCCAGTACCTGGCCAATGCACTGTTACCCGTGATGGAGGAAGACGACGTGCGCCGGGGGCTGCGCCGTTACGAGATCACCTACAACGCCCGCTTCCTGCAGAACATGCGCAACAAGCTGGGTTTACTGGCTGAACAGGAATCGGATCTGGGGCTGATTATGGACACCTTCAGCATGCTGCATGAGCACCGGGTGGATTACACAAGGTTCTTCCGCGCACTCTCCAACCTTCACTCCCGGGGCAATGCCCCCATCCGCGACCTGTTCGTGGACCGCAGTGTGGCGGATGAGTGGCTGCGGCGTTATGAGGAGCGACTGGACAATGAGACCCGCCCCAATGACGAGCGTGAAAGCGCGATGCGTTCCGTAAACCCCAAGTACGTTTTGCGCAACTACCTGGCACAGCAGGTTATTCAGGAGGCCCAGAGCGGGGACTACGAACCGATGAAGGCGTTGCTGAAGGTTCTTGAACGCCCCTTCGACGAACAGCCTGAAAACGAGCACTACGCCGCTTTGCCCCCAGACTGGGGCAAACATCTGAATATCAGTTGTTCATCCTGACCGAGCGGGCATAAAAAAAGGGTGAAGCTCAGGCTTCACCCTTTTTTACCTGGCTTAAGAATTACACCGCCTTGGCAGCGATGATCTTCTCATGCCATTCAGCCGGACCAGTCTGGTGCACGGAAGAGCCGCGGGAATCCACCGCCACGGTAACTGGCATGTCCTCTACTTCAAATTCGTAGATGGCTTCCATTCCCAGTTCCGGGAACGCAACCACTTCGGCGTTCTTGATGGCTTTGGATACCAGGTAGGCGGACCCACCCACGGCCATCAGATAAACCGCGCCGAATTCGCGAATCGCATCGATCGCGACCTGACCGCGTTCGGCCTTGCCGATCATGCCCGTCAGACCGGTCTTTTCCAGCATGGTATGGGTGAACTTGTCCATGCGAGTCGCGGTGGTAGGACCGGCGGGGCCGACCACTTCCTCGCGCACCGGATCAACCGGACCCACGTAATAAATGAAGCGACCTTTCAGATCGACCGGCAGTTCCTCGCCCTTCTCGATCATGTCGACCATCTTCTTGTGGGCCGCGTCACGACCCGTCAGCATCTTGCCGGACAGCAGGATAGTTTCGCCGGGCTGCCAGTCCTTCACATCTTCCGGAGTGACCGTGTCCAGGTTTACCCGACGCACGTTTTCACCCACTTCCCAGGTAATTTCCGGCCAGTCTTCCAGGCTCGGCGGCGTCTGCAGGGCCGGCCCGGTGCCATCCAGGGTGAAATGGGCGTGGCGGGTCGCGGCGCAGTTCGGGATGATCGCAACCGGCTTGTTGGCCGCGTGGGTCGGGTAATCTTTGACCTTCACGTCCAGAACGGTGGTCAAGCCGCCCAGGCCCTGGGCACCGATCCCCAGATCATTCACCTTGTCGAACAGCTCCAGGCGCAGTTCCTCGGCCCGGTTCGACGCACCGCGCTCTTTCAGATCGTGGATGTCGATCGGATCCAACAGGGATTCCTTGGCCATTTCCATCGCCTTTTCGGCGGTACCGCCGATGCCGATGCCCAGCATGCCCGGCGGACACCAGCCCGCCCCCATCTGCGGAACCATCTTCAGAACCCAGTCCACTACCGAATCGGACGGGTTCAGCATGGCGAACTTGGACTTGGCTTCCGAACCGCCGCCCTTGGCCGCCACATGCACCTCAACGGTGTCACCCGGAACCATCTTGTAGTGGATGATGGCCGGGGTGTTGTCACCGGTGTTCTTCCGCTTGCCATCCGGATCGTCCAGGATCGAGGCGCGCAGCACGTTATCCGGGTGGGTATAGGCGCGGCGAACGCCTTCGTTGATCACGTCATCCAGTGGCATTTCGCAATCCCACTGGACATTCATGCCGATGTTGACGAATACCGTCACGATGCCGGTGTCCTGACACAGGGGCCGGTGCCCTTCGGCGCACATGCGCGAGTTGATCAGGATCTGGGCCATGGCGTCCTTGGCCGCCTGAGACTCTTCCTTCTGGTAAGCCTCATACACACCCTGAATGAAATCCTTCGGGTGGTAATAGGAAATGAACTGCAGCGCGTCCGCTACGCTTTCAATCAGGTCGTCCTGGCGGATTACGGTGGTCATAGGCGCCTCATCAGCTTGATATCGTTATTTCGTGTCATCGAAAAATGGGGAACAGAGTTTACCAGAAAATCCCGTGAGCGAGGGATTCGACAGACGGCCTAGCCGGTTTGAAAGATTGTAATTGCCGGCCGAAAAAAAGCTATCATGCTAATTAAATCACAACACTGATCTCTGGAGGCGCCGTGACAGACCTCGTACTCACCAAAAAATCCGATCACATTCTCACCGCTCGCATCAACCGCCTCGATCGAAAGAATGCGCTCACCCATGCAATGTACACCGCACTTGGGGACGCCCTGGCAGCGGCGGAAAACGACGCAGACATTCGCTGCGTCCTGTTCACGGGTAACGAGGAATGCTTTACCGCCGGCAACGACCTGGGTGAATTCGCTACCGGCTTGCCTGGCGCGTTCGAGGAAACGCCGGTCGGTCGGTTTCTGCTCTTGCTGGCAACGGCCTCAAAACCCGTGGTCGCCGCCGTTAACGGCCCGGCAGTCGGTATCGGAACCACCATGCTGCTGCATTGCGATCTTGTGTTCGCCGGCACCAACACCCGATTCCAGATGCCTTTTGCAAATCTCGGGCTGTGCCCGGAAGGCGGCTCGAGCCTGCTATTGCCCTCCTGGATTGGCAGGGCACGGGCCGCGGAACTGCTCATGCTGGGCGGAGCCTTTACCGCAGACGAGGCAAGCCGCCTGGGCCTGATCAACCGGGTGTGTGAGCCCGCTGAGACCGAAGCCCGCGCTCTCGAGGTCTGCGCGCAACTGGCCAAACAGGCGCCGGCGGCGATTCGCGCCACCAAAGAGCTGCTGAATCGCCCAACCCTGAACCAGCTGAAGGAAACCATGGCCGCTGAAGGACAACGCTTTGCCGAGCGGCTCAAATCGCCCGAAGCGTCCGAGGCCTTCCGGGCCTTCGTGGAAAAGCGGCAACCGGATTTTTCCTCCTTCGAATGAACCACATGCCCGCCGGATTTCCTTCCGTCGGGCATCGCCCACACTCCTTAAAAATCCTCACAAAACAGACAACGCCCCGGCTCGACAAACCGTTCACTGCCAACTATTTTGCACAGAGACCAATCTCCAACCGTGCGGGGAGGTTTCAAACAGTCAGAATCACACTTTCGGCTGATCAACACTTGCCATACTGTCGCTATAGTCAAAGCTACAGAAATTGGCTCAAAGCGCTGGCTACAATTTCAGACAACAGTTTCAAGCAGAACAGGCCACTGACAACGGGCTTACCGGATCAGACCGGCCCCGTCAGCTGCCGACAATAACGACACAACAACAGGAAAAGGTTCCACCCATGTTCAAGAAAACTCTAATAAGTGTTGCCGTGGCGTCTTCCCTTGGACTTTCAGGCTGCTTCGATAGCGGCGACTCTGGGGCGAATGCTAATCCGGATTACAGGATCAATAACCCGGCGATTGACGGTAAAACCTGGCCCATTTTTAACCCGGTCACCAGCCAATTGCCGATTCCGAATGACCTGATTTTCGATTCTGAACAGGGCGATGGAACCTTCGGAGTAAGCGACACTTCACCACCTGTGACCACCGCACTTAACGAGCTAAGTGGTGCGTCGACCGTGGCTCCGGCCGTTATCCAGTTTAATGGCCAGATCGATGCCAACACCGTTGTTTACGGCCAAACTGTTTTTCTCATCGAACTAGAGTACGCCAGTGGGGATCCAGTTCAGGGCCTGGGTAATCAGGAACCGCCTACGGTTGCTGGCCTAGCAACAGCCCGTGCCGACGTGGAGAGCCTCAGCGGAACGTCCGCAATTCGTATCCTACCGCTTGAGCCTCTTAAACCAAGGAAGCGTTACGTTGCTGTCGTCACAAAAGGCGTTACAGATATTAACGGCGATGCAATTATTTCATCACCAAGCTATGCGAACCTGACTGATGAAGAGCAACCATTGGGCAGCTCAACGCTCGCCCCGGTTAGAGCGCTTATAAACAATCTTTGGGAAGCTACTGCTGCTGGCTTCTTCCAGGCCGCAGGTGCCCCGCTTACCGCTGATGACATTGCAATCAGTTATAGTTTCACCACGTCGAATGACGAGAAGGTTTTGCAGTATATTGCAGAACCAGCTGCATGGTTCTCTGATCAAATTGAAACCTTCGTGAAAGTATCTGCAGCTTCACAAGCAGTCGAAGCCGGCGCATCATCGTACGCTGATGTTAAGACTGCGGTGGATACAGCGTTCAACGCGTTTCCGACTTCTCTTCCAGCTAATCCTGATTCCCCACTAAATGCCCTTTTCGCACCCGGTGGCGCTTGCGAAGTTGGTGGAGCTAACGTGAGCAGTTTGGGTGAACCCGCAGTTAATTGTGTCGGTGTTGCACTGGCTTCCAATTTCGCGACAGAACTGCCTACTCCGCTCCCCGGTGTGAATCGAAATGTTTTCGACGGCAGCGGATTCACCGATACCATTTCAATCGATAACGGGACCATCTCTCCCGTGGGCTTGGTTTCTGCCGTGGCCGGTTCCATCCCCGGATCAGAGAATGTACTTGCTGTGCAGGGAACAGTTTCACTTCCCTACTATTTAGGCAACACCGGTCCTGGCATTGCCGGATCCAGTGCAGTCAACTGGACTGCGGATAATGAATTAGCGGCCTCCTTGAATGAAACCTTCTCGGCTTTGGGCGTATCGCTTCCGCAAGCCGATCCGTCGGTTTCAACCGCCGTTAACTATATCTTCCCATTCCCCAAGGAGTTGAGTACCCAAGAAGTGCCGCTCCTCGCTCTGTACCCGAACAGTGGCGCAATCAATGGCGTTGTTCTGTACCAGCACGGAATCACAACCGACCGTAGTGCTGCTCTGACATTTGGCACTGGGTTGGCTGCCGAAGGCTTCGTGGTTATTGCCATTGACCAGCCCTTGCATGGCGTAACTCCGTTTGCAGCAGAGGACCAGTCACCATTGGCAATCGCTCTCCTGACGGGAGGCGGACTATCTGCTGAACAGGCTGAGGCGCTGGCACCACTGGTTGTGGCTGGCAATGTTTCTGATTTGGCCGACGCTCTGGCGGGCGGGACTGCTACCCCAGGAACAACCGCAACAGCTCAATCCTTGGTAAATACTGTTGCGAACGCAGGCAGCACAATCCCGGGACTCGCACCCGCGGACAACGAGCGGCATTTCGGCCTCTACTCCGATGCTTCCGGCGCTCCCGCAGCTATGGTTTTTGATCCTGCGAGCCCGGCCGGCACTGACGGTTCAGGCAGCTTTTATATAAATCTTCAGAACTTCTTGGCCGCTCGGGATAACAACCGCCAGAGTGCAGTCGATCAAATGAACCTCAGGGCTACGCTGTTTGGCAATCCAACTGCTGGCAAAGCTGGTGTAACACTTGAACGTCCAGCTGCTGCAGGTGGTGACGATACTCCTATCAACGTCACTGCAGCCGATACAGTTTATTTTGCAGGTCATTCATTGGGGACCATTACCGGCATGCCATTTGTGGCATCGGTTAATGAGAACCAGATTGGCTCTACGATTTTCACTGCGGCTGATGGAAGCTCGGACATTCCTTCCACATTCAACGATGTAGCCTCAGCCAGTATGCTTACTCCCGGTGGCGGAATTGTTCGCTTGCTGGAGAACTCGCCGACTTTTGCTCCCAGAATTTTGCTCGGCCTCCAGCAGGCGGCCGGTTTGACGCAGGGCGACGCAAATCTTGAGACCTACTTCAACGTTCTTCAGGCTACAATTGACTCTGCTGATCCGATTAACTTCGTCGATACTCTCGGCGTTTCAACTCCTGTACTGCTTTCCGAGGTGGCAGGCGACACAGTGATTCCCAATGCAGCAGATGAGCAGCAATGGGGCATCCCAGCTCTATCTGGTACGTTCAGCCCTGAACAGACTGAACTTCCAGTGTCGGTAACAGTGAACAGCTTCAACGCACCGTTGGCTGGCACCAAACCACTAACACTGGGACTGGATATGCTCACCACATACAACGAAGGCAACCACGGCACGCCTACCTCTGCAGACAACATTGCTGTCTTTGGCGGCATGCTTTGTGAAACCTACGTGACGTTTGGAGTCGCCTTGGCCGACCTTCCGGCTCTGTGCTCCGCTCCTTAATCAGTTAGTACGAAAAGGCCCCCAACCGGGGGCCTTTTTCGTTGTTCGATAATAGCTTACTCAACTAAACTCGGAATTTTATAGGCATTGCGACCTGCCTTTGCCTCTCACCATCCCCCCGATCAACCTCAACCACCATCCCCCTCGCTTTTAGCTGGGGATGCTCGGCTGCCTCCGAAATAGTCAGTACAGGCTCCACGCACGCATCTTGGTCCGCGAAAATGTCCTGCCACTCCGCCAGCGTCTTCTCCAGAATCTTTTCCTTGAGTGCCGCTTTCAGGGCCTGCTGATGTTCCGGATTCTGGCTCAGGGCAAAACTCTTCATTTCACTCAGGCCCAGCGTCTCGCAGAGGCGTGCAGAGAATTGTGGCTCAAGGCTACCGATGGAAAGCCAGCGGTTGTCCTGGGTCCGGTAGTAATCGTAGAAAGAGCCGCCATTCAGAAGCGCAGTTTCCGGCGCCTGCTCCTGACCACCAGCCAGGCAAGCGGCACCGGACATGGCATTCAGAGCAAAGGCCGCGTCGGTCATGCTGACATCGACAAACTGCCCTTCCCCGGTCTGCTGCCGCTCGATCACGGCGGCCAGAATGCCCATGACCGCGTGGTGTGAGCCTCCGGCGACGTCGGCCACCTGGATGCCGAGAGGTGGCGGTCCGCTGTCCGCGCGCCCACAGTGGCTGCTGACTCCGGCTAAGGAGAGGTAGTTGATGTCATGTCCCGCGCGGTTCCGGTAGGGTCCGGTCTGGCCGTATCCGGTGATGGCGCAGTAAATGAGTTGGGGATTGATCGCCTTGAGCGTTTCATACCCGATACCCAGGCGGTCCATAACACCCGGCCGAAACTGCTCGACCACGATGTCGTAGTCCCGAACCAACGCCTTCACTTTCTCAACGGCGTCAGCCTGCTTGAGATTCAATGGCAGCGTTTTCTTGCCCCGAGTGAGGTACGAGAAGGCGGTGCTGATTTTCCCGTCAAACGGCGGCATCACCTTGGTAAGGTCCACCCTATCCGGGGCCTCTATTCGCAGCACCTCCGCGCCCATGTCGGCCAGCATCATGGTCGCATAGGGGCCAGGCAACAGGGTGCTGAAGTCCAGGACTTTCAGTGAGCTCAAGGGGCCTGCCATGCTGTTCTCCTTACGTGGTCGGTTTCTTTTTGTCAGAGTATTCAGAGTTTCTCATGCTGCACGGTTTTGCCAACCGGGCCAACCGCCGGTTCCGTCATTCCAATTGACCAATTCTTCCAGCTTACTGAGCGTCCCTTGGTTGCATTGTTCTTCGGGGGTTTTATGATGGGTTTCGTTTACATGGAATGGCGAATGAAATGTCCAACCTGACGGTTTCAAAGCACTTTGTTCAGGCCGCGCTGGCGGGGGCCGAACATCTTGGCTTCGATACTCAAGACATGTTGCGGGAAGCCGACATATCCCCGGACCTGCTGCGCATCGAGATGGCTCGGGTGAGCAGCGATCAGTTCAGCCATCTGATGCAGGTATTGTGGCACCGGCTTGACGATGAGTTTATGGGGATGGGGCCACGGCGCGCCCGCAGCGGTACCTTCGCCACCATGTGCGCCCTGGTTATCGACTGCCCCACTCTCGAGGCGGTTTACCGACAGGCCTTCCAGTTCTCCAGGCTGTTTGAACCCATGGTGTCCATGGAACTGGTTACAGAAGGCCAGTCCGCCCAGCTGGTCACCCGGATCGAAGGCCGCATTCACGACCCCGCCTACTTTTTGAGAGAAAGCCTCTTAGTGATCTGGCATCGGCTTGGGAGCTGGCTCATTGGGCAGCCTGTGGAGCTCGACAAGGCAGAATTCGACTACCCCCGCCCGCCGCATGGAGACGAGTACCGCCATATCTTCCATTGCCCTCTGGCGTTCGAATCCGATCGCACGGCGCTGACCTTTGACAAGCGCTTCCTCTCTGCCCCGGTCATCCGGGACAGGTCCGAGATGCGTCAGTTTCTGAAGACCTCGCCGGCGGACCTGCTGTCGAGGCCGGATGAGAGCAACACCTTCACGGGTCGGATTCGCACGCTTATCGGGCGCGACTTTTCAAAACCGTTGCCAGACTTCGAATGGATCGCCGCAGAATTGCACACCAGCCCTCAGACCCTTCGGCGTCGCCTGAAACAGGAAAACACCTCGTTTCAGGAAATCAAGGATCTGCTCCGGCGTGACATGGCCATCTACTATCTCGGGCGGCAGGAATTACCGATCAACGACATTGCTGGCAAGGTCGGATTCACCGAGCCCTCAACCTTCCATCGGGCTTTTAAAAAGTGGACCGGGGTGACGCCTGGCGCATACCGGGAAGGCGAGCGCGGCAATCTACAGGAGTGATGTCCTTCAGGACCCCGATGGGTCCTGAAGGTTGCGAATAAGCCGCCCCATGGTTTGCGCAATCTCCTGAGTCCGCTGGCGATTCATCGCCAGTTGCAGCAGGCGCGAACCGTCCCGCGGATCGTAAACCCAACAGGTTGTGGCGGCCACCTCGCAGGCCCATTCGACCTGAGGGTTGATCCCGTAAACCGACAGGCTCTGATTCTTCCTCACAACGCGACCGTTGGCATCGCGGCGGATCTCCTGGACGTTGATAGAGCTGTCGTCCGCGTTTATCCGGTATTCAATATCGGCCGGCTTATCCACCTGCACAATAGTCTGGTCCTCGCGCCAGCCGGCAACTTCCAGCAAGCTGTTGAGGTGCAGCGTCAGCGCCTCACGATCGGTGTTCACAAGGTACAGTTTCCGAAGAGACGACAACTGCTGATCCCCAGCGGGTTCGATCACGGCAATTTTACCGCCCTCACCGTTCGCTGACTGAGCCGACTGGGCCTTCTCGCTCCGGGCCTTTTCCACTTCGGTGATCAGCTTGAGCGCTTCCTGATAATGACTCCCTTCAGCGCCGGCGGATGTCACGTATTCCTCCAGCGCGGACTGGGCCTCATTAAGATGTTTGGCCTGATACATCACCCGACCGCGGTAGTAGAAATAATCCGCCGGCTTGCTGCCTTCAAGCCGCTGGAGCCGATTCAGGTATTCACCGGCCTCGCTCCAGCTTTCCGCGGCCACGGCTTCCTCTGTCGCCAGCATCAGACGACGCATCTCATGCTCCGGGGCCAATGCCAATGCCTGCCCCGCCAGCAATGTCGACGCCAGAACCAGCCCACGAGCCAGTTGACGACCTTTTTCATACGATACTGCCATGACCCTACTCCTGCTGATTATCTGCGCCAATCGCCGGCTCTTCCGTCTCTGATTCGTCAAATTCGTCCTCGATGTCCGGATCGTCTCCGGCATCCACTTCCGCCTGGTCCATAATGCCCCTGGGAAGCTCTTTTTTAACCCTGACCCCAAGCTCAACAAATCGGTTGGCCTGTGAGATCAGGTTACCCCGCCCTCGGGTAAGTGTATTCATTGCCGAATCGTACGTGCCCTGAGCCGTATGTAATTGGCCCCCGAGACGCTCCATCGCCTCCACAAAAACCCGCAGTTTGTCGTAGACGGCACTGGCCCGTTCAGCAATACGACGGGCATTCTGGCTCTGGCGCTCATATCGCCAGATGTTCTCGATGGTCCTGAGCGTTGCCAGCAATGTGGTTGGTGTGACCACGATAATCTTTCGCTCAAACGCTTCCGCGAAAAGGTTCTCGTCTTGCTGAAAAGCCGCCACGAACGCCGGTTCAATGGGCATGAACAGCAACACGAAATCCGGCGAATGCAATCCGCTAAGTTGACTGTAGTCCTTTTCACTCAGGGTGCGAATGTGATTCCGCACGGCCTCGACATGTTCCTTGAGCGCGTTTTCGCGGGCCGATTCGTCTTCTTCCGTCACCCACTGCTGATACGCCAGCAGTGACACCTTGGAGTCAATGATCAGGTTCCGACTGTCGGGCAGGTAAACAACCACATCGGGACGAAGGAGCTGGTTGTCAGCGTCGCGGTAGCTGCCCTGGGTCTCGTATTCCACGCCCTTGCGAAGGCCTGACTTTTCCAGCACCCGCTCCAGGATCAATTCACCCCAGTTGCCCTGAATCTTCTTGTCGCCTTTCAGCGCCCGCGTCAGGTTCGAAGCCTCCTCCGTGATCTGGCGGTTCAGCTCCTGGAGCGACTTGATCTCACTCCTCAATGCCTGCCGATCTCGAGTTTCGGTGGTGTAGACATCTTCCACCCGCTTGCGGAAATCCTGGAGTTGATCGCGGAACGGGTTCAACAAGGTATCCAGGCTGGTGCGCGTCTGCTGGCTGAAACGCTCGCTTTTCTGCTCGAAGATCTTGTTGGCGAGGTTCTCGAATTCCTGTTTCAGAGCATCCCGGTTCCGCTCCAGCAACTCGAGCTTTTCGGTGGTAGCGCGCCGCTCCTTGTCCAGGGTAACTTCCTGCTCACGCAGCACGACCTGGGCCGCGTGCAGTTCTCTGGATAGCTCCTCTGTTCGTCGCTGCTGACGCGCCCCCTCACTTTCCAACTGGCCAATTCGCGTCCTGCGCCCCTCCAGATCAGACTCAAGGCCCGCGATACGGCTCTCCAGCCCCGTGGCGCGCTGTCGCCAGTGCTCCAGGTCCTGCTCATGTTTGGCCAGCCGGACTGCCCGCTCCTCCAGAGCGTTTTCCAGATGCTCCGCCTGCTGTCGATCCATGGCGTTTTCATGTTGAGCCTCACGGAGCAATCGCTCGGCGCCATCACGGGCCGCTTCCAGAGCATCGAGTTCGGCTGCCAGCCTGCGCCTTTCTGACGTCATGTGCAGCAGCAACCCCGCCAGCACACAGACTGCGATCACCAGAACGCCCATCCAGCCGGCCATGAGATCCGGCCGGGAAACCATCAAATCGGTGACAGCCTCTGGCACTGCACACACTCCTGTATCTGCTTGTGTCTGAAAACGAAGGAGGAATTTTGCCTCAGGCTGACAGTCTACCTTATCAATGGAACCTTTTTCGCACCGAGCCGTGGCAGGCTTTGTGGATCACATTCCAGATCTCGACTGCGTAGCAAATCCACAAACCGGCTGCATCTGTTTGTGGACGCGTCACGTAATATCGTCTAAAAGGGTAAAAGGTTCCTGTGGCTTTCTGGCATTACGCTTTTTTAACGGCTCAGAAAGTCCACTCAGGATCGCAAATGGATTAAAGATCATGCTGAAAGAACTGTGGCGAAAACTGGGAACAGACTTTATGCAACCGGGCTGCTCGGCTAACGACGCCGACGCGGCACTGTTCGGTTCCTGTGGCTCGGGTTCGACATCCAGGCAATTTCGCATCCTTCCGCACATAACCCACACCGGGGAGTTCCACCTCGAACGGCTCACCAGCCTGCTAAAAGCCCGCTACAGCAAGAACTTCGAGCCATCGGGCAGCAAACCCGGCAGTGACGAAGCCATCCGTGACCTGATCAGTTACGCGGCGAGGATCCAGGACCAGGACATCCAGCGTGAGCTCCTGCTGTTTTACCTCAACTGCTCGCCAGTCATCCAGGAATTTTTGCGCTCCGAAACGTCTCTCGGTGACGGGAACTTTCCATTCCGGTAATCACTTACGCGGCAAACGTGAGACGCACTCGAAAAAATTGCCCTCTTAACCAACTGTAAAGCAACTACACAGTTCGGTTGTTGTATACTTCTGCGCCTACTAATCTTCAGAAACATCAGACTGTCCGTCATCACAGCATCGGAAAGGGCGTGATCGGCAGTTGGCACAGAGGTTTTCAATGGGTTCAAAACAGATGCGGGCTGATATTCGTCGCTCCCTAGGTCTGCTTGCTTCCGGCTTCGTTATGTTGCTTGCCGGATGCTCGTCGGATCGTTACCTCATGGTGCCCAAACAAAACCTGACCGAGCTCAACACCTCGGTACAGACTCAGCGAGCCACGCTCGTGACGATGGAAGGCAACGCCAATGCCCGGCAAGAGCAGTTATTGGGGGCTGAGCGTGAATCCACCCAGTCGATACTGGAAGCGATCAAGACCCAGGTTGAAAAACCCAGCTGTCCCCCAGTTCAGCCACAGAACATTTGTCCGAGTGCGGACCCAACGAGCGGCATGGCCGCACGGCTCAAGGGAAAGCTGATTGTCGGCGAAGTGGAAAGAATTTATCTGGCCGATCCGGAGCAGGTCTATACCGCGCGGATAGACAGTGGTGCCGAGACGTCTTCCATCGATGCCCGTAACATTACCCGCTTCGAGCGTGACGGCAACAACTGGGTACGCTTCGACGTTCCCGTGTCGGGCAGTGATGAGCTCATCACCCTGGAGAAGGAGGTTTCCCGGCGCGTGAAAGTGATTCAGGCCAGCGCGGAAGATCCCGAACGGCGCGTGGTCGTGGAGCTTCAGTTCGCAATCGGCGATCACCAGCAAGTTGCCGAGTTCACGCTGACCGACAGGGACGACCTGTCTTACGAAGTTCTGATCGGGCGAAATGTTCTGCGTGACGTCATGCTGATTGATGTCGGCCAGGAATTTGCCACCAAACTTCCCGAATCAATCCTCCATAAGAGGAACGACTCGTGACTCCCCGCTCCCGCCTGCCCTTCTATATTGCCGTTTTTCTGCTCATCGCAGCCGGAATTTCCCTCGCGATCTGGCGCCACATTGAGCTTGGCATTCCCTGGTTTGCCGGCGAACAACGTCCTGTATGGATGATTGAGGCGAGAGTTGATTTCGATGCCGAGAACGGCCCCGTGCTTGCCAGCCTTAATGTGCCGGAGAACCCGCCCGGCTTCCGGATACTCTCGGAACAGGCCGCTTCACCCGGATACGGATTCTCGATCATCGAGAAAAACGGAAGTCGCCGGGCCGAATGGACCAAGCGGGACGTCTCGGGACGCCAGACCCTGTATTTCAAGACGCAGTTCATCCCCGATGAGTCTGCCATCAACCGGCCCCCGAATCCGGAACCCAAGGCCCGCAGGACCTTCTGGGAGGAGCCCCAGGCGACGGCAGTGCGCGAAGTTCTGGCCCAGGCAAAGGAGCGGTCAAGCACCCCCGAGAGCATGACCCGGGAACTGATCCGGCTCATGCAACCCGATGCCCGGACCCAGAACACAACCCTTCTGGTGGCCGAGGAGAATTACCTGGATTTGCTGGTCGACATGCTGAACCACTCAGGGATTCCGGCGCGGACGGCCGACGGGCTCAAACTGGAAGATGCCCGCCGCAGGCAATCCCTGATGCCCTTCCTGCAGATCTTCAACGGCGAGCAGTGGCTGACATTCGATCCGAATACGGCAGATCAGGGGGTTCCTGAGAGCCTGCTACTGTGGCGACAAGGCTCGGCATCCTTGCTTGACGTGGTTGGTGGAGACAACTCGGAAGTCAGCTTCTCGATGCTTCGTCAAACGGTGCCCGCCTTGCAGCTTGCAACCATGGAGTTTGATTCCAACGGCCTTGGCTTCCTGAGCTTCTACGAACTGCCCATTGAGGAACAGAGCATGTTCCGCATGCTACTGCTCCTCCCGCTGGGCGCGCTGATGGTGGCCTTCATGCGGATTGTCATCGGCATTCGCACGTCGGGGACGTTTATGCCGGTCCTGATTGCCGTGGCGTTTGTCCAGACGACTCTGGTGCCAGGCCTGATCGCCTTTTTGTCCGTTGTCTCGATCGGTCTGATGATGCGGGGCTACCTATCCAGCCTGAATCTCTTGCTGGTTTCCAGAATCTCGGCCCTGATCATATTGGTCATATTCATTACCGCAGGCCTCAGTATCATTGGCTACCAGATGGGCTTCAACACGGGCATGACGGTGACCTTCTTCCCCATGGTGATCATTGCCTGGACCATTGAACGGATGTCCATTCTGTGGGAGGAAGAAGGTGCCCACGAAGTCCTGATTCAGGGTGCCGGCAGCATGTTCGTCGCCATCTCCGCCTACCTGCTGATGAGCGCCCCTCTGGCGGGCCACCTGACTTTCAACTTTCCCGAGCTGCATCTTGTGATCCTCGGCCTGATCCTGCTGATGGGCCAGTACACCGGCTACAAACTGAGCGAGCTCAAGCGGTTCACCCCCATGAAGGTCTACGACTGATATGGACTGGATTTCACCGCGGAAACTCAATCGCCTGGGCATGCTCAACATGAACCGGCGCAATGTGGATTATATTGCCCGGTACAACGAGCGCTCTTCCTACCCGCTGGTCGACAACAAGCTCAAAACGAAACTTGCCGTGGCCGAGTATGGGGTCAGGACGCCTCGCCTGCTCCAGGTGGTTCGCCAGCAACATGAGATTTCCGGCTTCCGGCAGATGGCGGAAGATCTGGGCGGCTTTGCCATCAAACCGGCGAAGGGGTCTGGCGGCAAGGGGATCACCGTCATTACTGGCCGCGATAACGACGAGTACGTCAAAGCGTCCGGCACCCGCATCACGGCGGCTTCGCTGGAGCGCCACCTCACGAACATCCTCGCTGGCCTGTACTCTCTGGCTGGCACCCCGGATGTTGCCATTGTCGAGAGCTTGGTGGAGTCGGTTCCCACCCTGGCCCGCTATTCATTCCAGGGCGTACCAGACATTCGCATCGTGGTATTTCGGGGCTATCCGGTGATGGCTATGCTCAGACTGGCCACAAAGGCCTCTGACGGTAAGGCCAACCTTCACCAGGGCGCGGTAGGTGTGGGCCTCGATATCGGCACGGGAAGAAGCCTGAATGCGGTTCAGTTCAATAAACCCATTACACTGCACCCGGACACCGGCCTGGCCCTCGAAAACATCGAAATCGAAGCCTGGGGGGAAATGCTGGAAATGGCGTCCCGCTGCTACGAATCAACCGGCCTTGGTTACATGGGCGTGGATCTGGTCGTCGATGCCCATGAGGGGCCGCTGCTACTGGAACTGAACGCCCGGCCCGGTCTCGCGATCCAGATGGCTAACGGGCGCGGACTGCTGCCGCGCCTGCGGACCATTGAACGCCTGAAGCGCCCGCATTTCACACCGCAAGAGCGCGCCAGTTACGCCATGGAGGTCTTCGCCGCACTTTAAGCGAGGAACTGGCCAAAAAAAACCGGGGCAGAAGCCCCGGTTTTTTTCATGCCTGCAATGACCTCATCACAGCTCGCCTCTGGCGATCAGAAGCATGCGTTCGTGAGCCAGGCCTTTCAACAGACCCCACGTCATTATCAGCAGTATTGCAGTGAACGGCAGACCGGCGCTGATTGCCGCAGCCTGAATCGCGCCGAGGGCATCTTCACCGCCACCAAAAATCAGCGCAGCAGCGATCGCGCCTTCCATAACCACCCAGAAAACCCGTTGAGCGGTCGGCGCGTCAGTCTTGCCACCAGCCGTGATGCTATCGATCACCAGTGAGCCGGAATCCGAGGAGGTCACGAAGAAGACCAGAACCAGGATGATACCAACGAAGGAAATAATGCCGGTCAGTGGCAAATTCGCGAACATCTGGAACATCGCCAGAGACACGTCGGTCAGACCGTTTTCGGCCAAGGCACCGATGCCATCCTTAATCTGCTCAAGCGCGGTACCACCGAAAGCACTCATCCACACGACGGTGATAACTGTCGGCACGATCAACACCGCAGTAATAAACTCTCGAACGGTACGCCCCCGGGATACGCGGGCAATGAACATGCCGACGAACGGTGACCAGGAAATCCACCACGCCCAGTAGAATACAGTCCAACCTTGGAACCAGGCCTCGTCTTCACGGCCAAACGGGTTACTCAGGGGAACCACGTTGGCAACGTAGCTTGAGGTGGTCACCCAAAGGGTTTCCAGCACCGTCATGGTTGGCCCTGCGAAAATAATAAAGAACAGCAGTAGACCAGCCAGCCCCATATTGATGTTACTGAGTACTTTAACCCCGCCATCGAGGCCACGAAGCACTGAGATCAAGGCAAGCGCCGTGACACCGACGATGATGGCCATCTGAACGTTGATGCCGCTGGAAACGTCAAACAGGTAGCTCAAACCGGACGCTGCCTGTTGCGCGCCAAAACCAAGGGATGTCGCCAGACCGAAGATGGTTGCGACCACGGCCAGAATATCAATGATGTGTCCCGGCCAGCCCCAGACCTTGTCACGCAGCAGCGGGAAGAAAGCCGAACGAATGGTAAGCGGCATGTTCTTGTTGAACGAGAAGAACGCCAGGGACAGGGCAACGATAGAGTACACCGCCCAGGGATGCAGGCCCCAGTGGTACATGGTCGCCCCCATGGCAAGATTAGCTGCCTCAGGGGTGTTGGCCTCTACATTGAACGGCGTTTCATACCAGCCCGTGTAGTACGCGGTGGGCTCTGCCACCGCCCAGAACATCAGGCCAATACCCATGCCCGCTGCGAACAGCATCGCAAACCAGGACATCGTGGAGAATTCTGGCTTCGCGTCCGTTCCGCCCAGCCGGATCTTGCCCACCGGCATGAAAATCAGGGCCAGGCACACCACCACGAAGATGTTGGCGCTGAGCAGGAAGAACCAGTCAAATGTCGCGATGATATCCCATTTCGCCCCATCCAGAAGCTCTTTGGCGCCTGTCGGAAAAATCAGGGTTCCTACCACGAAAAGCACGACCAGTATCGCCGTAATCGGGAACACCGGTGCGTGGAGATCCAGGCCAAAAGGATTGATATTATCCTGGCCTGCGACGTAATCCGTCTGATATTCGTCTTTAACTACCTCGCCCACGTTGGGAGCCTCCTGAATTGGAAAGTCTTATTTGGGAATCGGTATTCAAACGTTACAAGCGCGTCATACTAATATTTTGAGTTCAAAACATCAAAACCTCCAGACACAGTTTCCCAGTTCACCACATCTCAGCATAGACCATGTTCCGGGGCGCAATGATCCAACACCCGGCAATCGGCTATCGATTCGGCGGCGTATCGATATACTCTGGTACAAATACGCACTATTCCCGACATATTGGCCCCACTTGAGGTATCCATGGAGAAAACCACGACTTTTCCGGTTCGTTACACCGTCTATGCATTGAGCATTGCCGGTTTTCTTGTATCCGGCGTCGCAAGTTTCTACGCCGAAGGCGCCATTCTCTTCGCCATCGCCTTCGGCACCCTGGCAGCGCTTGGCACCTATGACCTGCTTCAGAGGAGGCACACGGTCAGTCGCAACTACCCTATTCTTGCGAATTTCCGGTACCTGCTTGAGTCCATCGGCCCCGAGATACGTCAGTACTTTATTCAGTCCGACACTGAGGAACGCCCGTTTTCCCGGGAACAGAGAACCATCGTTTACCAGCGCGCCAAGAACGTGCTGGATAAACGGCCCTTTGGCTCTCAGTTAGGTATGTACGAAGAGGGTTTCGAATGGATGAACCACTCCCTGAAACCCACGAAAATCCGTGACAGTGATTTCAGGATTCTGATCGGCAAGCATTGCGAAAAGCCCTATAGCGCCAGCGTTTTCAACATATCGGCCATGAGTTTTGGTTCGCTCTCGGCAAACGCCATTCTGAGCCTGAATACCGGCGCAAAGCTTGGCGGCTTTTACCACGATACGGGCGAGGGCTCGATTTCCCGGTACCATCGTCAACCCGGGGGCGATCTGGTCTGGGAAATCGGTTCCGGCTATTTTGGCTGCCGCCACAAAGACGGCTCTTTCAACCCGGAGATGTTTCAAAAAAACGCGACCATTGACCAGGTCAAAATGATAGAGATCAAACTGTCTCAGGGGGCAAAGCCGGGGCACGGTGGTATCTTGCCCGGGGCCAAGGTCACCCCTGAAATCGCCGAAGCCCGTGGTGTGTCGGTTGGCGAAGACTGCGTTTCACCGGCCAGCCATTCGGCCTTCTCCACCCCCCTTGAGCTCCTCGCGTTCATTGATCAGCTCCGGGAACTCTCAGGCGGCAAGCCGGTGGGGCTTAAGCTGGCCATCGGGCACCCCTGGGAATGGTTTGCCATTGTGAAGGCCATGCTGAAAACCGGCCAGAAACCCGATTTCATCGTGGTAGACGGCGGCGAAGGCGGCACCGGAGCCGCGCCCCTGGAATTCATCAACCGGCTTGGCATGCCCATGACCGAGGCACTTTTGCTCGTTCACAACACCCTGGTAGGCACCCACCTCAGGGATGACATTGCCATTGGTGCAGCGGGTAAGATTACGTCGGCATTCAACATCGCCCGTACGCTCTCCCTGGGGGCCGACTGGTGCAATTCCGCCCGGGGGTACATGTTTTCCCTCGGCTGCATTCAGGCCCTGAACTGCCATACCGGACGATGCCCAAGCGGGGTCGCCACCCAGGACCCCCGACGCGGCAGTAAGCTGGACGTGGAACTGAAAAGCCAGCGGGTCTACAACTTCCACAAGAACACCCTGGATGCGCTCCAAAACCTGCTCGAAGCCTCCGGCCTTCGGCACCCTTCCGAACTCGGGCCCGAGCACATCGTGCGCCGGGTGTCCAAGACCGAAGTCCACTCCTACCTGGACCTGTTTCCCTACCTTGAACCGGGCGCGCTTCTCGAAGGCGAAACGGGCCACACTGTGTTCGACAAATACTGGCCACATGCCACCTCGGAGACCTTTGATCCACCGGATTTCATTCTCAAGCTGAGAGAAACCAAGCTTCGCTGAAAATCCCGGCTGAAATCGCCAAAGCCTGTTTATTTTTCCAATGGGCTGGTGTAGACTTCGCTCCCGCTAAGCCACTGAGATAGCTCTCAAGTTTCTCAGGGGCCTACAGCGAATCGGGGCGTAGCGCAGCTTGGTAGCGCACCTGCATGGGGTGCAGGGGGTCGTAGGTTCAAATCCTACCGTCCCGACCAGATTCAGGAGAAAGGCAGGGGCTTTGGCCCCTGCCTTTTTTGTTTCCGCTTTAGACAGCATCGACAGACACGCACTCTGCGAATCCGTTCGTCACCGCCGAATCGCAGGCATAAAAAAAGCCGAGGAGGCTTCCACCCCTTCGGCTTTTTTTAATTGGCGTTCCGGTTATTTCACCGGCGCATTCAGCACGTCCAGCACTTCTTCCAGTTCCGATATCATCTGACGGATAAGCTGCTTGTACTGAGAGGTATCGTCCTTCACCTCGTGGCTGCTGAGCTTTTGCTTCGCGCCACCTATGGTATAGCCCTGATCGTACAACAGGCTGCGTATCTGACGAATGGTGATAACGTCAGCGCGCTGGTAGTACCGGCGGTTTCCGCGGCGCTTTACCGGCGATAGCTGCGGGAATTCCTGCTCCCAATAGCGCAGTACGTGTGCCTTGACCGCGCAAAGGTCCGCTACTTCACCAATGGTGAAATAACGCTTCCCGGGAATCGCGGGAAGTTCGTTATTATGACTGGGTTCCAGCATACGCTTCTACTTTCTGCTTTAGTTTTTGTCCCGGGCGAAACGTAACAACACGCCGTGCACTGATTGGAATTTCCTCACCCGTTTTCGGGTTCCGTCCCGGTCGCTGTTTCTTGTCTCGCAGATCAAAGTTACCGAAGCCCGATAACTTCACCTGTTCGTTGTGACTCAGAGCGCCTCTGATCTCGTCGAAAAAAGCTTCCACCATTTCCTTGGCTTCGCGTTTGTTCAGGCCCAATTCCTCATACAACCGCTCTGCCATTTCCGCTTTCGTCAAAGCCGCCATGTCTCAACTCCTCAGTGTTGCCCCCAGCTCTTCTTTCAACGCATCGATCACGCCATTGAAGAGCGAATGAACCTCGTCCTCGGTCAACGTGCGCTCCGGGTGCTGCCAGAAAAGGCTGAGTGCCAGGCTCCGGTTGCCCTCGCCCAGGCTCTCACCCTCGTACACATCGAACGCACGCAACGCTGTCAGTCGTTCACCGGCATGCTTTCTGGCCACACGCTCGACGTCGGCAAACGCCACATCGCTCCCGATAATAATAGCCAAATCACGACGAACTTCCGGGAATTTTGAAATTTCTTTGAAATTAGGCACATAACCAGTAACGATCGAATCCAAGAATAGCTCAAACATCAGGATCGTGCCATTAAGTTCAAGATTTTTCTGAACTTGTGGGTGCAACGTGCCCAACCAGCCGACATGTTCACCATCCCGGAGCAACTCTGCGGTCTGGCCCGGATGCAGCGCCGGATGCTGACTGCCGACAAACTGGATCTCAATTCCAAGCAGCCTGAACAGACTCTCAAGATCTCCTTTTACATCAAAGAAATCGGCAGTTCTGCGACCGTTTACCCAGTTTTCAGGATACTGGGAACCCACCACGACACCGGCCAGCATCGGTTGCTGGTTGATCCGCTCGCCTTCCTGCTCGAAACGCAAACCGGTTTCGAACAGGCGAATACGCGGTTGTTGCCGGTTCTGGTTGTAGGCAACGGTCTTGAGAAGGCCACTCCAGAGACTGGTACGCATGACCGAAAGGTCTGAAGAGATCGGGTTGGCAAGGGCAATCCCCTCACGCTCCGGATCAATCAACTGCTGAACCTTCGGGTCCACGAAACTGTACGTGACGGCCTCCTGATAGCCGTTATCGACGAAGAACTTCCGGATCGCCGATACCGGACGCGTTGCCTCATCCTGCTGACGCAGGCCCAGAGAGCCAATGGGTTCGGTCACAGGCAGGTTGTTGTACCCAAAGATGCGGCCAACTTCCTCGATCAGATCTTCCTCGATGGAAATGTCGGGGCGGAAGCTAGGCACACTGATCCGCCATCCCGCCTTCAGGAGTTTGTCGATATGCAGACCGAGACGGCTCAGGATTTCCTCAACCGTTGTCCGATCGATCTCCAGGCCCAGAACGTCATAGAGGCGGTCAGACCGCAAATCCACGACGCGGTCCTTGGGCAGATGCTCGTCACTCGCCACTTCGACGATTTCACCGGGTTCACCGCCCACGATTTCCATAAGCAGCTCAGTCGCGCGTTCCATGGCGTCACGGGCCAGCTTGTAATCCACGCCCCGCTCGAAACGATGGGAAGCATCGGTGTGCAAACCGTAGTGACGGGCTTTACCCGCCAGGGCGATGGGATCGAAGTAAGCCGACTCGAGAATCAGGTCGTTGGTTTTTTCACTGACCCCGGAATGTTCGCCACCCATGACGCCGGCAATGGCGATCGGCTTCTCATGGTCGGCAATCACCAGGGTCTCGTCAGTCAGCTCAACGTCCTGACCGTCGAGCAATACCAGCTTTTCCCCAGCCTTGGCCATCCGTACCACGATGCCGCCCTGAATTTCGTCGCGGTCAAACGCATGCATCGGCTGCCCCAGCTCCAGCATCACGTAGTTGGTGACGTCCACGGCAGCGTCAATGGAACGAATACCGGAACGACGCAGCTTCTCCTGCATCCACAAGGGGGACTCGGCCTTGAGATTTACGTTGCGCAGGACACGGCCCAGGTAACGCGGGCAACCGGCAGCCGCCTCAACCCGAATGTCGGCCACTTCCGAATGCACGGCCTCAATCGGCGTAATCTCAGGTCCCTCAACCAGCATGCTGTTCAGCACGCCAACCTCGCGGGCAATTCCCTTGATCGACAGGCAATCCGCGCGATTGGGTGTCAGGTCCACATCAATCGTCACGTCATTGAGCTTGAGGTACTCGGCAACATCCTGCCCAACCGGCGCATCCGCTGGCAGCTCCATCAAACCATCATGATTCTCTGAAAGTCCCAGTTCGGATTCGGAACACAGCATGCCTTCAGAAGGCTGACCACGCAGTTTGGCTTTCTTTATCTTGAAATCGCCGGGCAGCACGGCACCAACAACGGCGAACGGAACCTTGAGCCCGTCCCGAACGTTAGGCGCACCACACACCACCTGAACGGTCTGGTTGCCATCGCTCACCTGGCACACCCGCAGCTTGTCCGCGTCCGGATGCGGCTCAACCGATTGCACCTCACCGACAATAACGCCGCTGAACTGACCTGCAACCGGTTCGAAACCATCCACTTCCAGACCGGCCATGGTGATCTGGTCCATCAATTCCTGGGTTCCGATCGCCGGATTCACCCACTCGCGCAGCCACTGTTCACTGAATTTCATGGTTTATGCCTTGTTGTCCTGATGCGGTTTCGCCTGTTGATTTGAATGCCGTAGAACGCCGGATTAACGGAACTGGCGCAGGAAGCGCAGGTCGTTCTCGAAAAACATCCGGAGGTCATTTACGCCATAGCGAAGCATGGCCAGACGCTCAACGCCGAGGCCAAACGCAAAGCCACGGTACTCCTCGGCATCAATACCGCAATGTTCAAATACTTTGGGATGAACCATGCCGCAGCCCATGACTTCCAGCCACTTGATGCTGCCATCGGCCTCCCGGCCCCACTCGATATCCACCTCAGCGGACGGCTCGGTGAACGGGAAATACGACGGACGGAACCGCACCTTGAGATCGCGCTCGAAGAACACGCGCAAAAACTCTTCCACGGTGCTCTTGAGATCCGCAAAACTCACGTCTTTCTCGACCAGCAACCCCTCAACCTGATGGAACATTGGGGTATGGGTCATATCGGAGTCACAGCGGTACACCCGACCCGGACAAATCATTCGGAACGGCGGCTTTCCAGCCTCCATCGTGCGAATCTGGACCGGGGAGGTATGGGTACGGAGAAGCGTGCCAGGATTGAAATAGAAGGTGTCATGCATGGCACGCGCCGGGTGATGCCCCGGAATGTTCAGCGCCTCGAAGTTGTGGTAATCGTCTTCGATCTCGGGGCCCTGTTCGACGGTGTAGCCGGCCCGGGCGAAAAACTGCTCGATGCGTTCGAGAGTACGGGTAACCGGGTGCAAACCGCCAAGGTCCTGACCTCGGCCAGGCAGGGTCACATCGATGGATTCGCTGGCAAGCTTCTGCTCGATGGCCGCCCGCTCAAGGTCGGCGCGCCGGGCGTTGATGGCCTGCTCAACCTGCCCCTTGGCTTCATTGATTTTCTGGCCTGCAACGGGACGCTCTTCGGCGGAAAGTTTCCCCAGGGTCTTTGCCTGCTGGGTGATCACACCCTTTTTGCCCAGGTACTCAACACGAATTTGATCAAGCGCCTGCAGACTGTCGGCGTTGTCCACCGCAGCCAAACCGTCCTGAACCAGTTGCTCCAGGTTTTCCATTGACCCTGCTCCAAACCAGAAATGGGAGTACTAATACGAATTCTTAAAACAAAAATAGGGGAAGAGCGTGCCCTTCCCCTATCAGAAGGCGCCTTCATGATGACATGAGACGCCCGGATCGATCAGCAATCGATGAAGAGCTTAAGCGATCACAGGGACGCTTTGGCTTTCTCGACCACAGCGGCAAACGCCTGCTGCTCGTTCATGGCCAGATCGGCCAGAACCTTACGATCGATCTCAACGTTAGCCTTCTTCAGACCAGCGATCAGACGGCTGTACGACAGACCGTTAGCGCGGGCACCAGCGTTGATACGAGCAATCCACAGAGCGCGGAAAGCGCGCTTGCGGTTACGACGGTCACGGTAAGCGTACTGACCGGCCTTGATAACCGCTTGCTTGGCTACACGGAATACACGGCTACGAGCGCCGTAGTAACCTTTGGCCTGATTGAGAATCTTTTTGTGACGACGGCGTGCGACGACACCACGTTTTACACGAGCCATATCCTAATCCTTCTACCTTGATAAACCTTTACAGGAATAATTAGCGTGCTATCAGCACGCCGTCATACGCTTGATGGATGCCACATCAGACTTGGCAATCAGCTTGGTACCACGAAGCTGACGCTTACGCTTGGGGCTCTTCTTGGTCAAGATATGACTGGTGAAGGACTGCTTGTGCTTGAAGCCAGTGGCGGTTTTCTTGAACCGTTTCGTGGCTCCGCTTTTGGTTTTCATCTTAGGCATTTTTAAAACTCCGCATTCTATTTTTAAGAACAACAAATGTGCCCCTGAACGACAAATCCCCCGCATGCGCGGGGGATCATCACCCGATCAGGTTCACTTCTTTTTTCGGGGCGCCACAATCATGGTCATCTGACGGCCTTCCATTTTCGGCCGCATCTCCACCGTTGCCAGCTCCTCAATATCCGTCTCGATGCGGGCCATGAGTTTCATACCAATTTCCTGGTGTGCCATCTCACGCCCACGGAAGCGAATAGTGATTTTGCCGCGGTCCCCGTTTTCAAGGAAACGTACCAGGTTGCGTAGTTTGACCTGATAATCCCCTTCTTCAGTTCCTGGTCGGAACTTAAGCTCTTTGACCTGCGTCTGCTTCTGCTTTTTCTTGGCAGCCGCCTTGGCCTTCTTCTCGTCGAAGATTTTCTTGCCGTAGTCCATTATCTTACAGACGATCGGATCGGAATCCGTAACCTGGACCAGGTCAAGCGATGCCTCTTCTGCTTGTTTCAAGGCATCCTCAATTGGTACTACACCGACCTGATTGCCTTCTGCATCAATCAGTCGGACTTCGGTTGCGTCAATATTCTCATTGATCGGCGCCTTTGGTGTACGCCCACCCCGATTCGCTCGCTGTTTAATAATTAGATCTCCGTCTTTGTTTTGCCCTTGCGCTCAACATCTTTCTGTAAAAGCTGTTCAAACGCTTCAAGCGATAGTGTTCCCAAATCTTCACCTTTGCGGGTTCTCACCGCAACAGCGTTGTTCTCGATTTCTTTGTCACCGACAACGACAAGATAGGGAACCTTGTTAAGAGTATGCTCGCGGATTTTAAAGCCGATCTTCTCGTTTCTCAAGTCAGCATTAACCCTATAGCCCAAAGAATCCAACTTTTTCGCCAGATTCTGACAATATTCGCGCTGATTGTCGGTGATATTGAGTATGGCAACCTGAGTCGGCGCCAACCAGGTCGGGAATGCGCCCTCATACTCTTCTATCAGAATACCAATGAAACGCTCAAACGAGCCAAGCACCGCACGGTGCAGCATCACCGGCGTTTTCCGCTCGGAATTATCGGCAACGTACTGCGCGCCCAGACGACCCGGCATGGAGAAATCCACCTGAATGGTGCCACACTGCCAGACCCGGCCGATACAGTCCTTCAGCGAGAATTCGATTTTCGGACCGTAGAACGCGCCTTCACCGGGCAACAGTTCCCAGTCAACGCCCTCGCGGTTCAGGGCTTCTTCCAGTGCGGCCTCGGATTTGTCCCACACTTCGTCGGAACCGACGCGCTTCTCCGGACGCGTGGACAGTTTGTAGAGGATCTGGTCGAAGCCGAAATCCTTGTACACCTCGTGCAGAAGGTCGATAAACCGGGAGACCTCCTCCTGAATCGCGTCTTCCTCACAGAAAATATGCGCATCGTCCTGGGTAAAGCCGCGCACGCGCATCAGGCCGTGCAGCGCCCCGGACGCTTCATTCCGGTGACACGACCCAAACTCGGCCAGCCGCAGGGGAAGGTCCTTGTAACTCTTCAGGCCCTGATTGAAGACCTGAATGTGACACGGGCAGTTCATCGGCTTGATGGCGTAGTCGTGCTTTTCCGATTCGGTCGTGAACATGTCATCGTGGAACTTGTCCCAATGGCCAGACCTCTCCCACAGCGCGCGGGAAACCACTTGCGGCGTCTTGATCTCTTTGTAGCCGTGGTTGTGCAGCATGTCGCGCATATACTGTTCAATTTCCTGGTACAGCGACCAGCCATCCGGATGCCAGAACACCATGCCCGGTGCTTCTTCCTGCATGTGGAACAGATTCAGCTTCTTGCCGATCTTGCGGTGGTCCCGCTTCTCGGCTTCCTCCAGGCGGTGCAGATAGGCCTTGAGGTCTTTCTTGTTGCCCCAGGCGGTGCCGTAGACACGCTGGAGTTGCTCGTTGCTGGTGTCGCCGCGCCAGTAGGCGCCGGCCACCTTGGTCAGCTTGAACGCCTTGAGCTTACCGGTGCTGGGCACATGCGGGCCGCGGCACAGGTCGATGAAATCGCCCTGACGGTAGAATGACAGGTCTTCGTTGCCCGGAATGTCCTCGATGATCCGGACCTTGTATTCCTCACCCATGTCGTCAAACAGCTTCACCGCCTCGTCGCGGGACAGCACGGAACGGGAAACGGGAATATCCTGCTTGGACAGCTCTTCCATCCGGTTTTCGATGCGCGCCAGGTCTTCGTTGGTAAACGGGCGGTCGAACTTGAAGTCGTAGTAGAAGCCGTTGTCGATGACCGGGCCAATGGTGACCTGTGCCGACGGGAACAGTTCTTTTACCGCCATGGCCAGAAGGTGGGCCGTTGAGTGGCGGATAATATCGACACCGTCGTCATCGCGATCTGTGATGATCGCCAGATCGGCATCGTCTTCAATGCGGTAGCTGGTGTCTACCAGCTTGCCATTCACGCGGCCAGCCAGTGCGGCCTTCGCCAGACCAGCGCCGATGTCGGCGGCGACGTCATGAACGGATACGGGTTCTGCAAAACTGCGATGGCTGCCATCCGGCAAAGTTACGACGGGCATGAAAACACTCCAGTTGGTTACTCAGCGGTGATCTATACCAGAGATCACATGATGACGGCGTTCCACGATACAAACCGCGGGCCGATTCGACCGGGAGTCTAACAGAAAAAAACCCGGCAGGTTAATGCCGGGTTTTCACGGAGCCATCGGGGCCAAAAGGTCAGGCAGTCTGAGGTTCTCCGCCCTCTCGTGCGCGTCGTCGAAGCTGGCCGAAGGCGAGTATTGCCAGCAGGATCAGGGCCGGAATGAACATCAGCTCTTTCGGAGGACGTTCTTTCTGCACCTGCACCGCATCAATGCTCCAACCGAAGCTGATACCCGCCTGCTCCGCAATGCTGCCAAAGCTTACAAAATCCACGACCATCTGCTCACCCTGCGGCGACACCTCAAGCCCCGCAGCGGCCAGTCGCTGGGCCGGTGTTTCCGCCTCGGGCAGCGGCAGCCTCAGGTATTTCGACACTTCTTCACCATCAATCGACATACCAGAGGCCTGAATGATAATGGGTTCACCGGCAGGCACCTCATCCACGTATTCAAGCACTTCGGCCCCGGGCCGGTTCTCCGTCGGCGGATAGACCATGTCCCACCAGAAACCCGGGCGGAACAGCGTGAAGGTGATGAGCAGCAACAACACCGTTTCCCACCAGCGGGTCTTGGTAAACCAGAACCCCTGGGTTGCTGCCGAGAAAACCAGCATGGCGGTCACCGCACTGAAAATCGTCACCAGCAGGTCCACCCAGCCCGTCAGTCCGATCAGCAATAACTGGGTATTGAAGATGAACATGAACGGCAGAATGGCGGTGCGGATGTCGTAGGTGAAACCCTGGACACCCGTTCGTATCGGATCGGCTCCGGATATGGCCGCGGCGGCATACGCCGCCAGCCCGACGGGCGGCGTGTCGTCCGCCAGGATCCCGAAATAGAACACAAACAGGTGGACCGCGATCAGCGGAACCAACAGGCCGTTGGCCGCACCCAAGGTGACAATGACTGGCGCCATCAGGGTCGATACAACGATGTAGTTCGCGGTGGTCGGCAGCCCCATCCCAAGGATCAGACTTATGATGGCGGTAAAGATCAGCATCAGCAGCAGATTACCGCCGGAGATAAACTCCACGAACTGGGTCATCACCAGGCCGATGCCGGTCAATGTCACGGTTCCAACGACAATGCCGGCGGTAGCGGTCGCCACACCAATGCCCACCATGTTTCGGGCACCCGTCACCAGCGAGTGGGCCAGGTCAATGCCGCCCTGTTTGAGCTGATGACCATAGTGTCCCTGCTTGTGGAAGAACGCCTTCAACGGGCCCTGGGTGATGACAATGAAAATCATGAACACCGTGGCCCAGAACGCGGACAGTTGGGGCGAGAAGCGTTCGACCGTCAGGCACCAGACCAGGACCACGACCGGCAACAGAAAGTAGAGGCCAGTCTTGACCGTGGGCCCGACTGGCGGCAACTCGTCCATGGCTTTATCCGGATCGTCTTCCTCAAGCGCAGGAAAACGGGTCGCGTAGCCAACCAGCCCAACGTAAATCAAGACCAGTAGCGGCGTGAGAACCCACACGGCTGCAGCGCCCAGCCAGTCCTTCATCCAGCCGATGCCGTAATAAACCACCAGTGTCAGGATGCTGAGCCCCAGCAGGATTACCACCCAGTTGAGCATGCGCTGAGCGAGCGTGGGACGGTCCAGACGCTCGATCCCCTTCATATTCAGCTTGCAGGCTTCAAGATGAACGATGTAGATGAGCGCCACATAGGAAATCATCGCAGGCAGAATCGCGTGCTTGATGACCTCCAGGTAGGAGATACCCACATACTCCACCATCAAAAAGGCTGCCGCCCCCATGATCGGCGGCGTCAGTTGACCGTTGGTCGAGGCAGCAACCTCAACGGCGCCGGCCTTGGTGGCCGGAAAGCCCACCCGCTTCATCAGCGGAATGGTAAACGTTCCGGTGGTAACGACATTGGCAATGGAAGAACCGGAAATGACGCCACTCAGGCCACTGGACACAACGGCAGCTTTTGCAGGGCCGCCGCGCATGTGGCCAAGCAACGCATAGGCAACCTGAATGAAATAGTTCCCCGCACCGGCCCGTTCAAGCAGCGCGCCGAAGAGAACAAACAGGAATACGAAGCTGGTTGAAACACCCAGCGCGACACCAAACACCCCTTCGGTACCAAGCCACTGGTGCGACGCCAGCTTACTCAGGCTCGCGCCCTTGTGAGAAATAACGTCCGGCATGTAGGGACCGGCAAGGGAATAGACGATGAAGACCCCGGCGACGATGGTCAGCGGCAGGCCAAGCGAGCGCCGGGTGGCCTCAAGAAGCAGAACCAGCCCGCCCAGAGCGACAACCATGTCCTGGGTATTCGGAGCACCCGGCCGCGTTGCGAGCTGATCGTAGAAAATATAGAGATAAGACGCAGCGAAGGCCGCTGCCAGTGCAAGGACCCAGTCATAAACCGGGACATGGTTGGCATGCTTTCCGCGGATCATCGGGAACGCGGCGAACGCGAGAAACGCGGCAAAGGCCAGGTGAATCGATCGCGACTCCGTGGAATTAAAGACGCCGATCTCGAAAATGTACGGTAGCGGTGACGCTATCCATAGCTGAAAAAGAGACCAGAGCAGAGGGATGACAAACAGAATGACAGCGGCTGCGCCAGTCGTTGCTCTCCCACCGGATTCGGTCTGAAGAAACTCTTCGACTTTCTGTCGGTCGATGTCATTCCCGGCTCTCGGGTCGCTATTGCTCATAGCTGAATCCTGTCGGAGGAAAACGGGAGGGTCAGTCGTAGCCGCCGGCAGGAAGCGCCGGCGGCCAAAGTGAAGCAGCGACTGATCAGTCGATCAGGCCGGCTTCCTTGTAGTACTTCGCCGCACCTGGGTGCAGGGGCGCACTCAGAGCGTCGGTTACCATTTCCTCTTTCTTCAGGTTGGAAAAGGCCGGGTGCAGACGCTTGAAGCTGTCGAAGTTCTCGAACACCGCCTTGACGACCTCGTAAACCACCTCGTCCGGAACGTCGGTGGATGACACGAAGGTTGCAGCCACACCAAAGGTGGTTACATCCTCGTCGCTACCACGGTACATGCCGCCCGGAATGGTGGCTTCGCGGTAATACGGGTTTTCGGAAATGAGCTTGGCGGTCGCGTCGTTTTCGACGTTGACCAGGACGCTGTCACAGGAGGTCGTTGCCTCTTTGATGGAACCGGACGGATGGCCAACGGTGTAGAAGAACGCATCGATGTTGCCATCGCAGAGCGCCTGGGACTGCTCCGCCGCCTTGAGCTCGGCCGCGAGGGAGAATTTGTCCAGGGTCCAGCCCATTTCCTCCATCAGCACTTCGGCCGTGGCACGCTGACCGGAACCTGGGTTACCCACGGAAACCCGCTTGCCTTCGAGATCTTCAAAGGTAGTGATTCCGGAACCCTTGCTGGCAACCACGGTGAACGGCTCCGGGTGCAGGGAGAAGACCGCACGCAGGTCCTTGTTGGCGCCATCGTCCTTGAACTGGCTGGTGCCATTGTAGGCGTGGTACTGCCAGTCGGATTGGGCAACGGCAAGATCGAGCTCACCCTGGCGAATCGCGTTCAGGTTGTATACCGAACCACCGGTGCTCTCAACCGAACAACGGATACCGTGCTCTTTACGGTCCATGTTCACCAGACGGCAGATTGCACCACCCGCCGGGTAATAAACGCCGGTCACACCACCAGTGCCAATCGTCACAAAACGCTGCTCTTGCGCGGAAACCGAAGTTGAGGCCACACCGAAGCTGACGGCGGCTGCAGCAGCGAGCGCTGATACCTTATGTTTCAGGGTCATGTGAGTTCTTCCTTCTTCTGATAGTTGTAATAAAAAGCCCGTCATTTCCTGAGGACAAGCTTGGGTTCGTCTTAGAACATAGACCAGTTCAGACTATAAATAAAGTACGCGTTTCCCGGCTAACCTTTTGACCAGACAACAAAAAAGCCCGCAGAGCGGGCTTTTTTGCGGGTCCTTGCCGGGACTACTTCGCGGCGCGGGCCTTGGCCAGCATGCGGTCCGGACGCAGCAGGAAGCGCGCCAGAGCCGGTAGCAGCCAGATGGCTCCCACCATGTTCCAGAGGAACATGAAGAACAAGAGGAAGCCCATGTCGGCCTGGAACTTGATCGGAGAGAAGATCCAGGTCACCACGCCCAGACCAAGCGTTACGCCGGTAAACATAACCGCCTTACCGGTCGAACGCAGGGTCTCGAAGTACGCATCCTGAAGCGTCTTACCTTCCAGCAAGAACTTCTCAAGCTTGCTGTAGATGTAGATACCGTAGTCCACACCGATACCGACACCCAGCGCAATTACCGGCAAGGTCGCCACCTTGATACCGATACCGGAGACCGCCATGATCGCCTCACACAGGATCGACGTCAGACCCAGCGGGATAACGATACACAGCACGGCGCGAATGGACCGGAACGTGAGCAGACACAGCAGGCTCACCACACCGTAGACCATCATCAGCATCAGGTCCTTGGCGTTGGAGATAACTTCGTTGGTGGCGGCTTCGACACCCGCATTACCCGCTGCCAGAAGGAACGTGTGGTTTTCGTTGCTGTTGTTGGACGCAAATTCCTCGACCCGCTCAACCGCCGTCTGCAGGGTCTCGGCTTTGTGATCCTCCAGGAACACCAGTACCGGTGTCAGGCTGCAATCCGTGTTGATGAGACCGGACGGTGCATTCCGGATGGATGCGTTGATGATGGTCTGGTTGCGGGAAATCTCGAACCACTTCCAGTTACCCTCGTTCAGCGCCTTGGTCACAATCTTGGAGACATCCGCCAGGGACGCAGTGGACTGAACGCCCGGTGTGTTCTGCAATTCCCACTGGAGACTATCCATGGCACGCAGCACGTCGTACTGGGTGCACTGCTCGACCGGGGTCTTCACCATGACCACGAGCACGTCGGCACTGGTGGAATAGTTATCGATGATGAAGGCATTATCCTGGTTGTAGCGCGAATCCGCGCGCAGTTCCGGCGCACCGCGATCGAGGTCGCCCACCTTCAGGTCCTGTTTGTAATAGAGACCAAGCCCCAGGCCAATGACCGCGATCAGCAGCGAAATCGGCGCCACACCCGGATGGGAGAAGTACGACAATACGCGCCACTTGCGATCCTGCTTTTCTCCGTGATTCTGAACATGACGAACACCGCCCTTGGAAATCCCCACGTAGGACATGATCAGCACGTGCAGAACCAGGTTGGTGACGATGACGAAGGCGACACCAATACCAGCAGCCACCGCCAGATCGCGGATAACATCGATCTCGATGAAGAACAGGGTCAGGAAGCCGAAAGCATCGGAGATCAATGCCAACATGCCGGGGATGTAGAGGGCACGGAACGCCAGACGCGCCGCCGTAATTGCATCAAAGCCTTTGGCCGATTCCACCGCCATGGCGTTCACAATCTGAACCCCGTGACTGATACCGATCGCGAACACCAGGAAAGGCACCAGGACCGAATAGGGATCCAGACCATAGCCAAGCAGGCGCAACGCACCCAACTGCCAGAATACGGCGATAATCGAGGTGAAAACCGGAACCAGCGTGCCCGCGATGCACCGGGAATACCAGAACAGCAGCAGAGTCGTCAGCAAAATGGTGATACCAGCGAACCAGGCGATTGAGCCGATCCCCTCGATCAGGTCGCCCACTTTCTTGGCGAAGCCCACGATGTGGATGTCGATATTGGGATTCTGGGCTTCGTACTTCTGACGGATCTTCTCTTCGAGTTGACGGGAGAACTCGCCGTAATCGAGCGGCTGACCGGTCTCAGGGTTCTTCTCGTAAAGTGGCGCGTAGACGATCGTGGATTTGAAATTGTCCGCGATCAGACGCCCGACTTCGTTCGAACGCAGCGCATTCTGACGAAGCTGCTCCAGGCTTGTGTCAGAGCCATCGTAGTTGTCGGGAATAACAGTACCGCCCTGGAAGCCCTGTTCGGTCACTTCAACCCAGCGGACGTTGGAGGTCCACATGGACTTGAGTCCGGAACGGTCCACGCCGTCCAGGTAAAAAACCTCGTCGGTAATCTGCTTCAGCGTCTCCATATACTCGGCGCTGAAGATGTCACCCTCCTTGACTTCAACCGCGATGCGGACAAAGTTACCGAGATTCTGGAGATCGTCCCGGTGATCCAGCATGTTGATGATGTATGGATGCTGGAGCGGAATCATCCGCTCAAAGCTGGCGTCAGGCTGAATTTTCGCCGCGTTGTACCCCAGGAACAGGGTAACGAATAAAAAGCCAATCAGGATGGCCGCGCGGTTATTGAAAATCACGCGTTCCAGAAACGGCTCCGCCTTTGGCGTCGTCAGGTAATGTTCGCCCTTGTCATGCTTAGGGTTGGACATTCAAAAGCCCCTCTATTTTCTGTTCGGTTGTTGCCACATCAGGGCGTTATTGAAGGTTTTTGCCTTTGGCATCGGTCACTTTCACGCCACCTTCACCAACCAGCAGCAGGTTGGTACCCGAAACCGGCACTACACTCATGACGCCCTGGCGGTCGTCACGCAGGTACTCACGGAAGGTATCACCACCGTTACCGCTGGTGAGAACGGCACCACTGTTGCCGACCAGCACAATTCGGGAATCCTCGGCAAAGCCGTCATTCAGTGTTGCGGTGGAACCGGTACTGACCATGGACCAGGACTTGCCAAGGTCCGTCGAGAACATCAGCGTCCCGCGAAGACCAAACGCCAGGATTTCGTTCACCCGACCGGTACCGATCACGCCAAACAGCGAGCCGGGATACGGGCCTTCACGCTGCTCCCAGGTCTGCCCCTCATCTACCGAGACGTGGATCTGACCCGCTTCGCCCACGATCACCATCGCGCCGCCACCGATTGACGAGATGGCGTTCAGGTGGAAGTTCTGGGGATTTTGAAGCTTTGGCGACCAGTCCTGCCACGTCTCGCCACCATCGTCGGTGTGGAAGAGCATGCCGTAGGCACCGATCACAAACCCTGAGTTCTTATCGGCAAACCACACATCCAGGAACGGGTTGACCGGACCAATGTCGAGGTCCGCCTGCATGTTCTCAAGCGCAAAGTAGAGGTCGTCCAGCGCCCACTCCAGATCGGATTTTTCATCCTCTGGCGCAGCTTCAACCCGCTCTTCCATGGCCGCGATGGCCTCCTCCTGGCTTTCAATTGCCAATTCAGCTGCCCGTGTTCCGGTCAACTGGAGGTTCCAGGTTTCGCCGGCATCATCCGAATGAAGCACCACACCGCTGTGACCAACCGCCCACCCGTGTGTCTCACTACCGAAATCGACGCCAGTGAGGGTGACAGAGACCGGAACCTCTGCCTGGGTCCAGCTGTCGCCCTCATCATCTGAGTAAATGATGTGCCCACGCTCGCCAATCGCCACGATACGATCGCCGGCACGTTCCACGTCATTCAGCAGACTTACGGGAGCCAGCTCAGTTGGTCGCGCTGGTGTTTCGATAACGTCCGCCAGCGCAAATGCGACCGGGGACGCACAGGCCATGGAAAGCCCAAGGCACGCTGCACCCAGGGTTTTACACATAAAGCTTGTAGCCATTCGGATTGCCTATAGGTTGTTTTTACGTGTGTCTCTGACCGGGTCATCCCGGCTCTAACTGCAAAGATACCGGCAACCTTTCGGATGCCGGTATATCTAGCGCCTACTCCTTAGGGGCGCGGGAAACTCCTGATGATCTGAACCTTAGCGGACGCTCCGGCGGCGCAGGGAAGCCGGAGAGAAATACCGCTTGTTCGGGACGTCATCGGTGAAGACCCGGGTGTTCGGTTCTTCCGTGTCCAGTCCCTGAACGTGATAGCGTCGGGCCTGGAGATCGTGGAATGCCTCAAGGGTAGTCCATACACCCGGCAATTCGTAATAGTTCTTGAGTACACCCATGCTGACACGCCACAACTCGCCGCGACCGTCGTACTGGTCCAGCAGGGCGGTATTCCAGCTGTCCTCGTCAACGTAGAAGCGACGCTTGGCGTAGATGTGTCGCTCTCCGTCCTTCAGGGTGGCCGTCACAACGTGAACCCTGTGCAGCTCCCAACGCATCAGATCAGGGTTGAGATGCGCCATGCCGAGAATTTCGGAGTACGGAAGCCCCTTCTGAGCAATCTCGTAGTTGTTGTACGGGATGTAAATTTCCCGTTTACCCTCGTAGGTCCAGTTGTAGCGGTCCATGGCACCGTTGAAGATATCGGTGTCATCCGCGGTACGAAGGTTATCGGCTGCCGCGATCGGGGAATCGTAACCCAGGTTCGGTGCCCGGCGAACCCGACGCTGCCCAGCGTTGTAGCCCCAGCCGTTACGCGGGTTGATGATCTGGTTCATAGTCTCGTGTACAAGAATCGCACCACCGGCCAGGCGGGGCGGAGACTGGGTAAACGAGAGGTAGTAGAAGATCACGTTTTCGAGGGTATTTTCGCCGCCCTCAGGATTGTAGAAGTTGAAGAAAGCTTCCTGCTGGGACGTCACCAACGTGTAATCGCCGTTCTGCTGAACCGCCACTTCACTGGCACGTCGGGTCAGTGAGACACCACGCCAGCGGGTCAGATGGTTCCAGATGACCTGCCACGCTTTTTGCTCATCATTGCCGCTCAGAATCGGGAACGGATAGCCACCGAAGGCGCCATCAATACCGGCGCTTTCACCAACGATTTCGGCACTGGTGGCATTCTCACGGGTATTGGCTTCAACCCAGTCCGGCACGGAATGGGTCCTGCGGGTCTTGTAGACCGGAATCCGGAACGTGGTCGGATAGGTTTCCAGCATCGCCTTCAGACCATCCGTGAGGTGCTCGGAATACTGGTCAGCATTGCTGGCATTGATGGTGAACAGCACCTCATCGTCCGGGAACGGATTGGGGTGGTGCTGGCCGCTCCCCTCGTAGCTTGCCGGTGGCTTGGTGATGCCGCCATCCCAGGCGGGAATGGTTCCAGCCTCGTTCCCCGCCTTGGGAGAACCGAAAGGCGTCAGATCTTTGCCGAGGCGCGCAGCCTCACTTGAGGAAACCGCGGCGTACGTTGGCGCTGCGGCGACAGAGAGGGCCATAAGGCCGCCGAGAATAGCGTTCTTATTGTATCTCATTATGTAACCTTAATCCGTCTGGAAGCCTCTTGAGGGCTTTTTATTATCGTCTGCCGGGAGACGCGCAGACTTTCACACAGATTAGCCGATCGGCCATTATTGTCTATCGACCGAAAGTGCGATTTTGTATCCGGCTGTGACCACAACTTACAATCCCAGCCGGACGCTCGCAGCCTCCCCGTTAACCGGCCAGGCTCTTGTGGACGACCTCGTAAACGTCACGGGACAGGCCCGACTTATCACGAATACGCTCCAGCGCGGATTTCATCTGTCCGCTGTAGGCCGGGGCAAATTTCTTCCACCGTGTCAGAGGGGTTACGAGACGCGCGGCAATCTGGGGGTTGCTGTCATCCAGACGACAGACCTGGTCGGCCAGGAAGTCGTACCCCGAACCATCAGGGTGATGGAAGGCGGCCAGGTTCTGGCCGGCAAAGGCACCCACCACGGAACGAATCTTGTTCGGATTTTTCCAGTCGAAGGCCCGGTGCTCCAGCAAAGCCCGGATCTGAGGCAACTGCCCGGCACGATCGCTTGAAGCCTGCACCGAGAACCACTGCTCGACCACCTGCGGATCATCCTGGAAGCGCTCGTAAAACGCCTCCAACACCTGCTCGCGGTCCTCCTCGTAGTCGGAGTTGACCAGCGCCCGAAGCGCACCCATCCGGTCGGTCATATTGTCGGCATTGCGGAATTGCCGCAGCGCCAGTTCGCGACCCTCTTCATCGTTAATCTGGAGCAGCCAGGCCAATGCCGTGTTACGCAGACTCCTGCGGGCAATCTGTTCTGGCGTGACCTGGTAGTCGCCTTCTTCGATATTGCGTCGATAGCAGGCGACCAACTCATCACGAAGGGCAATGGCCAGGTGCTTGAGCACCCGCTCTCGAGCTTCGTGAATAGCCGGCGCATCGGCGCTGTCCGTCAGCTCGATCAGGTACGCCGCCGACGGCAGCTGCATCATCTTCGCTACCAGCGCCTGATCAAGGGAGGAATCGGAGATCAGGTGACGGTAAGCGGTCACCAACCGGGCATCAATGGCCGCATCCCTGGGCGCGCCGATCAGTGACTGAATAACATCCACCGCCAGGCGTTGTCCCGCGTCCCAGCGATTGAATCCATCGGGATCGTGGCTCATCAGAAACAGCATCTGCTCACGGGTCCACGGATAATGCACACGGACCGGGGCCGAGAACTGACGCAACAGTGACGGGACCGGGCGCTCCTCCAGGCCATGGAATTCAAACACATGGGTGTCATCAGTCAGTTCCAGCACACGGTCCACAGGGGCATCCTGGGAATCCGGCTCCAGCCGGAGTGGGAGCGACTCGCCCCGGCTCCCCAGCAGGCCGAGGGCAAACGGGATATGCTGTGGTTTCTTACCCGTCTGTCCCGGTGTGTCCGGAATGCTCTGCCGGATCGTCAGCCGGTAGATCCCCTGATCGGCATCGAAATCGTCCGAGACATTGAGTACCGGGGTTCCAGCCTGTTCATACCAGAGCTGGAACTGGGAGAGGTCACGACCGGACGCATCCTCCATCGCCTTGACGAAATCCTCGGTGGTCACAGCCTGGCCATCGTGGCGCTCGAAATACAGGTCACTGCCGTTGCGGAACATGTCCGGCCCCAGGAGGGTGTGGATCATTCGCACCACTTCCGCACCCTTTTCGTAGACCGTCAGGGTGTAGAAGTTGGAAATTTCCATGTAGGACGCTGGGCGAATCGGGTGTGCCATCGGGCCACCGTCTTCGGCAAACTGGGCGGTGCGCAGCAAGGTGACGTCTTCGATACGCTTAACCGTCGGGGAACCTACATCCGCCGAGAACTGGGAATCACGGAACACCGTGAAGCCTTCCTTGAGACTCAACTGGAACCAGTCCCGACAGGTGACCCGGTTACCGGACCAGTTATGGAAATACTCGTGGGCCACGATGGCCTCGATGCGCTGGAACGCCATATCCGTCGCCGTGTCCTGGCTGGCCAGCACGCACGACGAATTGAAGATGTTCAGCCCCTTGTTTTCCATGGCCCCCATGTTGAAATCATCGACGGCCACGATCATGAAAATGTCGAGATCGTATTCACGCCCGTAGGTCTCTTCGTCCCAGCGCATGGAACGCTTGAGGGAATCCATGGCGTGATCGCACTTTTCCGCGTTGCGCGGCTCAACGTACATGCGCAGATCGATGTCGCGCCCCGAACCGGTCGTGAAGGTATCGCGTTTTTCCACCAGGTCCCCGGCGACCAGGGCAAACAGGTAACAGGGTTTGGGGAACGGGTCTTCCCAGGTGACAAAGTGACGCCCATCGGCCAGGTCACCCCGCTCCACATCGTTGCCGTTCGACAAGAGGACCGGGTACGCCGCCTTGTCGGCCTCAACCCGGGTGCGGAACCGGGACATCACATCCGGACGATCCGGGAAGAAAGTAATGCAACGAAATCCTTCCGCCTCACACTGGGTGCAGAACATGCCGGAGGACTTGTACAAACCCTCGAGCCGGGTGTTGTTCTGAGGTTCAATCCAGGTCACCACTGACAACTGGAACTGCTCGGGCACCGATTCAACAATCAACTTGTCTCCACGATCCTCAAATTCGCCCTCACCAAGCGCCTTGCCATCCAGGGCCACGGATTCGAGAACGAGACTGTCGCCGTCAAGTTCGAGGGGAACCGAACCTGCATCCGACTCCGGGTTGCGACGGACAGCCAGGGTGCTGTGGACTCGGGCGCCGTCTTCGAACAGTTCAAAACGCAGGTCGACGGTATCAACCAGGTAAGCCGGCACTCGGTATTCACTCAGGTAAATGGTCTGGGGCTGGTTGGTACGCATGGTCTATCTCCAGATTACTCAGCCGCTGCCAACCGGCAAACCGGCAGGCAGGTGTTGTCAGTCACGCGGGAATGGGCCGTTCAGTCGCCCATCACCCGAAAACGCACTTCGTACCCGGTGAACTTCCGGATATTGATGACCCCGGTATCCAGAATGAGGTACTGGCCCTTGATGCCCTCCAGCACACCCTCCACTTCCGGGGTCTTGTCCAGATTGTGAGTCTTTATTTTTTCCGGCCAGACATCAACCGGGTAGCTCAGTCCGAGGCCGTCCTCATCGACTTCCTGGATCGCGTTCTGGCCATGAGTCTCCCGCAATGCCGCCAGATCGCCTGCAATCAGGCCCAGCATGCGCTGGCGCTCGTCGGCAAGGTTCAGCTCAGGGACGTCCCCTTTCAGCATGGCGCGCCAATTGGTCCGGTCCGCCACGTGACTCTTGCAGGCCACCTCCACCAACCCCGCGATGTAGCGGGTTGCGACACGAACCATGGGAATCGCCTCTACCGCACCCTGGTCAATCCAGCGGGTGGGAACCTGAGAGCCCCGGGTGATTCCGACTTTCAAGCCGGACGAATTGGCCAGGTACACCACGTGCTCGACCATGCAATGGGTTTCGCCCCACTCCGGCTCACGGCAGGTGCCCAGGTGATAATGGCACTTTTCCGGGCTCATGATGCAAGTGTCGCAGGCCGCCAGCTTCCGGAAACAGGGGTAACAGTACCCCTGATTGAAGCTTTTCTTGGTGGTGCGGTCACAGTGGATGCAGCGAATGACACCGTCAAAGTCGAGGCGAACCCGCTTGCCGAGGAATTCGTTCAGTGGGATGCGGCTGTCGCCTACCGCAATGGAATAGGAAACTGGCGCCACCGCTTCGGCCGGCATTTTGCGCAGCCGACCCGTCACGTCAATCAGATCACTCAAGACTTGACCTCGACAAACTGGTCCGGATCAATGTCAGTCTTGCCGGCATTCGCCCTTTGCACCGAAGGATCACAGGCGGTGCCTGCCTTGGCGCCCCGATCAATGTAGCCTGTGCGCTCCTCTTCCGGGACCTGGTGCAGGTTCTCGTAGTAGATGACCGCTTGCAGGCTGATCTCCCGCTGCTCCGGTGTGAGCTTTCTGCCGTCTGGCCACTTTCCCAGCTCGATCGACTGGCGGAGGCTCCGGTAGACATTGGGATCCAATCGCTCAATCAGTTCATCGTAAGTCATTCGGTTCTCCCGAAACGCGTTCAAAAAAATGTGCCTCAACCGTTTGACAGATGCAAACGATAACAATTATCATTCCCTCGCCAAATGACGACGGTCGTATCATTTGGTCTCTCTCATCAGGAGCTTCTAGCTCTTTTCATGCCCCGCCCCTTGGCGGGGCTTTTTTATGGGCCGTCACTGTTTTCTTACGGGCAATAGCAGCGCAAGGGCCACTCCACTGACAAACCCGCCCAGATGGGCTTCATTGGCCATACGCCCCAACCCCAACAGTTCCATAAAGGGCGTGAACCCAATCACCATCCAAACCACGGCGAACGTCACCAGCGCAGGCGGGAAATGAAATCTCGGAACCTTGCGCTGACTCAGCCAGCAGTACCCGAGAATGCCATAAACCACGCCGGACAGCCCGCCAAACAAGGGTCCGGAAACCAGGTACTGAAGTCCATTCGAGAAAATACTGGTGCCGAGGAACAACACAATCAAGCGCCCTCGCCCATCGAACCATTCAATCTGGCTGCCAAGAAACCACAGCATGACCGCATTGAAGATAATATGGGTCCAACTGAAATGCAGGAAATCGGGGGTCAACAACCGCCAGACCTGGCCGCTGGCCAGGGTGTTGGCAAGCGCATCAACGCGGCCCGCCATGGTGCTCCAGTCAAAACTCCTTGGGTCGATGACCATGAGCGCGGCGGCGAGCTCATTACGCCCCATCGCCGTTACCCAGACCATGATCACGGCAAAGACAATCAGCCCCAGTACAACGGGCGCATGCCGGGGCGACGGCTGCCAGCGACCACGCACGAAGACGGAGGAATGCTGCTGGCGCTCCACAGCGTCTCGCAGCTCAGGCTCAGCAAGAAATCGCTCCAGGGCCGCAAGGACGGGTTCCGCGTGCTCAGGATTCTCCAGCCACAGAACCTGGTGATCGTTTTCTTCCGTGATCCGGTGCGCCACACCCTGTCCAGCCAGCCATCGACTGAAGCCGGCGAGATTCACCGTGGTATCCAACTGCTTCACGCGGTACACAAAAAACCTCGCCTGTCGGAGTAATCGGGTTCCGTTATCTCAACGGGCAATGCTGTCTTCGGTGCCGGAATAGCCCGGCTGTTCTGGGCGGTCAACGTCCACCCATACAAATTTGTCTGGGGAAAGCACCGACTCACCGTCCATTCGGTAGGCTACTAACCGGCCGTATTTCACCGCGCTGTAGTCGATGCAGGCCACGTTGGCCTTAAGTGGGGCCGGCTCCCCTTCCATCCAGTAATGCCCCACAAATACCGGTGGCGCATCCACCGGATAACTGATCAGCTGCTTGCGCTCGTTTTCGGTCAACACCATGCGGGCCACCTCCGGCGGCAGGGGGTCCGGCTGGAACACCACGTCGGCATAAGTGTGCGGGTCATCGGCCCAGAACTTGGTCCGGAAAAACTCCCGGACATAGCCGTCCCGCCCCGTGATCTTGGTCCCCTCCGGCAGGCGCAAATCCGTTCCTCGAAGCAAGGTATCCATGACCTGCCCGGCAAACGACTCAATGGCCGCCGATGCATGCAGGAAATCCTCGTCAATGCAGGCGCCGCCCTGGATCTGTTTGAACTTTTCAATCAGCTCCCCATCCCAGCAGGCATGAACGACCCGGAAGCCGTCCTCCTCAATAAACAGGGGGATGCTGTAGAACCAGTCCAGAAACTCGTTCCATTCATGGGGGTAGGCGTCAAACTGCTCGAGGGTTTCGCGAATCAGTCGATCATGCCGGGCATTGTGCTCACGCAGCCACTTTTTGCCGCTGCCAGAACGGGCACGGGTGCAGTAGCCCAGCGCATTGTACTCGTGATTACCCATCACAATCCGGGCTGAGCCATGCTCCACCATGTCGCGCACCAGGTGCAGGGCTTCACGGATTCTGGGGCCACGGTCGATAATATCGCCAATGAAAATCGCCTGGCGCCGGTCGTGCTGATACACACCGTTCACCTTCCGGTAGCCCATCTGCTCCAGCAACCGGATCAGGGTATTGGCGCAACCGTGGATGTCGCCGATGATGTCAAAGCCGCGGCTTGCGTTGTGTCTGTTTACAGCCATGATCAACTCGCTGAAATTTCACTTGCCCAGCCAAGCTTGTCACGGCAGGTGGCATAGAAGTTGTGATCGGTGGGGTGAATCAATCGGATCTTGAACGGTTTTTTGGTAATGCGGATGATGTCACCCGGCGCACAGGCAATGTTCATCTGCCCATCGAACGAAATCTGCGGGTAGGTTTCGTTGGTTTCGCCAATCACCAGTTTAATCTCGCTCTTGCCATCCACGACGATGGGGCGGCTACTGAGTGTGTGGGGAAACATGGGCACCAGGACGACTGCATCCAGCTTCGGATGCATGATTGGGCCGCCCGCAGAAAGCGAGTAGGCCGTAGAACCGGTCGGCGTCGCGACGATGAGACCGTCGGAGCGCTGGCTGTAGACAAAGTGACCATCGATAAACAGATCGAAGCCGATCATCCGGGTCGACTTGCCCGGGTGCAGCACCACGTCATTCAGGGCGGTCCCGAACCCCAGCGGCTGTCCATTGCGCTCAACATTGCCGTCCAGCAGAAAGCGCGTTTCTTCCACGTACTCGCCTTCCAGAACCTTGCCCAGACGCTCTTCAAGGTCGGAAGGGGAAATGTCCGTCAGGAAGCCCAGACGGCCCCGGTTCACACCCAACAGAGGAATCTTGGATTTCGCCAACTCCCGCGCCGCGCCCAGCAGGCTACCGTCACCACCGACCACAATCACCAGGTCGCAGATTTCACCCAGCAGCTTTTTGCTGGCGACCTGCAGGCCATGGCCCGGCAGCATACCGGCGGTGTCTTCCTCGAGAATGACGTGGTAGTTGTTGGTAATCAGGTATTGTTTGAGCTGGCGCAGTGATTCAACCACCTTCACGCTGCCCAACCGGCCGATAACGCCAATATTCCTGAACTGATCCATGAGCCTTCCTGTGGAGTCGGGATGCGGTGGGGCCGGCCAGATCCGCCAGCCCCGTGACAATCTGGCTCACAGTTTAACGAAAGTCACGCCGATACTGAAAAAAGATCGAAACGTCAGGATTGATGCTGTTCACAGCGATCGTCAATGCCGGAACGGAACTCGCCTGGCTGGCTGACCCGCATGATGGGCTCGCCGCAGGCCTTGCCATCCTTGCCCTCGTGCTGGCACACAGGGTTTTCATAGTGCTCAAGCCACTCGCGATACGCGGGCTCATTCATGCCGCAGCGCTCCGCCGCGTAGGCCACCGGGTTGGTGAAGTAGGTGTCGATATCGTCGTACGGCAATGTGATATGCCCAACACCCGGGTGGTAGGCCACCAGGAACACCGCCTGCTTCTTGAGCTGGTCCATGATGGAGTTTTCCGCTGGCTCCTGGTGCTGAAGGTCATGGTTCTCCTGCTCCAGGGCTACGATCCGCTCGTCCCGAAGTTCCAGCTCCCGCTGCTTCCGGTCTAGCTGTTCCCGGAGCAAGACCAGTTCCGCATCGGTGTTGGCGTCGTCACGCTTCTTCTCCTCACCACCGGAGGCAATCTGCTCCTGCATGGTGAGATACTGCTCGTTCCGCTCCGACAGTCGTTTCTTCAACTGTTCGTTGCTCAGGCGCTGCCGTTCGTATTTCTGCTCCATCGAGGACATTTCGCTGCGCAAGGTCTGCAGCTCCACGCGGTGCTCACGCTGGATCTCGGACAGGGAATCCCGATGGACACTTTGAAGGGTTTTGATGCGGAGCCGCTGCTCCCGGATAAGCTGGGCCAGACGGGCCCGATCAGCAGCGTTGGCAGCGTCTTCCTGTGGCTGCGGCGTTGCGGGAGCCGCATTCAGCACCGGAATGTCTTCTTCCTGAGCCGGTGCAGGCTCAATTTTCCGGAATTTTAGGGAGTTGGTATCAACCGCCTTGCGAATCGCCTGGAAATGGTTATTGCCCGGAGTCATATCCGGATCCCAAAGCTCCTCTGCATAGCGGGGCTCCGGGCACTGACTGCGGCACACCAGCCGAATGGGGCCACCCCCCATGTCCGGCCCCTTGGCACCGCGCTTGGCCAGCTCTTCAATGGGTACGTTCCAGTTGCTGTCGGCCCGACCCTCTTCATCAAACCAGATTCGGAAAAACACGAGGGACTGCACGAGGAGATCGCCACTGAGCTCAACCAGGACCGCTTTGACGTCGGTCTCTGCGAGGTCTGACAAGCCTACGTATCCGTCCAGAAAAGCCCCAAACTCGCTGGCCCGCATCTGGCGCGCCACATGGCCTCCATCCACGAAAAACACCGCCGCATAACCATCAGTCGCCTGGTCGGCAGATACCATGTGTGACTCTCCTAGCTCCTAAAGATTCGACACCAACACGATGAAATCCCGCAGAATGTTCCATCCAGTTTCGATGTCGGCAAACACCACCCTCCCGGCTCGGGAGGGTGGATACGCAAACTGACAGACTCCGGCTTACAAGTCTAGCCAGTCAAACTTCGGTGCACAGAGAAAAACTGCAACGTTTTGTGATCACAGTTGCGCGGCGAGGCGGCTTCCCTGATCGATGGCCCGTTTGGCATCCAGCTCTGCTGCAACATCGGCACCGCCAATCAGGTGCACCGGCACACCAGACGCTTCCAGACCGGCCTGAAGTTCCCGCAGGGGCTCCTGGCCGGCACAGACGATGACGGTATCCACTGGCAATACGCGATCCTCACCTTGCTCAGCGCCTTTGGGCGTGACGGTGATGTGCAGTCCCTGATCGTCAATCTTGCGATAGCTTACACCAGGCACCATCTGAACCTGGCGGTTCTTCAGGGAGGTCCGATGGATCCAGCCGGTGGTCTTGCCAAGGTTTTTGCCCACTTTGGAGGCCTTGCGCTGGAGCAGGTAAACCTCACGCGCAGGCTCTGGCACCTCCGGCGAGACGCCTTGAATGCCACCACGGTGCTCGACGCTCAGATCAACACCCCACTCACGCATGAAATGCTCGGCGTCCAGAGAGGCCGACGTGCCCTTGTGCACGATGAACTCAGAGACATCGAAGCCGATGCCGCCGGCCCCGATCACAGCCACTTTCTGCCCAACTGGCTTGCGCTCAAGCAGGGCGTCGAGATAGCCGATGACTTTCGGATGATCAATCCCCTCAATATCCGGGGTACGCGGTTCGACGCCAGTTGCCAGAACCACGTCATCGAAACCGCCGGCTGTGAGATCATCCACACTCACCCGGGTGTTAAGCCGGATGTCCACGCCGTGCTTATCCAGCATGACCCGGAAATAACGCAGCGTTTCGTAAAACTCTTCTTTCCCGGGAATCCGCTTGGCCACATTGAACTGGCCGCCAATCTCGCTGCCCGCATCAAACAGGGTGACCTTGTGACCACGCTCTGCGGCAACGGACGCGAACGCCAGGCCCGCCGGTCCCGCACCCACCACGGCAATCGACTTGGGCGTCGCCGTCTTGACCCAGGTCAGCTCGGTTTCGTGACAGGCTCTCGGATTGACCAGGCAAGAGGTCAGCTTGCCGCTGAAGGTATGATCCAGACAGGCCTGATTGCAGCCAATGCAGGTATTGATTTCATCGGCGCGATCCTCCGCCGCCTTCAACACCAGCTCCGAGTCTGCGAGGAATGGACGGGCCATGGAGACCATGTCTGCATCGCCTTCGGCCAGGATTTTCTCGGCAACGTCCGGCATGTTGATCCGGTTGGTGGTAACCAGCGGGATACTCACCTCACCCTTGAGGCGGGCCGTCACCTTGGTAAAGGCACCGCGAGGCACGGAGGTTGCGATGGTCGGCACCCGGGCCTCGTGCCAGCCGATGCCGGTGTTGATGATGGTGGCGCCCGCCTTCTCGATTTCCTTGGCCAGGTGCACCACCTCTTCCCAGGTGCTGCCATCCTCTATCAGATCCAGCATCGACAGGCGATAGATCAGAATGAAGTTCTCGCCCACCCGCTCCCGGACGCGACGCACGATTTCGATCGGCAGGCGAATCCGGTTCTCGTAACTGCCACCCCAGCCATCGGTGCGATGGTTGGTGTGGGACACAATGAACTGGTTAATAAAGTAGCCTTCCGAGCCCATGATCTCGACACCGTCGTAGCCGGCACTCTGGGCCAGGGCGGCGCAGTCGGCATAATCCTGAATCTGTTTCTCGATGCCGGCCTCGTCCAGCTCTTTCGGCTTGAACGGGTTGATCGGAGCCTGAATGGCAGACGGCGCCACCAGTTCCGGCGAATAGGCATAACGCCCCGCATGCAGGATCTGCATACAGATCTTGCCGTCCGCCTCATGGACAGCCCGGGTGATGACCCGGTGCTTTTCCACTTCGTCTTCGTTGGTCATCTTGGCCGCATGCTGGAACACACCGCCCTCCACGTTGGGCGCAATACCACCGGTCACGATCAGTCCAGCGCCACCCCGGGCCCGTTCTGCGTAGAAAGCGGCCAGACGCTCAAATCCGTTCTTCGCCTCTTCAAGACCGGTATGCATGGACCCCATGAGCGTCCGGTTACGCAGCTTGGTAAACCCCAGATCCAGGGGTTCGAGCAGGTTGGGGTATTTAGCGACGCCGGGGGTAGCGGGTGCACTCATGATTGATCTCCTCATCATCACAGTTGGCGGACCTTTACGGGCCCGACTCGTTTTATGGCCCTTAAATTACCCGGCTCACTTGCCATCAACAATATCCCCTCATAACATTCTATTATCTTCAGATAACATGTCGGACAAACACTGGTCATGAGCGAACAGCCATCCCCTACCCCGAGCTCGCGCAATGCCCTGGGCAACATCAGCGTCCTTCACGCCTCGGTCCTTCTGAGGGCGGCGGCTGCGGAAGGCGCTGACATCGACCTGCTGACCAAGAACTTCCGGCTCGGGAGAGAAACCCTGGATTCCGCTGCCGCACGAATCAGTATTCCGCGCTTCATGCGGCTGGGTCACGCAGCCATCGCTCAAACAGGAAATCGAGCCCTGGGTCTTCGGATAGGCGCACTGACGCGACCGGTTGATGCTGGAATTGCAGGACTGGCCGGGCAGTCAGCCCAAACCGCAGGCGAGGCCCTCAGCACACTTATCCGGTATTCATTACTCACCAGCCAGAACAGTCGCGGCACCCCCTCCATAAGCGCCGAGAACAGACAGGCGCGGTTCTACTCGATACGCCCCTACAACGACTTCAACTTTTTTGTCGTGGATTCGGTGCTTGCCGCCTGGACCCAGTTTGTTCGCAACGTCACGGGGCAGTATGAAGTGCTGGATCAGGTCACCATCGAATACCCATCCATTGGCCAGGATGAGCTTTTCGAGAGCTGGTTTCGGTGCCCGGTTCACTTTGGCGCCGCCGAGAACGGCATCACCCTGAAGGCAGACACCTGGGGCCACCCAACGCTCCAGGCGCAGGCCGCCATGCATGAGAAACTGGTGGAATTTTGCGAGCGGGAGTTACAGCAGATTCGGAAGGGCTGGACCACGGGCGACCGGGTCAAGCACCTGCTCACGCCACTGTTCAGGGGCGAGAGTCCCAGCCTTGAAACCATTGCCGGCAAGCTCGGCGTGGCGCCATGGACGCTCCAACGGCTGTTAGCCGCAGAAGGAACGGGCTTTCGGGAACTGGTGGATGAGACACGGAAACAACTGGCGAGGGACTACATACGCGAGACCGAGACGGCGCTTTCTGAGATCGCCTGGCTTCTGGGCTTCGCCAATCCGGCCGCTTTTCACAAGGCTTACCGGCGGTGGTTTGACATCAGCCCCGGCGAGCACCGGAACCGGCTGAAGACAGAACGCTAGATTTCGGTCGCGTCGTCACACCCGTCGTCATCGTCAAACTCTTCGAACTGGCTTTCAATCAATTCTTCTTCGTAATCCGACATGGATCTAGCCTGCGTGCATACATTCAGGAGCAGGTTAACGCCAGATCGTGACAGGGGGATGACAGAAAACGGGAGACTAAAAAAAGAGGGAGAAAATGGCGGAGCGGACGGGACTCGAACCCGCGACCCCCGGCGTGACAGGCCGGTATTCTAACCAGCTGAACTACCGCTCCGCGATGGTCATCACGTCATGCCCGAACTGGGCGGTGCAATCAGGGGTTTGACTGCTCGGTGACAACGAGGGCGCATTATAAAGAGGCGCCCGGTTATGTCAACGCTTTTCCCGAAAAAAATCAAAAAAGCGTCGTTGCTAGAGCGCATCGACCATGGTGTCCTTGCCCTGCGCGGTTTTCCGGTACTCGATCGGCGTCATGTTCGACCATCGTTTGAAGGCCCGATAGAAGGTACTGGGCTCGGAAAATCCGGTCAGGTAAACGATCTCGTCAATCGATTCGTCGGTCGTGGCCAGTAACTGACGGGCCAGGCGGTAGCGGAAATCCGCCAACACCTGGTTGAAGCTGGTTTCTGCCTCCGTTAACCGGGTGCGCAGGGTCCTGGGTTTGATACCCAGGCGCTCGGCAACGGCGTCCAGGGTGACCTCGCCACTGTCGAGCAGCTCTGCCACGATTCTTTCCACCTGCCCCACAATGTCTTTTTTCTCAAGCCGGGCCACTTGCTCACTGGCAAACCGTTCATGCAGATCAAGCAACTCCGGCTCCGCATGGGGTGAGGCGTGGGTGAGCAACGATGCCGGAAAATACAGACGATTTTCCTCGGCACCGAACACGACATCGCAGCCAAGCACCTCGGCTACGTGGGCCTGACCAGTGTCTCTCTGGTGCTCAAACTCAATGCGCGAGGGGTAGAAGGAATCATCGGTGATAGAGCGGAAGAAAGTGATCACGCCCTGCACAAAACATTCATTGAAGTGCCTCAGGCGACTGACCTCATCGGAGGCCGCATCCAGAACCATGCAGGCATCGTCGCCTTCGATAAAGAAATCCGTGTTGGCAGCATCGCTCAGCAGCCGCTGGTAATTCTGGGCACGCCGAAGGCCTTCACCGAATGTCGGGCTGCTGAGGAAAAGATACTCAAGAACCTGCCCCTTGTAGGCGGGCAAAAGCGGCCCCAGGTGCAGACCAATGTCCGGGTCTCCTGACACGTCTTCAACCGCCTGCCAGAAGTACAACTGAGCGCTGTGGGGGGTGCGCAACTGTTCGGTGTAAACGTAATTCTCGTCAACGCCCAGGCGACTGAAAATAGCATCGGTATCAATGCCCTTTTTTTTCATCGCCTCATAGATCAGGCGCAACATTACTCCCGCGTCACGAAGTTCCTGCATAAGATTCCGCTTTTTTTATTGGTTTAATACCACTTTGACCCGACGGACAATCACCGGGGCAAGCCAAGTCAATGCCTGATCCAGCCGGATTTGCCAGAGTTAAGGCCTTTGATCTGAAGGTCTAGGACTAACGTCTGATATTAGAGCATATCAGGCCACAGACGCACAGTTGTACCAGAATGTAAAAATAACCGGTACTTACGTGTCGGAATCATGACTATATTAACGAGCGAATTCCTGCGCGGGGAGACAACCTGTATGCCAGATACTCTTATTTACCACAACACACCGCCGGGGCTGCTGCCCCTCTACGCCCGGGCACTCTTACCCAAACCGGTCAAAGCGGGGAATGAGGTCACCATCCCAGAGCTGTCAGCACGGCTGCTGGGCGCCAGCACCGCCAGCGACGAGCTGGCACGGTATGAAGCGATTTGCGGCTTCTGCAAAACGACTCGGATTCCGGTCACCTGGCCGCACGTCATGGCCTTTCCGCTCCACCTCAAGCTATTGACCGACAAAACCTTCCCGCTGCCATTGCTGGGACTGGTGCACCTGCGCAATACCATCACCCAGCACCGCCAAATCGGCGTGGGCGAAACCCTCGACCTGACCGTCCGGCTCGGAAAACAGGAACGCACAAATCGGGGCATCGAATTTGACCTGATCACCGAGGCCTATGCGGCGGGCAAGCTGGTCTGGGAGGAATCCAGTATCACTCTGTATCGGCAAGCGGCGACTGAGTCCGGGGCCGGTAAAAAGTCCGCCCCGCCACCGCTGGAACGGTATCCGAACACCCTCAGCATCAAGGCCCCGGAATCCATCGGCCGCCAGTATGCTGGCGTCTCCGGTGACAGCAACCCGATCCACATGCACGCACTCAGCGCCAAGGCGTTCGGATTCCCGAAGGCGATCGCTCACGGTATGTGGAGTAAAGCCCATGCGCTCGCTTTGCTGGAGCAACAGGAGGGGTGGAAGCCGGGCGCCATCCGGGTGAGCTGCCAGTTCAAGAAGCCGTTGTTCCTGCCCGGAACGGCGCAGCTGAACTGGCAGACCGGCGCAACCGGCTGGGACTATCAGTTACTGAATGCAAAAGGCGATGCGCCGCACCTGAGCGGTCGCATCGAGTGGCTGTGACGGCCAAGGGGATCGGAGCCTGGCGCTCAGGCTTCCCGGGCGTTTGAGGCAGATTCCGGGGCGCAGGGCGCCCCATCCGCGCTCGCCACTGGCAAGGTAAAGTAGAAGCAGGCGCCCCCGTCCTCGGGACGCTCAAAGCCGATATCTCCACCTTGTGCCTGGATCAGGGAGCGGCAGGTAGCCAGACCAATGCCCATGCCCTCATCCTTGGTGGTGTAGAACGGAAGAAACAGCTTGTCCTCGGCGTCGACTGGCAGGCCAATGCCGTGGTCCCGGACCCGAACCCGAACGCAGCTTGAACCGACCAGCTCTGCAGTCACCTCCACCGGCGTTGACGCATCAGCACTGCGGGTTGCCTCCAGTGCGTTTCGGATCAGATTCAGCGCAACCTGTTGCACCTGAATGGGATCGGCCGCCACATCCGGCAGGGAATCCGGTACCGACAACTCAATCCCGCCTTCGTTGTTGCGCATGTCCACTTCAGCGAACTGCCGGGTATCCTCCAGCAGGGCCGGTACCGAAATGACTTCCTTCCCGGTGGCCGGCTTCTTCATGAATCGACGAATACGACGGATAATCTCGCTTGCGCGGTGTGACTGGGCCTCGATCTTGTCCAGGGTTTCGCCCAGCAGACCGAGATCCGGGTTCTCCTTGCTCATCATGCGCTTGGAAACCCGGGCATAATTAGTAATGGCGGTGAGCGGCTGGTTGACCTCATGGGCGAATCCGGCGGCCATCTCCCCCATGGTGGTCAGTCGTGATGCGTGTGCGAGCTGATCCCGCTGCTCCTGCACCAGTTCCCGGGCCTCTTCCAGGGCAGCCTCATTTTCGAGTTCGGCCGTGATGTCCCGGAATACAACCACGGCGCCGTGAAGTTCGTCGTTGTCGAGCTTCGGCGTGGACCGGTACTCGGCGGGAAACCCACTGCCGTCCATTCGCACCATACGGATATTGCGCTGACTCTCGGCCATACCCTGACAACAGGTGGTCTGCACCGGCAACTTGTCGGGACATTCACCGCAGGTCGCAAAATGCGCCTCGAAAAAGTTTCGACCAATCAGCTCTTCGACCGGGCAGCGCATGATCTCGGCCGCTGCCGGATTGGCAAACTCGATCACGCCATTCTCATCAAGGCCGTATATGCCTTCACTGATGGAGTTCAGAATCCGGGTCTGGTCGCCCTGCAGTTCACGGTTGCGCGCCTGCAGCTCACGCTCCAGGCGGATGACCCGAGCGTGGGTTTTTACCCGCGCAATCACCTCAAGGGACTGGAAAGGCTTGGAGATGTAATCGGCGCCACCGAGGGAAAACCCCTTCACCTTGGCCTGCAAGTCATCCAGGGCAGACAGGAACACCACGGCACAGTCTGCCGTCTCAGGATCGGCCTTAAGGCGTTCGCACACCTCGTAGCCATCCATTTCAGGCATCATGATGTCCAGCAGGATAACTTCGGGCTGATGGCGGTGGGCAAGGTCCAGGGCCTTTTCACCTTCGTTGGCAATCAACAGGCGATAGCCCTTGTCTTTCAGGGTCTCATAGAGGACTTTGAGGTTCTGCGGATTATCGTCCACAAGCAGAACCGTCACCTCCGAGTTCTCACTGACAACTTCAGTCATATAAACGGGGCCGATTGGAAACGTCTCCGTATAATGCCGGCAGGATCACCGGGCGTCGATAAGGTCCTTTACGGACAGAACCATACGGACGAGGTGCGCCAGGGAGTGGGTTCCCATCTTGTGCATGACCCTGGAACGGTGAATTTCCACCGTCCGCTGACTGATTTCCAACTCGATCGCAATGACCTTGTTGGCCTGTCCCGCAATCATCCGATCCATGATTTCGTGCTCGCGGGGAGTAAGGCTTTTAACGCGGCGGATGATCTCCTGTTTCTCATCGAGGGTCTTGCGTTGCTCAAGATCCTGCTCGAGCGCTGCCTCGATTTTTTCCAACAGGGCTTCCTCACGGTAGGGCTTCTGAATGAAGTCCACCGCCCCTTCCTTCATGGCGTCTACGGCCATAGGAACGTCACCGTGTCCGGTCACGAAGATGATGGGCAGGATGGAATGCTTTTCGTTCAGTTTCTTCTGAAGTTCCATACCGTCCATACCCGGCATGCGGATATCCAGCACGATGCAGCCAGCCATTTTTTCGGAATAGTCCTTGAGAAAGCCGGTGGCATTCTCGTAGGTTTTCACTGGCTTTCCGTCCGACTTCAGCAGCAGCTCCAGTGAATCACGAACCGCTTCATCGTCTTCTACTACGTATACGGTCTGCTGGATATCTGTCATGTGTGTGTTCTCTCCTGTCCACTTTCTTATTTGAGTCCGGTCAGTGAATTGACGGATCCTTATGGTCGTCCCGAGCATGTTCCTGACGCTCGTGTTCACGCATTTTCTCAAGCCGTTGCTGGATAATGCCAAAAACGCTCTGCTTCGGGTACCTGCCCTTGTCATCTGCCTTGCCGGCAGGCTTACCGAGCAGCAGGGTGACGGCCTCCTCCAGCCGGCTCACGGCGTAGACCGCAAACTTACCCTCCCGGGCGGCTTTGACTAATTCACTGTCCAGCATCAGATTCTGAACATTGGTGCTGGGAACGATCACACCCTGGGAGCCAGTGAGACCGCCTTTCAACTGGCAAGTTGCAAAGAAGCCTTCGACCTTCTCGTTCACCCCGCCAATGGGCTGAACCTCACCAAACTGGTTGACCGATCCGGTGATGGCAAGATCCTGCCTGACCGGAATCCCGGCCAGGGACGAAATCAGCGCACAGAGCTCCGCCAGGGAGGCGCTGTCGCCATCCACTTCTCCATAGTTCTGTTCGAAGGTCAGGCTGGCAGACAAATGCATCGGATCCGTGATGGCGAAGTGGGAAGCCAGCCAGGAGCTCAGGATCATGACGCCCTTGGAGTGAATATTCCCCCCAAGCTTCACGTCCCGCTCGATATCCATCACCGCACCATCTCCATAGTAGCAGGTTGCGGTCACACGGTTGGAAAGTCCAAACTCAAAACCGCCCGTGGACAGCACCGAGAGCGCATTCACCTGCCCGATACAGGTGCCGCTGGTGCTCACCAACGTCGTGCCATCGCGGATGGAATCGTAGAACTGATCCCGGATCCGGCTGCTGCGGTACTTGGCACTCTCGAGCGCCCGTTCCACGTGCACGTCCTGAATCAGTTTCGCGTTGGCCTGACGGGCCCAGAAATCGGATTCGCGCAGCAGGTTGGCGATGTCCGCCGCGTGCAGGGACAAACGGTCCTGATGCTCCGCCATACGGGCACTGTGCTCAATCACCCGAGCCACTGCCTTGTTGGAGCAATGCAGCAGTTTCTTCTCGCTCACCAGGCTGGCAATGAATTTGGCGTAGAGCAGCTGGCTGTCGTCGGAGCGGTACATCTCGTTCTCAAAATCCGCCGTCACGCGGAACAGCTCCGCGAACTCCGAATCGTATTCCTGCAACAGCATCCAGGTCTCCCGGTCCCCGAACAGCACAATCTTGACGTCCAGAGGTACCGCTTCCGGCTCAATGGAGATCGTTCCGGACAGCGTCAGTTCGCGCTCCAGGGAGTTGATCTGAATCGACCTGGAGCGCAGGGCACGTTTCAGGCCGTCCCAGACGAACGGCTGCTCCAGGACCTTGATGGCGTCCATCAACAGATACCCACCGTTGGCCCGGTGCAGGCTGCCCGGCCGGATCAGGGAGAAATCGGTAAACACCGTGCCCTTGTAGGTCACGTTCTCTACGTAACCGAACAGGTTGTGATAGGTCGGGTTGTCTTCGACCACTACCGGCACTTCGTTGGTTTTCTGGTGCACCAACAGGTTAACCAGGTAGCGCCGGGGCATTTTCTTGTCGAGAGACGCGTAGGCAATGGCCGCCTGCTCGTCGTCGTCATCCAGGAAGATATCCAGGTTCTCGGCCAGATCGTTCCGGACAGCTTCAAAGAAGGACACCACATCCGGCAGGTCACGGTATTTTTCCTCGAGCTCGTCGATCTGATGGCCCGAGATGCCTTCCAGGGTTTCCTTGTTCAGTGCCTGCTGCTTGTCGGCGTACTCTTGCTCCCAGTCGGCCAATTTGCGCAGGGCCTGCCTCAGCTTTTTTTCCAGCTTGTTGATCGAGTCTTCGAACTTGTCGCGCTGCTCGTCGGTCAACGCCTGGAACGATTCCGCCGTGTGCGGTTCGTCACCGTTCATGGCGACCAGGCGATACCCCCCGGGGGTGGTGACAGTCAGGCTGACCTTCTTGCGCTTGGCCTGGGCGGCCACCTTCTCCAGTTCGTCTTCCTGCATCTTGCCGTATTCGTTCTTCAACTGTTCCGAGCGTTCCAGGAAGCTGTCGCTATCGAAGGTCTGAGGGATAACCTTCACCAGCCGGCTCATCAGTTTTTCCATGTCCTGCTTGAGCTCGGTGCCCTTGCCCGACGGCAGTTGCAGCAACCGTGGAACCCGCGGTTCCTCAAAGTTGGCGACGTAGCACCAGTCATGACTCTGCTGATCGGTATCCACGTGGTGCTCAAGATAGCGCAGCATCATGGTGCGCTTGCCCAGTCCATTGCGCCCGACCGCGTAGACGTTATAACCGCCGTGGGGCATCGCCAGCGCAAAACGGACGGCCTCCTGGGCCCGGTTCTGCCCGACGATTTCGGCCAGCGGCTCCAGTTGCCTGGTGGTTTTGAACGGCAGGTCTTTCAGAACGCAGGATTTGTAGAGCTGGTGCAGAGACAGTGACTTCAAGGTACGGTCCTGTAACGGTTGAATCATTGGCCGGTCATTGTAGATTCTGCAGCCGCCCCTGTCGCGTGCCCACGCAAGTTTTCTGCCGTTTGGCAGCCCTTTACGGAAGTGTTAGCCAGTTCACACTTTCATGAACGGTCATTTTTCAGACAGATGTTCCAGAACTACACTTTCTCTCCCTGGCTACACAATGACAAGAAACGCAATGGATGCACCTCTATGACGAGTGATTCGACCGATCGCAGAATCAAGGATCGCTACCCAGCTTCTTGCCTTCAGGTTCAGTTACGGGAACGGGGCGTGTTTGGACGCGCCAGACAGGCCATGTCCGTAACCTGTCTGGATCTGAACCGTTACGGCATGGCCGTTCTCGGCCCCCGACCGATGGACCCCGGCGTTCGACTGTTCATGGATTTCGCCGGCAAGTACATCCGGGAATCCAGGGTGGGTGCCCGGGTCGTGGAGTGCCAGCCGTTCCAGACGGGCTACCGGATCAGCATTCAGTTCAGCTACTGCCTGGACAAGAAAGGCTACTCACGGGCGGTGGATAATGCGCTGTCGCGGATCGAAGGCTTCTATAACCGGCTTGCCAGCTAGCGCACCGACTAGATCAAGCCTGCATCCAGGCTTGCAGCCACGTATAGCCCCAGCTCCAGACACTGCTCCTGAAACGCATCCCGGTATTCCCCGCGACAGAGCAGCGGCTCCTGAACCTGTTTCCAGCGAAGGCCGGTGGTGATCGACTCGATGGCGCGTTGGGTCCCGGTGCCATCGTGCCCGGCCCGAATGTAATAGGCGAAGGGCAAACCCTGGGTTTTCTCCAGGCAGGGGTAATAGCTGCGATCGAAGAAATCCTTGAGGGCCCCACTCATGTAGCCAAGGTTTTCAGTGGTTCCGAGTATGATCGCATCGCAGGCGAGTACGTCTTCCGGGCCCGCTTGCAGCGGCGCGAGCACTCGGACATCAACGTTCTCGATGTCTTCGTGGCAGGCGCCCCTCTCCACCGCCTCGCGCAGTTTGAGGGTGTTTGGGGAGGGCGCATGGGCCACGATCAATAACTGTTTCCTGTTCTCCACTGGCTCTCCCGGACCGGTTCACCACATTGAGGCCCTGCCATTACGGAATGCGTCGCAGGGCAGCCCAGGGTCAGTGTAACAAAGTCAGTGCCCCAGAACTTCCGACAACGGCTCACCCACAGCCCCGGAGGGCGCTTTTGCGCCGATCAGGGATGACAGCGTCGGGGCAATGTCATACGGCGCTATTGGTCGACTGACGGTTTGGGCCTTCAGTCCGTATCCGGAAAAAATCACCGGCACATGGGTGTCATAACGCCAGGGTGAACCGTGAACAGACGCCACCTCCAGGCCGTCAAAATCGTTGATGAAGACATTGGGATTGAACACCACGTAGATGTCGCCCGAGCGCTTGGGGTGAAAGTTATTCAGGACGGCATTGATCACTGGAACGTTCGGAAACGCTCCCGACCGAAGGGCCGAACTGGGTATAGCCACGGAAATGCCCTCAAACTGCATCAGCGTGTCGGCAAGTGTCTGTTCGATCGCCGCTTTGTTCAGACCTTTTTCTTTGATGACCTCATCATTCAGATACAGGTAGGGTTGGAAGAACGCCTCTATGAGTTCCTCACCAATGCCAAACTGCTTCTTCAGGGCCTCAATGGCCGGTGTCTTGTCGAGCGCCTCGACATCGAAATAGTTGGCACCGGACACACCAAGTTCATTGAGATGGCCGGGGACTTCGGGCTGTCCGTGGTCGGCCGAAAGCACCACCAATGTGTCCTCAAGGCCAACGTGCTCATCAACAACGTTGAGCAGGTTAGCCAGGGTACGATCCAGGCGAGCCATATTGTCCTCGGTTTCCAGGCTGGACGCGCCGAAAACGTGACCGACATAGTCGGTTGAGGAAAAGCTGACCGCCAGGAAATCCGGTACCTCGTCCTGCCCCAACCCCTCGGCTTTCATCAACGTGGTTGCAAAATCGAGGGTTAATTCGTCACCGGCCGGGCTGAGCGTCAGGCGCGTCGTCATATACTTGTCGTCGGCTGTGCCCCAGGCGTGCGGGAAGGTACGCCCGAAACCCGGAAAATCGGTTTCGAAATCCTGATCATCAGACCCACCAAACTGGTAAGCATTCGGCTCCAGGAGCAGCTCCCAGGCCTGGTCCGCGTATTTGCCAGCGGGCTTGCCCGCGTTCCAGTCCGTCACCCATTGCGGGTACTCGTCATAATAATACGTGCTGGTAACAAACTCCCCGGTGGCCTTGGAGAACCAGAAGGCTTTCCCGGTCTGCCCAGCCAGGGTCACTGCGCCCCGATCTTTCACGGAGACGCCGAAGATCTTCGACCGCCCATTGAAGTGAATCGCCAATTCATCACTGAACGTCGACGTGAGGATGGCGGTTGGTGACCGGCCATCCACCTTGGCTGCCTTCTGGGTCGGATCGATTTCAGTCTGTTTATCCACATCAGCACCGGCTGTCAGCAACCGATAACGTGCATCTTCGATGTTGTAGATCAGTCGTCCCAACTCACGGTCAAACCAGACGTTTCCGATCATCCCATGGCGTGCAGGTACGGTGCCCGTAGCCAGGGATGTGTGACCAACGACGGTCTCCGTGTTGGCATGCCGGTAGTTGGCGTTGGAATAGGTGATTCCGTTGTTCCAGAGGCGCTTGAAGCCACCGTCTCCCAGGACGGACGCGTAACGCTCTGGCAAATCGGCCCGCAGTGCATCCACGGTAATTTGCAGAATCAGTTTTGGATGACCACCACCTTCAGGTTCTGCAGAGCCCGCTGCGCCGGGTGTCAGAGCGGCAATCAGGAAGGCAATCGCGAACGTGAGCGGCAGACACGCCCGCCTTGTCAGAACGTGGTTCAGGAAGGAGAGGTACAGCGTCGTCATGAGAGCGCCCCGATTTGGTTGAATGTCCTTATTAACCAAACAATCTCCACCACGGCTCCCCGTTGCTACGGAGTCACTGCCCGGATTGTGTTATCTCGGTATAACACAGCCCCGGTTATTTTCAAGCTGATGGCATTCCCGGCAAGACAGGGACGTCAAAACGAAAGGAATCGAAAATCGGAGGGCTGGGAAGGGGGCATGGGCAGCAGGAAAGGCGTCCTGCTGCCCATTACTGGATGGACCGTTCAGTTAAAGCAGTTCGCCATTTGCTTCAGCCGGGGCTTCCTCGGCCTTCTCTTTTTTCTCCGGCTTCGGCATCAACTTGTCACGGACCTTGGCTTCAATTTCAGTGGCCAGGTCCAGGTTCTCTTCCAGGAACTTGCAGGCGTTGGCCTTGCCCTGGCCAATCTTGTCGCCGTTGTAGGCGTACCAGGCACCGGATTTGTCCACGAAGCCTTCTTTCACGCCCATGTCCAGAACCTCGGCCATGTGGTAGATGCCCTTGCCGTACATGATCTGGAACTCGGCCTGGCGGAACGGCGGCGCCACCTTGTTCTTGACCACTTTCACGCGGGTTTCGTTGCCCACCACCTCGTCGCCTTCTTTCACCGAGCCGATACGGCGGATGTCCAGACGCACGGAGGAATAGAACTTCAGCGCATTACCGCCAGTGGTGGTTTCCGGGCTGCCAAACATCACACCAATCTTCATCCGGATCTGGTTGATGAAGATCATCAGGCAATTGGCGTGTTTGACGTTACCGGTCAGCTTACGCAGCGCCTGAGACATCAAACGCGCCTGAAGGCCTACGTGACTGTCGCCCATTTCGCCTTCGATTTCCGCTTTTGGTGTCAGGGCTGCGACGGAGTCCACGATGATCACGTCAACGGCGTTGGAGCGAACCAGCATATCGGCGATTTCCAGTGCCTGTTCGCCGGTATCCGGCTGGGACACCAGCAGGTCGTCGACATTTACGCCCAGCTTTTCAGCGTAAACGGGATCAAGTGCGTGCTCCGCGTCCACAAAGGCACAGGTTTTTCCCTGCTTCTGGGCTTCAGCGATGACCTGAAGGGTCAGCGTGGTTTTACCGGAACTTTCCGGGCCGTAGATCTCACAGATTCGCCCATAGGGAAGACCGCCAATACCCAGGGCAACGTCGAGCCCGAGAGAACCGGTGGATACCGCAGGAATGGCTTCACGGGGCTGATCGCCCATTTTCATGACGGCGCCCTTGCCGAACTGGCGCTCGATCTGACCCAGTGCTGCGCTTAGTGCTTTCTTGCGGTTGTCTTCCATCAGTGCAAACCCTCTGTCGCCGTAGCCACCGGTCGTCACTTAACGCCGGTCGCAGAATTTTGGAGCGGGAACTTGTACAGCAGATACAGCAAATTCCCTGTATATTTGAACAGTATTAAAACATAACCCGATGAGGAGACCAACCCCCTCTTTCACGAAACTGACGGGAGGCGTCCGCCAGCCCCATCGGATGCCATTCAGGAGGCGCCGAGAAAATCACTGACCCCCTGCAACGCAAAGAGCACCGCCTGGCGACGAACCTCGTCCCGGTCACCTGGAAAATGGGCTACCACGGCTTCCGTGGATGCCGGGCCCCGGCCCCAGGCAAACCACACCGTGCCCACCGGCTTATCTTCGCTGCCACCGCCCGGCCCCGCGACACCACTGATGGCCACGGCCACATCCGCACCGGTCACCGCCAGCGCACCGGCAACCATTTCCCGAACCACCGGTTCACTGACGGCACCGTGGTCAGCCAGCGATTGACCGCTTACGCCCAGCAACCCTTCCTTGGCATCGTTGCTGTACGTTACCAGGCCTCCCAACACATACGCGGAGGAACCCGCCCTGTCCGTCAACACCTTGGCAACCCAACCTCCGGTGCAGCTCTCGGCCGTGACAATCGTACGTCCCTGACGCTCCAGCAGTTTGCCAAGGCGGGCACCCGCCTCGGACAATTCCTGATCACTGGCGCTCATAATGATCTCCTTCGTTTCATCCGGGGCGTTATTTTCTTACAATTCACGCCTTCATCCAAAGCAAGGCAATCCGGACCGTCCATGTCAGCAGCCCAGACCGATCTCTCCAAGCACACCCCCATGATGCAGCAGTATCTGAAGATCAAGGGGCAGCACCCCAACGAGCTGGTGTTCTACCGCATGGGGGATTTCTACGAGCTGTTTTACGAAGACGCCAAGAAAGCCGCTGAGCTGATGGACATCACATTGACCGCTCGCGGGCAGTCCGGCGGCAACCCGATCCCCATGGCGGGCATCCCGTTCCATTCATCTGAGGGATACATTGCCCGGCTGGTGCGGGCGGGTCAATCCATCGCCATCTGCGAACAGATTGGCGATCCGGCCACCAGTAAAGGCCCGGTCGATCGCCAGGTGGTTCGAATTGTCACGCCGGGCACACTCAGTGACGATGCCTATCTGGAGGACCGTCGCGACAATCTTCTGGTGGCCATTTACAGCCATCGCGAACAATTCGGCTTTGCTTCGCTGGATATTTCCAGTGGCCGCTTTGCGGTCTCTGAACTGGACGACCTGGAAGCCCTGCAGGGCGAACTCCAGCGCGTGCGTCCGGCGGAAATCCTGATCAGCGAGGACTTCCCTTACGAAGAGGTGCTGGAGGGTTACACCGGCATTCGCCGCCAGGGCCCCTGGCTGTTCGAATCCGATACGGCACGCCGGGTCATCACACACCAGCTGCAGGTGCGGGACCTGACCGGGTTCGGCTGCGAGGACCTGACCCTGGCCATCTGCGCTGCCGGCTGCCTGCTGCAGTACGCCAAGGAAACCCAGCGCACCGCCCTGCCCCACATCCGGAAACTGACCCGGGAACGGCGGGACGAAGCGGTCATCCTGGATGCCGCCAGCCGCCGCAACCTCGAGATCGACACCAACCTGATGGGCGGCCACCTGCACACCCTGGCCTGGGTAATGGACCGCACCGCTACCTCCATGGGCGGCCGGGAGCTCCGGCGCTGGCTCAATCGCCCACTGCGCGACGTGACGGTGGTTTCCCAGCGCCAACAGGCGGTATCGGCGTTGCTGGACGGCTTTCATTACGAGCCGGTGCATGACCTGCTGAAGGCGGTCGGAGACATTGAACGGGTGCTCGCCCGGGTCGCCCTGCGCTCGGCCCGCCCCCGGGACCTGGCCCGCTTGCGGGATGCCTTCCAGGCGTTGCCGAACCTTCAGGAAACCCTGAAACCGGTCAATTCCCATCACATCGTCAAGCTGGCAACCGTCATCGGCGAATACCCGGAGCTGGCCGACCTGCTAGAACGGTCCATCATCGACAATCCGCCCGTGGTTATCCGTGACGGCGGCGTGATCCGCGAAGGCTTCGACGAGGAACTGGACGACCTGCGCAACATCAGCGAGAACGCGGGCCAGTACCTGCTGGACGTGGAAACCCGGGAACGGGACCGTACCGGCATCAGCACCCTCAAGGTGGGCTACAACCGGGTGCACGGCTACTACATCGAAATCAGCCGGGCCCAGTCCGACCAGGCTCCGGTGGATTACATCCGGCGCCAGACCCTGAAAAACGCGGAACGGTTTATCACCCCGGAACTGAAAGAGTTCGAGGACAAGGCCCTGAGCGCCAAGAGCCGCGCGCTGGCACGGGAAAAGGCCCTCTACGATGAGGTTCTGGAAACGGTCGCCGAGCAGTTGGCGCCGCTTCAGGATGCGGCCCAGGCCCTGGCCGAGCTGGACGTCCTGAGCAACTTTGCCGAGCGGGCCACCACCCTGCGCCTTGCGGCTCCCGAGTTCAGTGAGTCACCCGGCTTCGACATCGAAGAAGGTCGCCATCCAGTGGTGGAGCAGCTGCTCGACGAACCGTTCGTGCCCAACGACCTGCTGATGGACACCCAGCGCCGCATGCTGGTGATCACCGGCCCGAACATGGGCGGTAAGTCCACCTACATGCGCCAGGCCGCACTGATTGCCCTGCTTGCCTACACCGGCAGTTTTGTACCGGCCAACCGCGCGGTCCTGGGCCCGGTGGATCGCATCTTCACCCGCATGGGCTCCTCGGACGACATTGCCGGCGGGCGTTCCACGTTTATGGTGGAAATGACCGAAACCGCCAACATCCTCCACAACGCGACGGAGTTCAGCCTGGTACTGATGGATGAGGTGGGCCGCGGCACCAGCACCTTCGATGGCCTGTCCCTGGCCTGGGCCACGGCCGAACACCTGGCAAAAAACATTCGCTGCTACACCCTGTTCGCCACGCACTACTTTGAACTGACCCAGCTCGCCGACGACCTGACCCACGCCGTCAACGTGCACCTGACTGCCACCGAGCACGACGACAGCATCGTCTTCCTTCACAACGTCCACGATGGCCCGGCGAGCCAGAGCTACGGTCTGCAGGTGGCCAAGCTCGCTGGTGTGCCGCAGGACGTGATACGCAACGCCAAGGGCCAGTTGGCGCACCTCGAAGGCAGCGCAACCCCCGCTGCCGTCTCGACGGACCAGGCCCCGGCGCCAAGCGCTCCGGAGGCCCGCCCGCAGCCTTCAGCGCGGGTCAGCGAGCCGGTCATGCAAGGCGATATGTTCGCAAGCCTGGAGCCCAGTGTGGTCGAGCGAACGCTCAAGGCACTTGAATTGGATGACCTGACCCCGAGAGAGGCTTTGAACCGGTTGTACGAATTGAAGGAGTTGCTGGAGAAATGACCGGAATTTCCGGATTGTTGATCCAGGTAATAACGATATAGCGGGTCAACTCTTGCGGGTCTGCGGGGCGCTCCCTACAATATCGCGCACTAAAACATAACCATGGAGCCTGACTGCAAGCTCCCGATGAGATTGACCACTGGACCAGGGATCTGACTATGGCGTTTATCGTTACTGATAACTGCATCAAGTGTAAATACACAGACTGCGTGGAAGTCTGCCCGGTAGACTGTTTCTACGAAGGCCCGAACTTTCTGGTAATTGATCCGGACGAGTGCATCGACTGCGCCCTGTGTGAGCCCGAGTGCCCGGCAGAAGCGATTTTCTCCGAGGACGAACTGCCCGCCGATCAGGTCCAGTTTGTGGAGATCAACGCCGATCTCGCCGGCAAGTGGCCAAACATTACCGAGAAGAAGGACCCGCTGCCGGACGCCGAGGAATGGGACGGCAAGCCGGACAAGCTGCAGTACCTCGAAAAGTAAGGCGATGCCTGAACGCAAAAAGGGAAGCCCCATGGCTTCCCTTTTTTTCGCCTGTTCAGGCGTCCTTCCACTCCGATCGGTTCAGCTGCTGGCCAGCTTGGCACCCATGGCGACGAAAAACCCGCCGGTGGCAGCGTTCAACGCGCGTTTCACCCGCGCACTCGCCCCCAGCCCCCTGAACCGGACGACTACGAAAGCCAGCCCGCACTGCCAGAGCATAGCGAGCAGGAAGTGGACACTCGCCAGCACCAGCGACTGCTGAAAAGCGTTACCGGCTGGGTCCACAAATTGCGGCAGCAGGGCCATGTAGAACAGAGCGGTCTTGGGATTGAGCACGTTGGACAACAGCCCCTCACGAAAGGATACCGCCGTAGCCACCCGCCGACGAATCACCTCCGGCTGCTCAACCGGGCGCCTGCCCTCTCTGGCCCACGCCTGCCGGAGTGAGGCGATACCCAGCCAGACGAGGTAGCAGGCCCCGGCCCATTTCAGCGCCGAGAAGGCCCAGGCGGTTTCGACCAGCAGGATGGAGATACCCAACGCCGAGAGTGTCGCGTGGATGAACAACCCACTGCAAATGCCAACACTGGTCACACAGCCATCTCTCAAGCCACCACGACCGGTATTACGCATCACCAGCAGGGTGTCGACACCCGGTGTAATGGTCAGCAGAGTAATAGCGACCAGGTACGCCCAGAACAACTCTGTAAACACGGCAGGCCTCCGGTGAACGGCCGGTGGCTGCGCGGGTCAGGCCTCCGGCTCAAGAATCTTGCGTGCCGCCGCGGAACTGTAAAAGCTGCTCAACCTGCGGCGAACCAGGGCCTCAACATAGCCCTGTTCCCGCAACACGTCCATAACCGGAAGTGCGTAGGCATCAATTTCGGCCATGATCACGTCCCGGGTGACCCCAATATCTTTCAGCAGATCACTGATCGGACGGTCGCCATACTTGGCAAACAGGTGCTCCACCACCGCGCGGGCACACCCCTCGAAGTAGGCGGTTTTTCGGAACTCAAGCCAAAACTCGTAGCCCAGCACCACGAATTCCTGAAGTTCGACATCCCCCATCCCTTCGCGCAGTTCAGCAATGGTGCGATTCTCTACCGACACCCAGCCGGCCATAACACTGTCCCGCAGTTCGTCATCGGACAGCGCCTTGTTGAGGAACTGCTCACTGCGGGCAATCAGCCCCGGCAAGCTATCGGATAACCAGGTTTTTATCCGCCGCTCAAACGTTTCATCCAGTCCCGGCACGGCCCGATTCGCCATTTTCTTCCCGAACTTCATCATGGAACCCACCCCAGGCACCGACTTGGTGATGAGGTTGTCCTCGTAGAGGTAGTTCACGAGGCCGGCATACACCACATTGGACACCAGCTCCTGATAGACCGGGTGTGCCATGATCTCGCTGATGACCCGCTCCCGCTGCTGGCGCAATTCCAGGGCCTCTTCCACGAAGCCGGTTGCCTGGTCCCGGCTGATGATCTCGCCCAGCGTGGTCTGTTCCTGCACCGGCGCGTTCATCACCTCCGTGGCCATTTCCGCCGCCAGTTCAGGGATACCGGCATCCAGTTCCATATTCACGACGATCCGCTGGATCACCCCCATTACCTGCTCCACCGAACTCAGTCGGCCAAGGGTAACCACATCAGCCTGACCCAGGAGTTCCGTCACCTCGCGCTCAAGGAACTTGCGCAGCCTGGCCCCTTTAAGCGACGCCATTTCATGCTTTACGTGCTGTTCCAGCAGCCTGCTGGCAAGATCCGCATTGCTGTTGCTCATGGGTTCAACTGTCCTGTATGCAAAAGGTTTGGAAGAAGGCTTACGAGGCTAACACGGCAGCGCCAGAGAAGAGTTTGCCAAAACTACCGTTTGAGAACTGCGGCGGGGCAAATGCCGATCACCGCGTCGGATCAAGGCGGGTGCGAATTACTGAAAATCGTTGAAAGAGTGAGGTTCAGCGGCCAGGGCAAGGCACAGACTGCCCGGCCCCACATAGATGCTGCTGGTGATCCCCATCTGGGACAACAACAGCTCGACGCCATTGCGTTCGCAGGCGTCCCGAAGACGGTTCAGCCCCGGCAGGTCCTCGATTTCGGTCCAGGTCAGGCCACAGGACAGGCTGACATAAGGCGTGGCCAGGCCCGCCTCCACCCGAGCGGCAGCGTAGTTCATCACTTTCTCCACGGCCACATCAAAACTTCGGGTCTTGGCCACAGGCTGGCCCTCTGCGCCCTTACCGAAGATCACCGGCGTGATATTGAGCGCCTTGCCCAGGAAGGCCACCAGCGCCGAGACGCTCTTGTCGCCGCGTCGACGGGCCCGTTCCCGGATGTAGTGGAGGTCGCGAGGGAGAACACAGGTGTAGATTTTGTCCGAAAAGGTCTCTACCTCATGTCTGAGCGCGTTCTTGGAGAGCTTCTGCTCAATCAGCTTCAGGGTATGGGCGGCAAGGAGGCCCTGGCCGGCAAAGATCTGCTTGCTGTCGATGACCCGCATCGAGAACTTGCCCTCCCGACCGGCGGCCTTACGGGTCTGGTCGTAATTGGCAAGGACACTGTTCATGGCCTCGGTGGCATTCTCGAAAATCAGGCTACGACTGCGGGTGACGGTTTCACAGAAGGCCACGTCGAACTGGGTGACGATCTTCTCCATGAACAGGTCGTGAATCTGTTTTGGCGTGAAGGCCTGGGTCTCGGCCTGATGCCCCTTCTGCAACAGACCGCTCTGATAGAATTCCTGGGTCCTGACCGGATCATGCTCGTCGATGTAAGTCTGGCCATCGATGACGGCGGTGACGGGAAGAATAAACAGGTCGTGCTTGCGACTGAATTCGTAAGGTAAATCGCACGCGGAATCGACGATCAATCCAACTCGCATGATGGGGCCTCCAGCTCCGGGCGAATCCTCGGTTGGGACCGCCCTTTATTGTCATTATTCTTCTCGGAGACCAGTGTTACACAACCTGATCGGAATTTCAGCACCACACCGTCAGCGGGCGGTTGGCGCGGCCTCCAGTTCCTTGAGATTTTCCTCGAGTACCCGCCGGTTGTCCTGTTGCCAGGGGTGGAAGTCCTTACGGAAGTAGGCGAGAAACTCGGGCAGGCACTTGCGGATCACGCCGGGTTTACCCCACAGGAAATTCAGGCCGCCCAGCCAGGTGCTCACGCTCCAGAGCTTGCCGTCCGTTTTGAGCAGGCTGCAGGTGTTCAGGAAGGTGTACTTGAAGAAATTCCAGGTCACGAACAAGAACACGATCCGGCGCAGACGTTCGTTACCAACACACTCTCGATAGACATCGAAGGCCACGGATTTGTGCTCGGTCTCCTCGATCGCGTGCCAGCGCCAGAGGCGGGCCATGCCCGGAGTAGCGCCCTCCATCCATTCCGGGTGCCGGAGAATGGCGTTAGCCAGAACCGCCGTGTAGTGCTCGGCGCCGCAGGTTCCAGCCAACTGGCGGCTGGGCGGCAGGTTTGCCACCCATTTCATGTGCCGGGCGAACCGATCATCAATGGCATCAATGTCATAACCGCGGGCTTTCAAGGCTTCGTTGTAGCTCTTGTGCTCACGGCTGTGCAGCGCTTCCTGACCAATAAAGCCCCGGATTTCAGCCTGGAGCTTGGGGTCCTCGATACGATCACGGTAAAGCCGAACCGCGTTGATGAACTGTTGCTCACCGTCCGGAAACTGGAGGGAAAGGGCGTTGAAGAAGGCTGTCCTGAAGGCATTATTGCCATGCCAGAAGGACTTGAGATCTTCACTGACATCGAACCGGATATGACGGGGCTGAACCGACACCCCTTCGGGCGTGGAACTGATGGTCATGGCTGCCTCCTGTTGTTATCACGTTTTGTCGTGTTGTTATCGATCACAAACAGCGGTTAAACATTCACCAGTGACGCCAGTTTAAACCCGATAACAAGACCGAAGGAAGGCTTTGGGAGGAACTTTCCGACAAATTGTCACGAAATGACATTCTGTCACCAACCAGAATTCAGACAAAAAAAGGGAGGCATTACACCTCCCAAGGACACACAGGGGTTTGTCTGGCTCCGGTCCGAAATCGGAGCCAGACGGATCAGTGTTCTTCAGCGATCTCGGCACCTGGCGCTTCCGGATCGGCCGTAAAGCCCAGCAACTTTGTCCGCTCAATCAGCAGGTAGAGGACAGCCCCGGTCGCAAGGCCCCAGCCTGCGCCGTAGACCGCCAGCACGACGCCCATGGTGCCGGCAATACCGCGCTCGGTGTTGTTCTCCAGCTGTTCCAGGCCAACCATCAGACAGATGTAGCCGGTCAACAGCAGGGTCAAAGACAGCGCAATGGGCAGAACGGGCTGGAAGAAGCTCACCAGCGGCAAGACAAACAGGGCGATGAAGCCCGTGATCCAGAAGGTCCCGCCGCCACTGTAGATCGAATCCATGGCGTTTCGGCCATACTTGTACCGCTCGGCCATGGTGGCAGTGACGGCCGTCCAGATCGGACCGGCGAGTCCGGGATACGGGGCAAGGAAGGCGTGCATGCCATTGCGGATGGCGGTTACGAGGTGAACACGATCGACACTGCTGTCGATGTCTTCGTCTTTGCGCAGGTGGTCAACACGACTCATCAGGGACTGGCCCACCACGATGTCGCCGAAAGCGATAACGTAGGCGATGACCGCCGTCGGGATGGCATACAGGAAGACGCTCGAATCCGGAAAACCGACCGTAAACGGCAGGTAATTCCAGAGCTCGCCGAATGCCGGCCGGGTGATGCCCCACTCCACGCTTGGCACTGCGTACTCGCCGGTCGCAAAGCCCACCAGAATAGCGACGACCATCCCCGGTACCATGCCGTAGTTGGCAATCTTGCGGGCAAGGCTGTTGGTCTCCACAAAGCCTTTGAACGAGACCGAGAACATCAGGTACAGGCACACCAGGCCACCGATGATCAGTGATATCGGGGTGTTGGCCAGCCGTCCTCCGGCTTCAATTTCACCCATGAGGGCGGCAATACCGGCGCCGATGATGATGCCGCCTTTCATGGACCGGGGAATCAGTTCCACCAGCTTGCTGCCCAGGCGCGTGACACCCAGCACGAAGAAGATCATGAAGACCAGGAACTGCAGGGCGAACAGGGCCTGGATCGCCTCGGGCCCCGGCTCATAATCGCCCAGGAACAGGAGCACCACCGGAATCCCCGGCGTGATCCAGCCGGGCACCAGCGGCACACCAAGCAACGCCGGCAGCATGAAACCGATGCCGCAGATGACCACGTAAGCGAGGGCCACGTCGTAAGGTACGCCCAGGTAATTCTCCAGCAGCGGAATCATGGCCAGACTGACCACAAACATGATCAGCGCCTGAACCATCTCCGCGAATTCCCAGCGGTAGTGAACAAACGGCAGGCGAATCTTGAAGGGGCCGGCGGGCCAGTACGGCTGCTCCTCGCCGTTGTTACGGTGAAACATTTGCATAATAGGGTCTCCGGGCGCACGCGCGGCGTGCACCAGACAGGGTTGTTTTTATCGGTGTAAAAAGGCTGTGCCGGGCCCGGCACAGCCCGTCAGGCAATCAGTCCAGCTCTTTGGCCTGATCTCTCAGCACGAACTTCTGGATCTTGCCCGTGGAGGTCTTGGGCAGTTCCGAGAAGACGACCGTCTTGGGCACCTTGAAGCGCGCCAGGTGCTCCCGGCAAAAGCTGATGATGTCGTCTTCACTCACCTCACCCGCTTCGGGCTTGAGGGTGACGAACGCGCAGGGTGTTTCGCCCCACTTTTCGTCCGGTCGTGCGACCACGGCCGCCTCAAGCACAGCAGGATGGCGGTAGAGGGTGTCTTCCACCTCAATGGTGGAGATGTTCTCGCCACCGGAGATGATGATGTCCTTCAGGCGGTCCTTGATTTCCATGTAGCCGTCCTCGTGCCAGACCGCCAGGTCACCGGTATGGAACCACCCTCCCCGGAAGGCTTCCTCGGTGGCCTTCGGATTCTTCAGGTAACCTTTCATCACGGTGTTGCCGCGCAGGAAGATCTCGCCGATGGTCTTGCCATCCTTCGGTACCGGTTCCATGGTGTTCGGATCACCCACCATGGTGCCTGCCAGGGTGTGATAACGGACGCCCTGGCGAGCCTTCTTCCTGGCCCGATCGTGCAGCGGCAGTTTGTCCCACTCCGTTTTCCAGGCGCACACCGTCACCGGGCCATACACCTCGGTCAGGCCGTACACGTGGGTAACCTGAATGCCCATTTCCTCGATGGCTCCAATCACCTGCGCCGGTGGCGCCGCACCGGCCGTCATGGACTTCACGTCATGATCGATACCGGCCTTTGCGGACTCCGGCACGTTCAGCAGGGCGTTCAGCACAATCGGGGCACCGCACATGTGGGTGACCTGGTGATCTCGAATCAGTTGCAGGATCTTCTCCGGGTCAACCCGGCGCAGGCATACGTGGGTTCCGGCCATGGCTGTGATGGTCCAGGGGAAACACCAGCCGTTGCAGTGGAACATCGGCAGGGTCCAGAGGTAGACCGGGTGCATGTCCATGGACCACACCGCCTGGTTGCCGAGTGCGTTGATATACGCCCCGCGGTGGTGATAGACCACGCCTTTCGGGTTGCCGGTGGTGCCCGACGTGTAGTTCAGCGAGATGGCGTCCCATTCATCCGCCGGGAAGCTCCACTGAAACCCCGGATCGCCCTCCTGCAGAAAGGCCTCGTAGTCCAGGTCGCTGACCTGGACCCCTTCGCCGTACTCGGGATCGTCCACATCAATCACCAGCGGCTTGTCTTTGAGCCGGCTGACGGCGTCATTGATGACATCACCGAACTCGCGATCGGCAATCACCACCTTGGCCTCACCGTGTTCGAGCATGAAGGCAATGGCTTCGGCATCAAGCCGTACATTCAGGGTGTTCAGCACCGCGCCGATCATGGGTACACCGAAATGGCTCTCCACCATGGCCGGGATGTTCGGCAACATCACCGCCACCGTGTCGCCCCGCCCGATACCCCGGCCTTTCAATGCCGAGGCGAGGCGCACGCAGCGCTCATAGGTCTGGGCCCAGGTGTACCGGATGGCACCGTGGATAACGGACGGGAATTCAGGGTAAACGCTGGCAGTGCGTTCAATAAAATCAATCGGCGATTGAACGGCGTAGTTGGCATCGACGGGCGCAAGGCCCTGATCAAAAATCGAGGTCATTGTGGGGTCCTCTGTGAGCACTGTTGTTCTTATGGCGTATTCAGGAGAATCGCTAAAGCCGCTATACTTCGAGCTGGCCAAAATGGTATTTGATAGAACAAATACTAGAAATTACACTAACGTATTATAGTATAAATACCATAAAAACCGCGATGACAAACTCTCCCCCCGTAACCGTATTTAGTTTGCCGGACGCCGACCCGCAACCCGGGCTGGTACTGAATACCGATTGCGAGCCACTGCTGATCAATCGCGCCGCCCTGGATCTGGTCCGACACAATAACCTGCCGAACGCGCTGGACCTGTTGCCGGTCAATACCTGCGCCCTGGTCACGTCTGCACTGAACCAGAACCGGGCCATTGAGGGGGTCGAAGCCAGGATCGATGGCACGATTCTGCTCTGGACCTTTATTCCCGACCGCGAGACGGGACAGATTCTAGTTCGTGGCCGGGACGCCACCGAGGATATGCGGCTGCGCGACGAGGCCACCCGCTCCAGCAGGCTATACCGGTTGATTACCGAAAACACCACCGACCTGATTTCCCGACATGCTCCGGACGGCCGTTTTATCGATGCTACGCCAGCCTCCTGGCGCCTGCTTGGATACTGGCCCGAGGAACTTCGTGGCAGATCGTTGGAAGACATCTTCAAGGGGCACTCCGTCACCCAGAAACTGGCCGAGACCCGTAACCGGCTTCGGGACGATGGCTACGCTACCATGACTGTGGACATCCTCCACCGGGACGGCAGCCGACGCTGGTTCGAGATCGCCAGCCGCGCCATCCGGGAAACCTACACCGGCGCCGTGATTGAAGTCATCAGTGTCTCCCGGGACATCACCGGCCGGGTTGAATCGGAGGAAAGCAACCGGAGACTCGCGGACGAACTCGCCCATGCCGCGCGGCTGGCCACACTGGGTGAACTCGCCTCCAGCATCGCCCACGAGATGAACCAGCCCCTGGCCACCATCGTCAATTTTGCCAGCGCCAGTCAGCGCTACCTGAAACATGCCCAGGCCAACCCGGAATGCCTGAGCCGAGTGGACGACGGTCTGCAAAAGATCGTCCACCACGCCAACCGCGCGTCGGAAGTGATCAAGCGATTGCGGGCCTTCCTGCGCAAGGGCCAGAAACGCACGGCACCGGTCTCATTGAATGACATCGTCGCCAATGTCACCCGGCTGTGCCAGTGGGAAGCGGACAAGAACGGCGTCCGGATTACCCAGCGCCTGGCCCGCTGTGCCCCGGTGATTACCGCCGACCCGGTGCTTCTCGAACAGGTGCTGATCAACCTGATCCGTAATGGTATTGAAGCCAACGTGGAAGCCCAGGCCACGGTCGCCGGTGGCGACCCCTCGTCGGTCGTAATCAGCACCTGTGTGAATGCCGCCGGGGAAACGCTGATCGAGGTGAGTGATCAAGGCCCGGGCCTGGACGAGCCGGGCATCCGGCAGATGTTCCAGCCGTTCTACACCAGCAAACCCCAGGGGCTGGGACTGGGGCTCTCCATGAGCCGTTCCATAATCGAGGGCTTCGGCGGTTTTCTCGATGCCACCCCGGGCCGTTCCGGTGGCCTATCCCTGATCTGTCGATTCCCCCCGGCCACCTGTACCAAACACACCGCCGCACCTCGCACGGAGACCCATCCCGATGACTGATACCCCAGCCACCGACTCCACCACCGTCTACGTGGTAGATGACGACGCCGGCATGCTGGAATCCACCCAGTGGCTGCTGGAATCCGTAGGCCTTCAAGTGGCGGCCTACTCTGACGGCCGCAAATTCCTGGATGCGATCAGCGCTGAAAACGCAGGTTGCGTGGTCCTGGATGTCCGCATGCCTGGACTGGGGGGGTTGAACGTTCAGGAGGAATTGCAGAAACGGGGATTGGCGCTACCCATCATTTTCGTGTCCGGCCACGCCGATGTGCCGATTGTGGTCCGAGCCTTCAAATCCGGCGCGTTCGACTTTATCGAGAAGCCATTCAACGAACAACTTCTGCTCGACAGCGTTCAGCAGGCCTTGCAGGAACATCGTCAAACCAGCCACCGGCAACAGGGCGACGAATCCACCGACAGCCTGCTGGCCACCCTCACCCGCCGGGAGCGGGACGTGTTCCTGCCGCTGGCCCAGGGCTACACCAGCCGCGAAATCGCCCAGCAGCTCGATGTGGGCGTGAAAACCATCGACCTGTACCGCGCCCGGGTCATGAAACGCCTTGGCGCCGAGCGATTGCCCGACGTCACCGGCATCGCGATCGCGGCCGGCCTCATCGACCCGCTGGACTTGCGGGCCGAAGCCTAGCCAGCCAACTCCTGTTCGGCGTGGGCCAGTGCCCCCAAACGGGCCACAGCCTGCTCGATGCGCTCAGTCCAGGGGTTGGCGCTGTTCAGGCGCAGGCAGTTGTCGTACTTGTTGGTGGTTGAAAACATCAACCCCGGTGACACATTGATGTTCTCCGCCCGTGCTTTCTGGTAGATCTCGGTCCCTGAAATGCCATCCGGTAGCTGGACCCACAGAACAAAGCCGCCTTGGGGCCGGCTGACGGCGGTGCCGACCGGGAACGATCGGGTGATCGCCGCCCGCATCCGCTCCGAGGATTCCCGGTAATGCTGGCGCGCCGAGCGCAGGTACCGATCGTAACTGCCCTGCTCCAGGAAGTGGGCCACCGCCAACTGCGGAATGGAAGAGGTGGCCAGGTTCACGAAGTACTTGTGCTGCCGGGCCATGGCCATGTGACGACCGGGCACCATCCAGCCCAGCCGAAGCCCCGGCGAGATGGTCTTCGAGAAGGAACTGCAGTAAATCACGTTATCCGCGCGATCGAAGGCCTTGGCGGGCCTGGGCCGCTCTCCGGAGTGGTACAGGTCGCCGTAGATGTCGTCCTCGATCAGGGGCACCGATGCCGCGGCCAACATGGACACCAGCTGTTTCTTGCGCTCGTCCGGCATTCTCGCGCCCATGGGGTTGCTGTGGTTGGTGACCACCACACACGCCTTGAGCGGCCATTGGTCAAGCGCCAGCTGCAGACCTTCGAGGCTCATGCCATCAGACGGATGGGTGGGGATCTCGATGACCCGCAGTCCCACCACTTCCAAGGCCTGAAGGATTCCCGGAAACGATGGCGTCTCGACGGCCACAATGTCGCCCGGCTGGGTCACCGCCCGAAGCGCCAGGATGATCGCTTCCTGGGCGCCGTTGGTCGCCAGCACATCGTCCGGCGTGATGGGCACACCCAGGGCGGCCATGCGCTGGGCAATCTGACGCCGGAAGGACTCCTTGCCCGGAAACGCATAGTCCAGGGTCTCCAGCCCCCGACGCGCCGCCCACAGAGTGCTTTGCTGAATCTGACGGAGAGGCAGGAAGTCCGGGTGCGGGATCGCCGTGGCCAGTGGCACCATGCGCTTCTGCTCGTCCACGCACAGGTCGAGGGTCATTTCCCGGGCCGTCACCGGTACCGGTCTGGCGCGATGTTTCTGCATGACCGGCTCGGGGGCATCCCGGGCGGGCAGGCGCACGAAATAGCCGCTGCGCTCACGGGCATCCAGGTAGCCTCGTCCTTCCAGGGTCTGGTGAGCCTGCAACACGGTGGAGATGCTTACCCCGAATTGCCGGCTCAGCACCCGCACTCCGGGCAGGCGATCACCGTCCCGATAGACACCATCCCGGATCAGCGCCTGCAACTGGTCTGCCACCTGATTGTATAGAACGCCCATGTCAGCCACCTCCCTCTTCAAGGCTCCTGCACCCATTGCACCAGATTCGGAACCGAACGGATCGGTACAGTTCGGCGGAAATATAACCAGTACAGTTTACTATCAAGCACCTCTGTACCGGTTCAAAATAAGATTATCTGAATCTGTTATGAGTGTCCGCCCTACCACACAATGGCCTCATGAATCGACGCCGTAATGGCGTTATGCTGATGCCACTCGACGGGAGACCAGACAATGACCCATTCCATCTACCAGGTAGACGCCTTCACCGACCGCATCTTTGGTGGGAACCCGGCCGCGGTGATGCCGCTTGAGCAGTGGCTGCCGGATGAGACGCTGCTGGCACTGGCCAACGAGAACAATCTGTCGGAAACCGCCTTTCTGGTCCCCTTGCCGGACAACGAGAAGGTCGATTTTCACATCCGCTGGTTTACCCCGGGTGTCGAGGTACCGCTCTGTGGCCATGCCACCCTGGCCAGTGCCTGGGTGCTGTTCAACAAACTGGGCTGGACCGGCGAGACTGTTCGCTTTCAATCCAAAAGCGGCATCCTGAGTGTTCGCCAGGATGACGGGGGCTGGCTGGTTCTGGATTTTCCAAACCTCGCGTTTGAGCAGCAGGATACCCCGCAACTGGTGAGAGAGGCCCTCCCCGAAGCGCCGGAAACGGCCTTCTTCGTACCCAACGACACGAACTACATGGTGGTCCTCGGCAGCGAAGCTGCGGTGCGGGCGGCGCAACCGGATCTACGCAAGCTCAAGATGCTGGGCAACCAGGGCCTGATCGTGACGGCCAGGGGCGACACGTGCGACTTCGTCAGCCGCTACTTTGCCCCGGGCGCCGGCATTGACGAGGACCCGGTGACCGGCTCCATCCACAGCGTGCTGGTGCCCTACTGGGCCGAGGTTCTGGGCAAGACCCGACTGAATGCCCGTCAGGTTTCAACGCGGGGCGGCGTCCTTCGCTGCGAACTGCAGGGCGAACGTGTTGCCATCGCCGGCCAGGCGGCCTTTTTCATGGAAGGCTCCATTCAGCTGTAGCCCGGCAGCGGCAATTACACTATGGCAATGTCAAACGGTGAGAGATTTGGCGCCAACCGGAGTATAAAGCCCAATACATCCGGTAAAAGGAGCCTGAACCATGACAGCGACCAAAGCATTCGCGGCACAATCTCCCACCTCCGGCATGGCCCCGCACGACATCACGAGGCGGTCGTTGCGCAAGGACGATGTTGCCATTGAGATCGACTACTGTGGCGTCTGCCATACCGACATCCATTTCGCCGAGAACGACTGGGGCGTCACCCAGTACCCGGTTGTTCCCGGCCATGAAATCGTCGGACGCGTCTCGGCCGTCGGCCCCGGCGTCAAGAACTATCGGGAAGGTGACATCGTCGGCGTAGGCTGCATGGTCGATTCCTGCCGTACCTGCTCTGCCTGTGAAGCCGGCCTGGAACAGTACTGCAGCGAAGGCATGACCGGCACCTACAACGGCGAGGACCGTTACGACCACTCCATCACCTTCGGCGGCTACTCCGAACGGGTGGTGGTCAGTGAACGATTCGTGGTCCGGATCCCGGACAAGCTGGACATCCAGAAGGCAGCGCCGCTGCTGTGCGCGGGCATCACCACCTACTCGCCCTTGCGCCACTACGGCGTCAAAGCGGGACATAAGGTCGGCGTGATCGGCATGGGCGGTCTTGGTCACATGGGCGTGAAGTTTGCCAAGGCGCTGGGCGCCGAAGTCACCATCTTCACCCGCTCGGAAAGCAAGGTCGCCGAGGCCAAGAAACAGGGTGCCGACCATGTGGTGATTTCCACCGACGAAGATCAGATGGCGGAAGTCGCGGAGACTTTCGACTTCATGCTCGACACCGTCCCGGTCCAACACGACCTGAACCCTTACCTGAACTGCCTGACCTACGATGGCACCCACATCATCGTCGGGTTGCTGGAGCCCATCGAGCCGGCACTGGAGGCGGGCGCGCTGGTGTTCAAGCGTCGGGTTCTGGCCGGTTCACTCATCGGCGGCATGCCGGAGACCCAGGAAGTCCTGGATTTCTGCGCCGAGCACGACATCAGTTGCGATGTCGAGATGCTGGACATTCACAACATCAACGACGCCTACGAACGGATGAAAAAGGGCGACGTGAAATACCGGTTCGTGATTGATATGGCAACACTGAAAAACAGCTAGTGGCATCGCGTATAATGCCCGCACATTTCTCAGTGTGTGGGTACTCATGAGTTCCGACTACGACGTAATCATCATTGGCGCGGGGGCCGCTGGCCTGATGTGCGCGGCCACGGCAGGATACCGTGGCCGCAAGGTGCTGGTGATTGACCACGCCAACAAGCCGGGCAAGAAGATTCTGATGTCCGGTGGTGGTCGCTGCAATTTCACCAACCTGAACAGCACGCCCGCCAACTTTCTGTCCGATAATCCTCATTACTGCATTTCGGCGCTCAAACGCTATACCCCCCAGGACTTCCTTGAGCTGGTGGAACGCCATGGCGTCGCGCATGAGGAAAAGGCGGCGGGGCAACTGTTCTGCAAAGACAGCGCAAAGGACATCCTGAACGTCCTGCTTACCGAGTGCGAATGGGCCGGCGCTGAAATCCGGTTAAAAACCTCCGTATCCGGGGTACAGGGCACCGATACCGGTTACAATCTGGCCACCAGCGCCGGCTCGCTGACCTGCGAGTCCCTGGTCATTGCCAGTGGCGGGCTATCCATTCCCACCATGGGCGCCACCGGCTTCGGCTATGACATCGCCAGACAGTTCGGGCTCACCCTCCTGCCCACACGGGCCGGCCTTGTGCCGTTTACCCTGCACCCGGACCTGAAGGAACAGCTTGGGCCCCTGTCCGGCGTCAGTTGCCCGGTCGACGTCTCGTGCCGGGACCAGCATTTCCGTGAACCCATGCTCGTCACCCACCGCGGCCTGAGTGGCCCCTCAATGCTGCAGATTTCCAGTTACTGGCACCCCGGTGACAAACTGACGGTAGACCTGTTGCCCGCCAACCGGATTCACGAAGACCTCCTTTCCCTGAGGAAAAACAAGCCTCAGTCCACCGTCGGCCACTACCTCGGACAGCATTTGCCCAAACGGTTTGCCCAGGCTTACAACGACATGCACGGCTGGACAGGCCCCCTGCAGGGCTATAAGAACAGCGACCTGGAACAGGTAGCGGAAGCGCTCGGCCAATGGCACATCAAGCCCGCCGGAACTGAGGGCTACCGAACGGCGGAGGTGACCCTGGGTGGCGTGGATACTCGACAGCTGTCCTCAAAGACCATGGCCGTACTCGAACGCCCCAATCTCTATTTTATCGGTGAAGTGGTGGACGTGACCGGGCACCTTGGCGGCCACAACTTCCAGTGGGCGTGGGCCTCGGGTGTGGCCGCGGGCAACGTTGCCTGAAGGTGTTCGGGTACCTTTGGTGGGTGAGACCCATGATTACTGCACACTTACTCCTGCTTGAATCTCGATGCGCTGGCAGCCTTATGAAACGAACACTGTTGGAGTCTTTATGCTACCAAGCTTGACTGACGGTTACCGGCTTGCGCCCCGAGCCAGCCGTCTCTTCTGGATATTCCTGACACTCGGGTTGCTTGGCTTAAGCACCGATGTTCTGGCTCATGCTGTTGCCCAGGGCGACAAGGGCTACATTCAGGAAATTTCCGGAGTGAACCTCATCGCGTTCATCTACCTCGGTGCCAAACACATGGTTACCGGCTATGACCACCTGCTGTTCTTGCTGGGTGTGATTTTCTTCCTTTACCGCATGCAGCACATTGCTGTCTATGTGAGCCTGTTTGCCCTGGGGCACTCCACCACGATGTTGCTGGGCGTGTACTTCAACGTCGGGATCAATAGCTACATCATTGACGCCATCATTGGCCTCTCCGTGGTCTATAAAGCCCTGGACAACCTCGGAGCCTATCAGCGCTGGTTTGGCTTTCAACCCAACACCAAAGCCGCCACTCTCGTCTTCGGGTTCTTCCACGGCTTTGGCCTGTCCACAAAGATCATCGAGTACGACATCTCCCCGGATGGACTCATCCCCAACCTCCTCGCCTTCAACGTGGGCGTTGAGATCGGGCAGCTTATTGCTCTGGCGATGATCCTGATTGTCATGAGCTTCTGGCGGAAAACCGATGGTTTTTTCCGCCACGCCTACACCGCCAACGTAGCCATGATGAGTGCAGGGTTCCTGCTCATTGGCTACCAGCTCACCGGCTATTTTGTCGCTTAATTCTGGAGATGTCTGATGTACAACACTGATATGCCGAGCCGTGAAGAATTGCCCAGCACCGGCAAACTGATTCGCTCAACGATCATAGCTGTCATCGTGGCGCTGGTGCTTCTGGTTACTGTGGTTATGCCTGCGGAGTACGCCCTGGACCCGACCGGCGCCGGCCGACTGCTGGGACTGACTGAGATGGGTGAAATCAAAGAACAGCTTGCCGACGAAGCCGCGGCTGACGAGACCGCCCAGATGGTTACCGTGAAGTCCTCGCCCGACCAGGAGGCACCCGAAGTTACCGAGTCCGTCCCCGAGACAGTGAGCACCCCTGAGCCTGAACCTGCACCCGTTGAGGAAGCACCTGCCGCAGAACCCGCCCAACCACAATGGCAGGATGAAGTACGCGTGGTTCTCACACCAGGTGAAGGTACCGAATTCAAGCTGACCATGGACCAAGGTGCTGTCGCACGTTTTTCCTGGGTTTCCGAGGGCGGCCCCATCAACTACGACACCCACGGCAATGGCGGTGGCCAGTCCATCTCGTACGAGAAGGGGCGAGGCGTGCCACAAGATGAAGGTGAGCTGGAAGCGGCTTTCACCGGAAAGCATGGCTGGTTCTTCCGAAACCGGAATGACAACGACATCACGCTCGTGCTTCGTACCGGTGGTGATTACGGTCAACTGCAAAAGGTTCTGTAACGGGATTGACGCACTGATCAAAATCCCCACGCACCGAGTTCATCGGGTGTTGAAAACGGTGCGGCTTGAAGCCGCACCTTGTCTGAAAAGGGCCCGCTGGTCTAACGGCTGCTCGGGGTAATGAGAGCCTATGGCCGATACCGAAGTGCCCGGAGCATCCCCTGCCCGTCGATCAACAGGATTCGCTGGCGCGCCACCTCGCTCGCGAACTCCGCGCTGACCTCGTCACCGTCGTCCAGATTTGTGCGCGCATCTGACAGAGCCCGATCCAGGTTTGCCAGCGCTTGTGCCCGGTTATCCGCCAGCGAGAGGTTATCCAGCAAGATCAGCCAGGGGGTCGATTGGGCGGGATCGCCCTGTTCGATCCGCTCACGGTAGATGGGATGCTCTTCCCCTGAAACCAGGGCGTAGTCGTAGAGCATTTCCGCCGCCGAAAACATGAGGTCCGGCTCACACGGGCCTTCGAGGTACCGTTCCATCGCCTGCACCAGATGTTGGTCCATCTGCTGTGCACCGCGGCGGCCATAACTGTCGGCGATCATCTCGGGCATGGTGCACAGGAAGTAATTGCCCGCGTAATAAGCGCTGGTCTCGCCATCGACGGCGGTGAAAGGCCGTTCTGGCAGGTGGGAGCGTTCGAGAAACAGGGGGTACAGCCGGGCGGCCAGCTCGTAGAGCTGTTCCGCTTCTGACAGGTTGGCATCACCGGCAACCACCGTTTCGACGGTGTCTGACAGCCGGTTGAAAAAGTCGCCCCACAGCCTGTACTCGTGAGCGGTGGCCGGTCCTGACTGGATCAGCGTCAGAAAATCCTGACCAACGGTGCGCAGTTTTTCGGACCAGCGGACAAAGTCGTCTTCGTCTGCTGGTAAGGCCTGGCCGTTCAGTTCGGACAGCGCCCGATCGATCCGATCCAAGTGATTTGAGTAGGCCGGATCAACCGCTTGCTTGTCCGTCTCCGCCCGGCCCGAAGGGACCTGTGGTTGAGGTGGTGAAATGGATTGGCAGCCGGCCAATGCCAGGACCAGAATCAACATGACAATGGCCGGGCATCGCCGGCTCAGACCATTGAGTAAGGTAGCCAATCCGCGCACTCCTGAACCCGTTCCGTCACAGATCCTGATTAGCGCAGGATCACCAGCGGCTTTTCGGCCGTCTTCAGCATGGTCGTGGTGGTACTACCCACCAGGAACTGGCGGATTCGGGAATGACCATAAGCGCCCATGACCAGAATATCGATGTCGTGCTCTTCCTGATAGGCGTGCAGTGCAGGTTCCACATCGCCCGCCCGGATCGCGAGAGTGATGTCGGACTCCAGCCCGGCCAGCATCTTCTCCGCCTTTTTCAGCTGCTCCCAGCGGTCGTTGGTGTCCGCGCCGATCATGACGAGATGCAGCGGCATGCCCTTGAGTACCGGACTACCCGCCAGCAACTCAACGCCCTTGAACGCCGTCGCGCTGCCATCAAAGGCCAGCATCGCACTCTTCGGCGCCTTGAACTCGTCGGGCACTAGCAGAATCGGCCGGTGCATACTGCGGATGACGGTTTCGAGCTGGCTGCCGATGTGAATGTCACGATCGGAACTGCTTTCCCCGTGCAGCCCCATCACCAGCAGGCGGGTCTGGCTCTCGAGCGCCAGCAGTGACTCGGTCAGGTCGCCATGGCGCTGGCGCTTGGTAACGTCCTCGACGCCTGCTGCCTTTATCCGGTGCTCGGCTTCGTCAAGCAGGTGGTGGCCATGCTCCAGGGCGAGTTTGGAACGCTTTCGATCGAGCTCCGCAAGCTCGTCCAGCAACTGTTCCCGGCTTCCCAGACCAATGCTGCCTGCCAGGTCCGGCTCGGCCGGATAGCGCTCTTCGTCGAGAACGTGAAGCAGGGTCACGGGGGTTTCCATGTACTGGCTCGCCCACCCGGCATAGTCACACACTGCCGGCGCGGCGCGGGAACCGTCGATACAGGCCACTACTCGTAACATCTCAACCTCGCCTTGCTGATTGTTGTGATTGTTATCCATGCTCAGTGCCCCATCAGTTGGTCGACGCCTTCCGGCTTGTCATGGACGCCAAAGCGGTCGACGATGGTGGCGCTGGCCTCGTTCAAGCCAATGACTTCGACATCGGCACCTTCACGGCGGAACTTGATGACTGCCTTGTCCAGTGCGCCAACCGCGGTAATGTCCCAGAAATGGGCGCGGCTCAGATCAATCACTACATTATCGACTGCTTCCTTGAAATCAAAGGCCTGGAGCAGTTTTTCCGACGAACTGAAGAACACTTGGCCAACAACGGTGTAGGTGCGCGTGTTCGTCTGCTCGTCCAGATCGGAGTCCACCATCATGTAGTGACCGATCTTGTTCGCGAAGAACAATGCGGCCAGCAACACCCCCGCCAACACGCCAAAGGCCAGGTTGTGGGTGGCCACCACAACGATAACGGTGACCAGCATCACGATGTTGGTGGACAGCGGGTGTTCCTTGAGGTTGCGGATTGACTCCCAGGAGAAGGTACCGATCGACACCATGATCATCACCGCCACCAGGGCGGCCATGGGAATCTGCACCAGCAGGCTGTCGAGAACCAGCACCATGATCAGCAGGAATACCCCGGCGGTCAGCGTTGACAGCCGGGTCCGACCGCCGGATTTCACGTTGATGATGGACTGGCCAATCATGGCGCAACCGGCCATGCCGCCGATCAGGCCCGAGCCGATGTTGGCAATACCCTGGCCCTTACACTCGCGGTTGCGATCGCTTTCGGTATCGGTCAGGTCATCGACGATGGTTGCCGTCATCATGGATTCCAGCAGGCCAACCACGGCCAGCGGCAACGAGTACGGCAGGATGATCATCAGGGTTTCGAGATTGAGCGGCACATCCGGCCACAGGAAGATCGGCAGGGTATCCGGCAGTTCGCCCATATCGCCGACGGTCCGGATATCCAGTCCGAGAGCCACCGCGACGGCGGTCAGCACGACGATGCACACCAGCGGCGAAGGCAGGATCTTGCCAACCACCGGGATGAGCGGGAACAGGTAGATAATACCGAGCCCGGCCGCGGTCATGGCGTAGACGTGCCAGGTCACATTGGTGAGTTCCGGCAACTGGGCCATGAAGATCAGGATCGCCAGGGCGTTGACGAACCCGGTGACCACCGAACGGGACACGAATCGCATCAGGCTGCCCAGTTTCAGGTACCCCGCGACGATCTGGATCACCCCGGTCAGCAGCGTGGCCGCCAGCAGGTACTGAAGCCCGTGCTCTTTCACCAGCGTCACCATGAGTACGGCCATGGCCGCGGTCGCCGCCGAGATCATGCCCGGACGGCCGCCCACAAAGGCGATGATGACGGCGATGCAGAAGGACGCGTAGAGGCCTACTTTGGGGTCCACCCCGGCGATGATCGAGAAGGCGATGGCCTCCGGGATCAATGCCAGCGCCACCACAATACCGGCGAGAAGATCCCCGCGGATGTTGGATAACCATTGGTTTTTCAGGGTATTAACCATGTCGAATTCCGTTATTGGTCAAACAGGTACAAAGCCACCGGACCGTCACCCGGGGTGATCGAAAACAATCCCGACTGTGAGAAAGAGAACAGCAACGGACATCAGGGTGTACTGGAGTTCACGGGGTTCCGGCGGGCTCTGAACAAAAGGGTTGCAAACAAGGGCCGCGAAGCTTACCAGATCCGCCCCCGGCACGTAAGGTGAGCGATATCGGCAGACGTTTCCGAGAACCCCCTGGCAAGCTACAATTTACCCATATTTACACCAAGTTATGGACCACCTGCCCCCATGGATGATGTCGCTGCGCAATTTATTACCACCAACCAGACCACGATCCATCTCGCCGTCGCGCTTCTGCTGGGCGCCATCATCGGCCTGGAACGCGGCTGGGACGCCCGGGACCAGAAAGCCGGCGAGCGCATCGCAGGTATCCGTACCTTTGCGTTGGTGGGGCTTCTGGGCGGTCTGTCGGCGGTGCTCGCCGACGCCATTACGCCCTGGGCGTTCCCGGTGTTGCTGATCAGCGTGGTGGCGATGGGACTGGTGGGGTACAGCGAACGCCTCGCCCACATCCGCAATTTCAGCATCACCGGGATGGTGGGCATGGTCCTGACGTTCTGTTTCGGTGCGGTGGCCGTGGCAGTGGACCCGGTGATGGCGACTGCCGCGGCGGTCATTACCGCGATCATCCTCGACAACAAGGAAGATATCCACGGCTGGGTCCACAAACTCAAGGCGCACGAACTTGATGCGGCCCTGAAGCTCCTGCTGATTTCGGTGGTGATGCTGCCGTTGTTACCCAACGAGGAAATGGGGCCGGGCGGGGTCCTCAATCCCCGGGAAATCTGGTGGATGGTGGTGATGATTGCCTCCATCTCGTTTGTCGGCTACTTTGCCATCCGCGTTGCCGGCACCCGGCGAGGCATCCTGTTTACCGGTGTATTCGCCGGATTAAGCTCGTCCACCGCCCTGACCCTGCACTTCGCCCGCCAATCCGCGCGGTCGCCGCAACTCAGTGCCCAATTCGCCACCGGCATCCTCATCGCCTGTGGCACCATGTTCCCGCGCATTCTGGTCTACTGCTTCGTGATCAACCGGGACCTGCTACCCAGCCTGATCTGGCCGGTAGTCACCATGACGGCCCTGCTCTACGGCCCGGCATTCCTGATCTGGCGACGCCACTCGGATCGGCTGGAAGTCAACCAGCCGCCTCTGAACCAGAACCCGCTTGATCTGACCTCTGCCCTGCTGTTCGGCCTGCTGCTCATGGCCATCCTGCTGCTGGGCAATTATCTGACTGGCTGGCTAGGCAACGCCGGGATTTACATGCTGGCCGCCAGCTCAGGAATTGCCGATGTAGACGCCATCACGCTCTCCCTCACCCGGATGTCAACGGGCAGCCTGGCCATGAACGTCGCTGTAATCGGCATCGTGATCGCGGCCGCCACCAACAACCTGGTCAAATCGGGCATGGCCTGGGCCATTGGCAACCGGCAAACCGGCCTGTTCGTGGGCGTTCCGATGGTGATGTCGCTCATTGCGGGGCTGGCTGTCGCCTGGTTCCAGTAGTCAGCGAGCCCGGCGGAAGGTGAGATTGTAGCGGCAGGCGCCGGTCAAAGGGTGGCTGCCATTTTTCAGCGTCAGGACTCCGTGATAGCGCAATCGCGCCGCTCCGCCCCAGACCACCACATCGCCATGGGCCAGCGGGATCTTGACCGGCCGATCACTCCGTTTCAATCCGCCAAACTGGAACACCTGAGGCAGTCCCAGGGAGACGGACACGATGGGCTGATCAAAATCGGACTCGTCCTTGTCCTGGTGCAGCCCCATTTTTGCCCCGGGTTCATAGCGGTTAATCAGACAGGCATCCGGTCTGAAATCCCGGTAGCCGGCGGCCTGCGCTGCATCCCCGGCCAGCTCCCGGAAGCTGTCGGGCATCGTCGGCCAGGGCTCACCCGTATGCGGGTCCGTGGACTGGTAGCGATAGCCCCGGGCGTCCGTCACCCAGCCCAGCTCACCGCAGCAACTCATGGCGACCGACATGGTATGCCCGCCGGGCGTCTGCATGTGTCTGAGGGGAGCCGACGCATTAACCCGGTTAATCGCAGCCAGCAGCGCCTCTGCTTGCGTACTGGCGAACTGGCGCAGCACCACGGCGCCGTCAGCAATGGCCTCGGAACTCGGTTGGGCGGGCAGATCGTCAAAAAGGTCGGCAGTCATCAGTGGCTACTCCGATCAACAGAATACAGCGCTGCTGCGCCGGTCATGACTGGACAGGGTCATGGGTTCACCCGGGACTTACGCCACTCTACACCGGAGAGGATGACTCGTGCAGCCGGTTCGATGTACACGTCGAATGAAAGCCTGTTCATGAACCCGGATCGAAAAACCCGTATATTCTATGGACTGTTCCCTTTCGGATTAAGGACCTACTGATGCTCTTGGCTCTGATTCTTGGCGGTTTGATCGGCTATGCGTTTGGCAAGTTTCCCGGGTTTCTGGTGGGTGCTGCCATTGGTGCCTTTCTTTTCAACCGCCTCAAACGTCGCCTGGTGGGCAAGCTCCAGCACATTCAGTCCGGCTTTGTTGAGTCGGTGTTTGCGGTCATGGGTGCCTTGTGCAAGGCGGACGGCGTCGTGTCTCAGGACGAGATCAAGGTCGCAGAAGCCATGTTTGTTCGGTTCCGCCTGAACGACACCCAGAAAGCCAAAGCCAAGGCGGCTTTCAGTCGTGGCAAGGCACCAGACTTCGATCTGGACGCGGAACTTGCCCGTTTCCTGCAGATGACGGGGCGGCAACCCGCGTTTCTGCAAATGTTCCTGCAGGTTCAGGTGTCCGCCGTTGCAGCCGATGGTGTCATCCATCCCGCCGAACACGCCATGCTGGTGCGAATTGCCCGTGGCCTGGGTCTGCCGGAAAGCCAGGTGGATCAGCTCGAGGCCATGCTGCGCGGAGCCCACAGCGGGCAAACTGGAGCGGGCCCGGGGCAGCGTTCATCCGGCCAACAGATAGACGATGCCTACAAGGTTCTGGGGGTCTCCCCCTCCGCCAGCGACGATGAACTCAAGAAAACCTATCGCAAGCTGATGAGCGAAAACCATCCCGACAAGCTGGCTGGAAAGGGCTTGCCCGAGAGCATGCGTGAAATGGCCGAGGAGCGGACCCGGGAAATCAGCCACGCTTATGACGTCATCAAGGATGCCCGCAAGAAGGCCGGATGACGTCTAGAACCAACGGGGTACGCGCGCCCGGTACTCGTCATAGGGCGCGCCGAATTGACTCGAAAGGGCCTTTTCCTCTTCCCTTGCCTGGCGGGTAATTACCAGCACACCGGCAATCAGGCACACCAGGGAAAACACACTCGGCAGCGCCAGGAAAAAGCCCAACTGCCCGGCCATTACGCTGATGAACAAAGGATTCCGGGACCGGGCGAACGGTCCGGAGGTCAGCAGCGTGCGGTGGTCATCACGGTGATCGATACCGGAGCGCCAGTCCTCGTGCATGTACGCCTGCAGGTAGTTGACCGACGCGAAGGAGGTCAGCAGAAGCAGCATGCCGAGCAGCAGAACCGGCCACTGGTACAGCACGCCGAACACCCCCAGCCAACCGTCGATATCCGCAAACACACGGACCACGCACACCGACAGGATCAGCGTCCGGAACACGTTGAATATGTGTCTGTGCCACCAGGGTGCCGATCCGCGATCACCGTAATTGATGTGGGAAAACTGCATACGCCGGTAGAGGCCCAGGGTCCGACCGGCAAACTGCAGGCCGATCATCAGGAAGAAGATGCCCAGAAAGTGGCGTACGAGGGGTTCGATAATGTCCATCTGACTCGCTTGCTGCGTGAGTACAGGGCAAGCTTATTATTTGAAAAGACCCGTGAAAAGCATCTTAAGGTGTTTAATTGGCGAAAACCGGCCAGGCCCCTGTCACACTTTCCCCAAATGACATGTCGTCACGTTCCGGAATTCCGTAGAGTCAGGAAACCTTGATGGAAATGGAGTGTTTCGCGATGGATTCTTCCCCGGCGCCACGATCGGCCCACGCGTTTACCGACGATGCCCTCGGCACGGACGATGCGACGGCTCTGGCCGAGCGAATTCGCCGTCGTGACGTCTCGGCGACCGAGCTGGCCGAGGCGGCCATTGCCCGGGCACAGGCGATTGAGCCGCAGATCAACGGGCTGATCACCAGCAGTTATGGCCAGGCACTGGACGCGGCCCGCCGTCTCGACACCCGAAAGCACAGCCAGGCCACCGGATATTTTGCCGGTGTACCCACGGTGATCAAGGACAACACCGACATCAAGGGCCTGCCCACGGGCCACGGTTCCGCGGCTGTTCCCGCCTCGGTAGCACACCAGACCAGCCCCTTCGCCCTGCAGATGCTCGACCAGGGCTTCGTGTGCCTCGGTAAAAGCACCCTGCCCGAGTTCGGATTCAATGCAACCACCGAGCCGGCGCACCGACCGCCATCACGAAACCCCTGGAACCTCGACTATTCCACGGGCGCCTCATCCGGCGGCTCTGCGGCGTTGGTAGCGGCCGGCGTGGTGCCCGTGGCGCACGCCAATGACGGCGGGGGATCCATTCGCATTCCGGCAGCCTGCTGCGGTCTGGTCGGCCTGAAGCCAAGCCGGGGACGGCTGATCGACAACGACGCCGCGCGCACCCTGCCCATCAACATCATCGCGGATGGCATCGTCAGTCGCTCGGTCCGCGATACCGCCCATTTCATGGAACAGGCCGAGCGCTATTTCCGCCCGCCCGGACTGCCGGCCATTGGCAGCAATGCAGGGCCGACGGGCAACGCCCTGACCATCGGCCTCGTTCTGGACTCCATAAACGGCTATGCAACCGACGACGACACCCGCCACACCGTCGAGAACACGGCCCGGCGACTGGAAAAGCTGGGGCATCGGATCGTGCCGATGGACGTGCCCGTCGCGACCACGTTTCCGGAAGACTTTGCCCTGTACTGGGCACTTCTGGCGTTTGGCGTGAAGGCCAACGGCCGAAAGCTTTTTCATCCGGGATTCGATAAGCAACGGGTGGATGGATTGACCGACGGTCTGGCGGGGAAGTTCAGGCGACAATTCTATCGCTTACCGGCAGCACTCTGGCGACTGCGCCGCTCCTACCAGCATTACGCCCGGGCGATGTCCGGTTTTGATGCCGTCCTGACGCCAGTCCTGGGCCATACCACACCGCCCATTGGCTACCTGAACCCGAGCGTACCGTTCGATACCCTGTTTGAGCGACTGACCCGATACGTCGGTTTCACACCACTGGCCAACGCGACCGGCGCACCGGCCATATCGCTGCCCATGGGGATAACACGGGAGAACCTGCCGATCTCCGTTCAGTTCATGGGCCGGCACGGCGACGAGCGGACCCTGCTCGACATCGCCTTTACACTGGAATCCGATTCGCCCTGGCCGCACCTGCACCAGGTAACGCCGGACCCTCAGACCCGGGTGACCGCCGAAACCATGCTCTGACCATCGGCTTGCCTGGCCACCACCCGGTTTCGGCCCTCGCCCTTGGCCTCGTAGAGAGCCTCATCGGCCCAGTTGAAAATCTCCTTGGTGGCATCCGCCCTCTCGGGCGACACGGTGCAGACGCCCGCGCTGACCGTCAGGTGCAGCACTTCGCCGGAGACCCGGAACGCCGTCGCCTCAATTTCAGCACGAATACGTTCCGCCACCCGGATGGCACCGTCAACCGGGGTGTCCGGAAGCAGAACCACAAACTCCTCGCCTCCGTATCGGGCCGCCAGGTCCTGGGGGCGCGTCACATGCTGGCTGATACACTGGGCGACCATCTTGAGGCAATCATCGCCCACCAGGTGACCGTAGGTGTCGTTGAATTTCTTGAAGTGATCGATGTCCAGAACCAGCAGCGACAGCTGTTCCTGGTATCGGAAAGCCCGGACCACCGCCGACTGGAACGTCCGGTCAAAATAGCCGCGATTTTTCAGGCCCGTTAGGGCATCGGTGGCGCTTAATTCCAACAACTGATCGTTGAGACTTTTCAGATCGCGGGTTCGGGCATGCACCCGTTCTTCCAGAAGTGTATTGGCCTCACGCTGCACCCTGAGGGATTTTTCCTGCGCCATCCTGGCCTTGCGCTCCTCACTCAACAGCCGTTGCTGGGCCTGGAAAGCCCGCCGCTTTTCCCGATCGAGACGATCGGCAAGGGCGATGGACAACAGAATCACACCGAGCGCCGAGCCCACCTGGGTGGCATTCTCGGTCAGCAGGTTGCGGGGCAACACCGTGAATTTGCTGAGTGCCAGTACGATGCCACCGAAGAGCATGAAGACCCAGGCCAGGGTGTAGTAGCGCGCGGCCGGGTCCCGCCTGTACCAGCGGATGATGCTGAGTATGAGCATGGTGGAACAGCCCACGAACGCAACCAGAATGGTCGGGAGGATCAGGAATTTATAGGGAATCAATAACCCGGCGGCCGCGAGCGCTCCGGCCACGATGATCACCGCGACGGTCCAACGGTTGAAGCGGGGGTGGTTTTCCCGGGTCACGTTGATGAACCGGATACTGAAGGTGCCGCCGAACAGAACGGCCAGGTTGAGAAAGACGATGATCGACTGATCGTTCCACCAGGTCGCCCCGGGCCACAGATACTGGAACGCAACACCATGAAGGCTGGCGATGAAGAGCGGCATGGCGGTGATATAACCGACATAGTGCAGGAAGCTGCGTTCGCCAACCGCCATGAACACGAACAGGTTGTACAGGACCATGACCAGCACAATCCCGTAGTAAATCCCTTCAAACATGGTCCGGGATTGCTCGGCGGAAAAAAAACTGTCCCGATCCCACCAGATCAGCGGAACCTGCATGGAACTGGTGGTTTCCACCCTCAGGAAGACTCTGGCCCGCTCTCCGGCTGCCAGGTTCAGGGGGACAACGAAATTGCGGTGATCAATGGGCCGTTCGGAAAAATGCTGCTTGTCACCCAGGATCAACGGCTCGGTGCCGGAAGACATGGGATTGATGTAAACCTCGATCCGGTCCAGCACGGGGTACCCGATCTCAACAAAGGTCTGTATGGCTTGAGGTGCGGCATTATCGAGCGTGACCCGGAACCAGTAGACGTCCTTTCCGTAGCCAAAACTGATGCTGTCACTGCCATTGCGGACCCAGTCTGTCTCGTCGAGCTCTACGACCGTATCAATGCCTACGGCAGTGGCAGGCTCCTGCCAGTAGTCTACAAATCGGGCAAGTTCGATACGACTCGCGCCCGTTTCCCATCTCGCCGATGCCTGCGCTGAAACGACAGCGGAGTAGCCGGTCAGCAGAAAAAGACACAACAAACCGAAGAATCGATGCACAACGGGCCTCAATGAACCACAGATTACATTTTGTTATTGTCCTGCTCCCGATTATGGGCTAAACGGCCCAGCTTAGCCCCTTCTCACTACCAATCGACGCAAATCGACATAAAACTGATACAAAACCCAACCTGTTCCTCAATTTTGGCCCGACTCACGCCATGTAGACAGCCCCTCGCTACCCTGTCATATTTTTACAGGTAGATCAGGGCTTATTATTTAACGCGCCAGTGCGCCTAATCGCGGTTGCTCGTCCAGTCGCGAAACACCAGAAGAACTGTGCCCCACCATGCGTGACAGTGAGATACTGGTTTCCCATCACAAGGCATTGATGGAACTCAGCCACGATGCCGACTTTATCGAGCAGCCGAGACATCAGAAACTGGCCGCCCTCACCGAACTCTGTGCACGGCGCCTGAACGTGGAACGGGTGAGCGTTTGGTCATTCCCCCCCAAAGGCGACCGAATCAATTGCGAGTGGCTTTATGATGCCTCCGCGGCTCCCGACAACAGAAGCAACTCGGGCGTTCCGCCCAGCCTTTACCAGTCTGAGCATCCGGCGTACTTCGCCACGGTCGGTTCCGAGCGGGTGGTGGCCGTGGAAAACGCCCAGGAAGATCCGAGAACCCGCTCGTTTACCCGGAGCTACCTTGGCATTCACAACATCCATGCCATGCTCGATGCGCCGGTCTTCGACGGCGCGCGAATGAGCGGTGTTATCTGTCTGGAGTCCCGGCAACAACGGTCGTGGAGTCCGCCAGACATATCACTGGCGGTGGCCGTGGCCGATACCGTGAGCCTGATGAACACACACGAGGCCTGGATCCGCTCCAAGCAGGCGCTGGAGTACGTAACCCGCTTTGACTCCCTGACAGGGCTTGCCAACATGGATTCGCTCAAGGCTCGCCTCAACCATCTCATCCGGAAGGTCGACAAACGTGGTCGCGGCGGGCTGGCACTGATCTGGATCGATATCGATCGACTCAAGGTCATCAACGATGGGCTCGGCCCCCAGGCTGGTGACCAGGTCATCGCGGAAATCGGCCGGCGACTCAATGATCTCCAGCTCACCGGTAAAGATTTCCTGGCCCGGATCGGTGGAGACGAATTTGCCGTGGTCATCCGGAACAAGATCCTGCCCGAGCTGCTTGACAGCGCCGCCGAACTTATCCAGCAACGAATCCGTTCCCCCATTCGCGTGGACGGACAGGATCTGACGATCAGTGCCAGCCTCGGAATCAGTCGCTACCCGGGCGATTGTGATGACGGAGAAGAATTACTGCGCAGCGCGGAAGCGGCCATGTATCACGGTAAATATCGGGGTCAGGGCCAATCCACCCAGTACGACTCGGAAATCCAGATGACGGCCCGCTCGCGTTTCGCGGTGGAGAGTGAATTGAAACTGGCCCTGGAGAACGATGGCCTCGACGTGTTCTACCAGCCGATCATGGACAGCACGGGAACCCGAATCGCGAGCGCTGAAGCCCTCGTGCGCTGGAACCACCCTGATCGCGGCTGGCTCTCTCCCATCGAGTTTCTCGATGTGGCCCGCAGTGCCGGCCTGATGTTCCGGCTCGGTGAATGTGTCATGGAACGGGTATGCCGGGACTGGCGAGCCTGCCGGGCCAACGGCATCAATCTGGCCACCATTTCGGTCAACCTTGCCCCCGAACAGGTCATGGTGACCGACCTGCCCGCCCTGATCCGAGACGTCTGCGGCCGTTACTCCATGCCCGTGAGTGCGCTCCAGTTCGAAGTGACCGAGGACGCCCTTCAGGGCGAGCTCCGGGTATTGAGCAAGGTTCTTGAGGATCTGGTCGATTCCGGCGCCATGCTGGCGATCGACGACTTTGGCACCGGCTACTCGTCCCTGGCCCGTTTGAAAAGCCTGCCGTTTTCCCACATCAAGATCGATCGTTCGTTCATCAAGCACCTGCCAAGCGATGACAATGACCGGGCCATCACCCTGTCGACCATCGGCCTGGCCCGAGGTCTGGGGCTATCTGTTGTGGCGGAGGGCGTCGAGACGCGGGCCCATGAACGCTGGCTCTTTGAAAACCACTGCGACTACCTCCAGGGGTTCCGCTACAGCAGACCCCTGCCTCTCGGACAACTCACCGACCGCTTTTATCAGCCAACTCACCTCGTCCAAAGTCACCAGCGGCACTGAAAACCGACATCACCCGCTGGAAACTTGGTTCTGGATCGGCATCAATCACCACAGGATCACCGCTGACGGGGTGTGCGAACGCAATCCGGGTGGCGGCAAGCATCAACCTCCCCTCACCGAACCGCTCGGCAAAATACCGGTTGTGTCGACCGCGCCCATGATTGGCGTCACCGATGATGGGATGACTGATGTGTTTCATGTGACGGCGCAGCTGGTGCTTTCGACCGGTTTCCGGATGCAGCTCGACCAGGGCATAGCGGCTGGTGGGGTAGCGCTCGATGGCCACCGGAATGGCTGTCGTCGCCAGTGTCCGGAAGCGCGTTCGCGCTTCCCTGACGGGCTGTTCAATCCCCTTCAGGCGGCGATCCTCGGGCTCTTCCCGGAGTGGGTGATCGATCAGGCCACTGTCAGCGGGCCATCCTCGCACCATGGCGCGGTAGGTCTTGCTGACGCCTCCCGCCATCATCGCCTGCCCCAGTTTCCGGGCGGTCCCGGGATCCCTGGCGAACACCAGCACCCCCGAAGTCGGGCGATCCAGGCGATGCACCGGGTAAACGTGGTCACCGTCGTTAAGTGACCGGGCATACTGCAGGGCAAACTCGGTCTCGTGCCGGTCGATGGGACTGCGATGCACCAGCAGGCCCGCAGGTTTGTGCACCACAAGCAACGCCTCGTCCCGGTACAGGACCGTCAGAGGATTCATCAGCCTTCCCGGAGTGCCTGCTGACGGATCCATCGCCTCGCGGTCCGGACACGTGCACCCGCATTCTCGCCCAGGACCAGCAGGGCCGGCGTCAGCAGCAACGTCAGGATCGTTGCAAAGGCCAGGCCCCCGGCGATGGCGCTGGACAACTGGGTCCACCACTGGGTCGAGGGTGCGCCCAGCCCCAGTGACGGCGTCAGCAGGTCGACGTTAACGCCAAGCACCATGGGCATCAGGCCCAGTATCGTCGTAATCGCGGTGAGCAGTACCGGCCGTAGACGCAGGCACCCGGTTTCCAGGGCCGCCTCGAAGGCGTCAAGTCCGTCGTTGCGCATCTGGTTGTAGGTGTCGATCAGGATGATGTTGTTATTCACCACGATGCCAGCCAACGCGATGATGCCCATCCCCACCATGACTATGCCGAAGGACTGGCCATTCAGCAGCAGCCCGAGCAGGACGCCGGCGGTGGACAGGAGGATCGCAGACAGGATCAGGAAGGTCTGGTACAGGGAATTGAACTGGGTCACCAGGATCAGCAACATCATGGCCACCGCGACCAGGAAGGCACTGGCCAGGAAGTTGGAGGCCTGCTGCTGGTCCTCGTTCTCACCGGCGAATTTCACCGTCACCCCGTCCGGCGGCTCCGGCATGTCCGCCTGCAAGGTCTTCAGCAGTTCATCCACCCGACGGCCCGGCGCCAGTTCAGACTTGATGGTCACCGTGCGCTGGCCATCTACGCGGACAATGCTGTTGGTCTTGTCGCCAGGCTCCAGATCGACAAACTGCGACAGCGGCACCTGACCACGGGCGGTATTGATGGTCTGCCGTTGGAGGTGATCCAGTTCGCGCCAGTTGTTGGGCACGCGCACGGCAATGTCCACCTCGTCCCGCACATCTTCCGGCCGGTAAGTGGCCAGAACCAGCCCGTTGGTGACCAACCGCACCGCACTGCCCACGCTTAAGACGTCGGTCGAGAACCGGGCCGCCGCCTCGCGATCAACTTCGAGCCGCCATTCGATGCCGGGTAGGCTCCGGTCGTCCTCGATATCCACGAAGCCGCCCATGGCGTTCATGCGGTCCTCGATCTGGTCCACGTACGCGTTCAGCTCGCTGCTGTCGCGACTGCTGACCTGAAGTTCAATCGGTTTGCCTTCCGCCGGCCCGCCTTCCTGCTCGCGGAATTCCAGCTGCACCCCCGGGATATCCTCCGTCCGCTTCCGGAAATCCTCGAGGATGGCGTTTGCCGGTCGACGGCTGTACCAGTCGGTAAACTGGAACTGCAGCACCCCGATGACATCGGGCGCCATCCGGTTGCCGGCACTGATCATGGACCGTGCATAGAGTGCATTGACCTCAGGCATGCCCCGAAGCCGCTGCTCCACCTCACGGACGATCGAGTCCCGCTCCCGGATGGACAGGTCGCCCCGGGCCCGGATCTGGACCTGGGCCGAATCGGGCTCCACGCTGGGGAAGAACTCCACCCCGAAATTGAACTTGGCGTACGCCGCGTAGATCACCACGATGATGCCGAGCACACCCAGCAACGTCGTCCCCGGCTTTTTCAGCAGCGCGGACAACAGGCCCCGATAGTGTTTCATCATCGCCCCGGTGCCATGGTGTTCACGCGCGCGGCGGCCGCCACTGACCCCACCCAGCACTGGCAAAAACACCAGTGCCATGGCCAGGGATGCCGCCAGACAGATGATCACCGTCAGCGGCAGGAACTTCATGAATTCCCCGACCACACCGGGCCAGAACAGCAACGGCACGAAAACCGCCAGCGTGGTGGCGGTCGATGCGATAATTGGCCACGCCATCCGGCTGGCCGCCTCGGCCCAGGCGGAGCGCACGGTCTGCCCTTCCGAGAGATTACGGTCCGCCAGTTCCGAGACCACGATCGCGCCATCCACCAGCATGCCGGCCACCAGGATCAGGCTGAACAGGACCACAATATTGAGCGTCAGTCCCAGCCCCCAGATCACCAGGATGCCGGTCAGGAAGGCACCCGGGATCGTGAGCCCGACGAGCAGCGCAGAGCGGGGCCCCATGGCCGCGATCACCACAATGATCACCAGCACGATGGCCGTCAGGACGTTGTTGAGGAGGTCACTGAGGATGTCCCGAACCTCCTCCGACTGATCCATGATGTAACGCACTTCCAGTGTGTCCGGAAGCTGGGGCCGCGCATGCTCGACCAGCTCCCGGACCTGGGCCACGGTTTCAATGATGTTGGCGCCGGTCCGCTTTGAGACTTCCAGAACCAGCGCGGGCTCGCCGTTGATTCGGGCAAAGCCGGTGGGATCCTTGAAGGTCCGCTGCAACATGGCCACATCGCCAAAGGTCACGACGGTGTCGCCGTCGACCTTGACCGGCATGGACATGACATCCTCGATGGTTTCAATCACGCCCGGCACTTTCAATGCCATGCGGCCATTGCCGGTATCCAGTGAGCCGGCCGCCACCAGCTGGTTATTACGGGTTACCAGGGCGGCCAACTGGTCAAAGTCGATGCCATAGCTTTCCAGCACCTGGGGATCGACCACCACCTCGAGAAGATCCTCCCGGTCTCCGCCGATTTCCACCTCCAGCACTTCCGGGATCGCCTCGATGGCGTCCTGAAGCGCCCGTGCGGCGGTAATCAGTTCGCGCTCAGACAAAGGGCCTGAAAGCCCAACCGACAGGACCGGAAACAGGGACACATTGATTTCATTGACCCGGGGTTCATCCGCCTCTTCCGGCAGCTTGCTGCGTGCGGTGTCCACTTTCTCACGGACATCCTGCAGGGCCTTGTCGGAATCGAAGCCGGCATCGAATTCCAGCATCACCGACGCGGAGCCCTCCGAGGCCCTGCCACGCATTTCCTTCACCCCCTCAAGAGACCGGAGTTCCTGCTCCATCGGCCGCACCAACAGGCGTTCGGCATCCTCCGGACTGATGCCGTCCAGGGTCATCGACACATAGATGATGGGGATGGTGATGTCCGGATTGGCTTCCTTGGGGATCGTCTGGAACGCAGCGATGCCACCGAGAATCAGGAACAACAGGGTCAGCAGCGTGGTGCGGCTGCGGTCCATGGCGGCAAAGATCAGCGTTCGCATATGGCTCAGCCCCGGTCTTCGGCGGCGTCGACAGGGCGAACCTGTTCGCCCACGCTCACGAAACCACCGCCCCGGGTTATCAGGCGGATTTCATCCGGCAACCCGGTTACCCAGGCACCATTGGTGGCAACGCTGAGCAGTTCGACGGTACTGAATACCACGCGGTTGTCCTCGTTCACGTACTTCACGCCGGGGCGTCCGTCGTCCCCGAGGGACAGATACGCCGGTGAGATGAACATGGCTTTTACCTCGGGCAAAGCAATCCGGAAACTCGCGCTGCCACCGGCCACCCGGCGAAGGTCGGGATTCTCGACGGCAATCTCCACCGCGAAGCTCCGGGTCTCTGGGTTGGCCGCACTCGCCACGAAAGTCACGATGCCATCGAGCTGTTTGCCATTCAGCAGGTCCACCCGCACCCGCTGCCCCGGCGACACCTTGCCCGCGGACTGCTGGGGAATTTGTCCCATCGCCTTGAGGCGATCAATCCGGACCAGCTCGAACATGGGAGAACCCACCTGCACCAGGGCACCCTGCTCCACGTCCCGGGCATTGATGATGCCGTCAAACGGTGCTTTCGGCGCCAAGTGTTCCACATCCAGCCTGGCGGCAGCCAGTTCGGCGTTGGCTGCGGCCAGCTCGCTTTCGAGGTTCAGGAGTTCGGACTGGGACGCCAGGTTGCTCGACCGCAACTTTCGGGCCGCCGTCAGCTCCGCTTCCAGGCTTCGCACCCGTGCCCGCCAGCGTTCAACAACGGCCCGACGACCGTCATCCGACAGCGTCATCAGGGTTTCGCCTGCCTTCACATGCTGACCAAGGTCCACGGCGATTTTTTCGACGGTGCCTGCCACACGGGCACTGATCATCACCGCATGCCAGGGTTCCAATTGCCCCTGAAGCAACAGCCCCGGCTCGTGAAGACGGGCGATCAGTGACTCAACCTGAACGCTGGTCAACTCCGGTTCGGCACTCGCCTGCTTCTCCGGAGCGGCTTCGCTCGCCATCTTGATGTCGCCGGTCGCCAACCATACTGCCAGGGCAATAATGACCAGGAGCGACAATCCCAGGGAACCCCACTTTCCTTTACTCATGAAACGTTCGCCGTGCCTGAAAACCGTGATTGAGCCCCAAGAATTCGGGACCCGAGAAAAAAAACCGGCAAGAAACGGTTGCAACCGGTTAAACGCGTGGGGTAGATTCTACACAGAAATTTTTTACGAATTCAGAGCAGATTGTTCCTTTTATGAATCTCAACGCAGTAATTGTCCTTGTGAAGCTTGTCCTGGTGGTCGTGGTACCGTCCGGGGGCTTTTGCGTGGACAAGCGGGTGAGATAGCAACAACCTGACAAGACACCAAAAAGCCCCCGGCACCGAAAGGTCCCGGGGGCTTTTTTTTGCAGCAGCGAAAAGGAAAAGACGACCATGAACGGCGCACAACACATTCTCGACGCGTTTCATCGCCACGACATCCGTACCGTATTCGGCTACCCCGGCGGCTGCATCATGCCGCTATACGATGCCCTGGTGGACGATGTCGGAACCGAGCACGTGTTGTGCCGCCATGAGCAGGGCTGCGCCCTGGCCGCCGACGGCTATGCCCGGGCCAGCGGCCAGCTCGGCGTGTGCATTGCCACCTCGGGCCCCGGCGCCACCAACCTGATCACCGGCGTCGCCAACGCCCATCGGGATTCCATCCCCATGCTGGTGATCACCGGCCAGGTTCCCTCCGGCCTGATCGGAACCGACGCCTTCCAGGAAACCGACGTTCTGGGGATGACCCTGGGCATCGTCAAACACAGCTACCTGGTCGACAGCGTCGATGAGCTGCCCGCGATCATGGAAGAAGCCATCCACCTGGCCCAGAATGGCCGTCCGGGACCGGTCTGGATCGACATTCCCAAGGACATTCTGCTCGCGGAAGCCAGCGTGGAAGCAACAATCCGCCAGGAAGCCACCCAGACAGAGTGCCCCAACCTGTCCGACGCCCTCGCCTTGCTGCGTTCTGCCCGCAAGCCCCTGCTTTACAGCGGCGGCGGAGTCAGCCTGGCCCATGCCGAATCCAGCTTCCGTGCCTTCGCTGACACCTCGGCATTGCCCGGCGTTGTTACGCTCAAAGGCATCGGTAACGCCGGCAAACACAGTGACCATAACCTCGGGATGCTGGGCATGCACGGCTCCAGAGCCGCCAACCGTGCCGTGGACGAGTGTGACCTGCTGCTCGTTGTCGGAGCGCGCCTGGATGACCGGGCCACCGGCAAACTGGACACCTTCGCCCCCAACGCCCGGATGATCCACATCGATGCCGATGCCGCCGAAATCAACAAATTACGCCCGGCAGACCTGGCCATCCGGGGCGACCTCAATACCATCCTGACGGCCCTGACCCGGGAGCTGGAAACCGAACCGTTGGCGATTGCCGACTGGCAAAAACAGTGCCGCACCTGGAACACCACCGGCGGCTTCAACGCGGCCGACAACGAAGAGCCCCTGGCGCCAATCACCGGCCCCGCGTTCGTGCGACAGCTCTCCCGAATCGCACCTGACGATACCGTCATCGCCTGCGACGTTGGCCAGCACCAGATGTGGGTCGCCCAGCATTACCAGTTCAACCATCCACGCCACCACCTCTCCAGTGGCGGACTCGGCACCATGGGCTTCGGCCTGCCGGCGGCCATTGGCGCCCAGTTCGCCAACCGCGACAGCACCGTGATCAACGTGGCGGGCGACGGCTCCTTCATGATGAACGCCCAGGAACTGGCCACCATACGGCGCTACAGACTGCCCCTGAAGATGATCATCCTCGACAACCAGTGCCTGGGCATGGTCCGCCAGCAGCAGGAACTGTTCTACAACAACCGTGAAAGCCAGATCGACCTGGACGACAACCCAGACTTCGTCGCCATGGCCCGGGCCTTCGACATCCCGGCCCTGCACATCGAACGCACCGACCAGATCCGCCGCGGTATTGAAACCATCCTCGCCTACGACGGCCCCATGCTGCTGCACGTTGCCATCGCCCGCGAGGACAACGTCTGGCCCATCGTCAAACCCGGCGCCAGTAACCGCGACATGATCGACGAATCCCAACGCACGGCAAAAACCAACAAGGAGCACGTTGCATGAACCCTCAACGCCACGCCGACACACCCAGCTACACCCTCACCTGCCAGATGAGTCAGGAAGCCGCGGCACTGGAGCGCCTCTGCCAGGTGGTACGAATTCGCGGGTTCCGGATCGCCAGGATGGCGGTGGAAACAGCCGGGGACGAACTTGCCATCGCCCTGACGCTGGAGGGCACGAGGCCCATTGCGATGCTCAAGTCGCAACTGGAGAAGTTGCATACGGTGGCGGAGGTTGTCCTTGAGCAGGGTAGCTTGGCTCGTTCGCTTCGGGCGTGATTGGGAGCCTTTGTTCTTCGTAGCCTGATAGGTTTTGGGGCGGGTACGCGGGTGGGGGTGTCTTTTCTTCTGGGAAAAATAACTCGCTTCGCTCAGACATCTTTTTCCCGGCAGAAAAGACACCCCCACCCCCTACCGACGGGCAAAATCCGATATACCGAAAAAGAGAAAGGAAAAAGTAGACGTGGCTTGATCTGGAGATCTCGGTGATCAATCAGGAGATACTTCATCGAACCCATTAACTCAAAAGCTTTTTGCATTGCGAACCCGATTGGTCAGCTCGGCGCGGGGTGGTGGATGGATTTTCTGCCGGAAAAAGGTGTCTGAGCGAAACGAGTTCTTTTTTCAAAGAAAACTCCATCCACCACCCCGCAAGCCCGCCCCCAAACCAATCAGGCTAGGGAAAACGAACTACCAAGCCTTGTACGGCAGGAACTTCCCGTTCATGGTGATCACCACGCGATCCCCCTTCGGGTTCTCTTCCTTGTCCACGTGCATGGTGAAATCGATGGCACTCATGATGCCGTCACCAAACTTCTCGTGGATCAGCTCCTTTAGGGTATCGCCGTAAACACCCACCACCTCGTACAAGCGGTAGATCAGCGGATCCTGCGGCACCGAATCCCCCCAGGCCTTCTTCGGGCACACCTGCAGGGTTTCTGCCACGGCCTTATCGAGGCCCAGGATCTCACAGAGGGCAAATGCCTTGTCCTCGGTCAGGCTGTTCATCCCAAGGCAGGCCGACGTGGTAAACACCGGCGACATGCCAATCGCCTCGGACAGGGACTCCCAGGAAACGCCCTTGGTCGCCTTGGCTTCCAGAATTTTTGCGGTCATCAGCTCTTTGTTCATCATAAGGCACTCACCCTTTGCTTCAGTTGGTTTTGCACTGTTCCAGTGCGGCGGCCGGGTGCAAACGATTCGCTGCGTCCGGCTACCGCACGAGCCTGACAGGGCTACCGCAGAGTTCGTGCCAACCCACAGAAACACTCCAATACTCTGTTTTTCTTGGCATTTGAAATAATCGTCGGGAACGAGCTCCACTACGAACTTTCGTAAATCACGAAATATCGTGGTGATAAACACGAATTGTCGTAATTGGCACGGGGATTGACTCATCCATCCGGAGACACCGAAAGGATGAACACCATGAATACCAGGACTGCCGCCAGAAAAGCGGTGCCCGCAGCGCAACAGCCACCGCTCGACAGCTGGGTCGACTTCCTGCCCGAAGCCGCCCTGCTCGTGGACTGCGACGGAGACCGGATTCTCGCCGCCAATGCCCTGGCCGCCCGGATGACAGGTCTGAAGCAAGCGAGTCTGATCGACGGCCGCTGCACCGCCCTGTTCCCGGACCAGCGCCCCACCCTCATCGCGTTCACCGAAGAGACTCTGTTCCGGGGGCGAGGATGGAGCGGGGATTTCACGCTCCGGCATCAGGACGGCCACACGGTCGAATTGGAAGTCTCCGCCTCCCGCGCCGGCGCTGACGATTCCCGGGCCATCCTGCTCCTGCTTCGGGACCGGAGGCAGCTACGCTCCCTGCGCGAGCGCCACGAGGTGAACCATTACCATCGCGGCGGACTCCTGGAATGGCGAAGAGTCGAGGCACTGTTCAAGGATATGGAGCGGGAGAATCAGTTGATCCTCCATGCGGTGGGCGAGGGAATCTACGGCGTCGACGCCGAAGGCCGCACCACGTTTGTGAACCCGGCCGGCGAAAAGATGCTGGGCTGGCGAACGGACGAACTGATGGGGCGCGTGATGCACCGGGTCGTCCACCATTCCCATGAGGACGGCTCCCTGTTCCCGCTCAAGGACTGCCCCATCTACGCCGCGTTCCGCGACGCCAGCGTCCGTCGGGTCGGCGAAGACTGGTTCTGGCGTAAAGACGGCACCGGCTTCCCGGTGGAGTACACCAGCACCCCCATCATGGACAACGGTCACCCCATCGGTGCGGTCGTCGTGTTCAAGGACATTTCCGCCCGCCGACAGGCCCAGCAGGAACTTCAGGACGCGCTCAAGGAAGTGGAGAATCTGAAACGCCGGCTCGAGATGGAAAACGCCTACCTGCAGGAGGAGCTCAGTGCCGAATACCATGTCCACGACCTGGTTGGCCAGAGCGAGGCCATCAAGGGCATTGCCCGCCGCATTGGGCTGGTGGCGCCCACGGACGCCAACGTATTGATTACCGGCGAATCCGGAACCGGCAAGGAACTGATTGCGCGCGCCATCCATCAGGCCAGTGACCGACGGGACCGCCCCATGATCCGGGTCAACTGCGCGGCCATCCCCAAGGACCTGTTCGAGAGCGAGTTCTTCGGTCACATCAAGGGTGCGTTCACCGGGGCCGTGAGCGATCGGATTGGCCGCTTCGAGCTGGCCGATGGCGGCACGCTGTTCCTCGACGAGGTCGGTGAAATTCCCCTCGAGCTCCAGGGCAAGCTCTTGCGGGTGCTACAGGATCAACAGTTCGAACGGGTGGGCGAAAACCGCACCCGGGCAGTAGATGTCCGGGTGATTGCCGCTACCAACCGGGACCTGAAATCGGAAATCCAGGCCAGGACCTTCCGGGAGGACCTCTACTTCCGACTGAATGTCTTCCCCATCGAATCCGTCCCCCTGCGCCGGCGACTGGAGGATATCCCCATCCTCGCCCGGGAATTCCTCAACCGGGCCTGCCAGAAGTTCAACCGGCCCACCCTTGTATTGAGAGAACGGGACGTAGAAACCCTGAAGGCCTACCACTGGCCGGGCAATGTGCGGGAGCTGGAAAACGTGATTGAGCGCCAGGTGATCACCGCCGACGGCGGCCTTGATCTGGACCTTCCGGGGCAGGATTCCCCGGCCAGAACCTCAACGGCACCCACACCACCGGCCAGGCATTTCAATGGCGAATTGATGACCGAGCACGAACTGAGGGAATTGGAGAAAAAGAACCTGACACAGGCCCTGACCATGAGCAACGGCCAAGTATTCGGGGATGACGGCGCGGCGACCTTGCTGGGCGTCAAACCAACCACCCTCGCCTCACGCCTAAAAAAGCTGAAGATTGAACCGCGGCAATTCCAAGTAAGGAATGATTAATTGCAATAAACCGCCAGGGTATGTCGGCGCGGGGTAACCGGTGGATTTTTCGCCGGAAAAAGGTGTCTGAGCGAAGCGAGTTCTTTTTCCAAGAAAAATCCACCGGTCACCCCGCAAGCCCGCCCCACAATAGGCAGGCTACATCACGGAGCGATCACCCAAATCAGATCAACTCAATGGCCACCGCCGTGCCCTCACCGCCACCAATGCACAGTGAAGCCACACCGCGCTTCAGACCACGCTGCTTCAGCGCATTGATCAGGGTAACGAGGATACGAGAGCCCGAGGAACCAATTGGATGCCCCAGGGCACAGGCGCCGCCATGCACGTTGACCTTCTCTGCCGGCAGACCGAGCTCGTTGATCGCCGCCAGGGTTACCACCGCAAAGGCCTCGTTGATCTCGAACAGATCCACGTCGCTCACGGACCAGTCGGCCTTCTTCAGGACCTTTTCAATGGCACCGATGGGCGCGAGGGTAAATTCCGAAGGCAGCCGCGCGTGGGTAGCATGGGCCACGATCCGCGCCTGCGGAACCAGACCGCGCTTGTCGGCCTCGGCCGCCGAGGCCAGCACCAGGGCGGAGGCACCGTCGCTGATCGAGCTGGAGTTGGCCGCCGTCACCGAACCGTCTTTGGCAAAGGCCGGCTTCAGGTGGGGGATTTTTTCCGGCTTGGCGTTGCCCGGCTGTTCGTCGATGTCCACCAGGGTGTCACCGCCACGGCCAGCGACACTCACCGGGACAATCTCGTCCTTGAACCAGCCATTCTCGATAGCCGCCAGGGACTTCTGCAGGGAACCGATGGCGAACTCGTCCATGGCCTGCCGGCTGATGTCGTACTTGTCCGCCGTGCGCTGGGCAAACACGCCCATCAGGCCGCCTTCGTAGGCATCTTCCAGACCATCCAGGAACATGCTGTCCAGCACCTGGCCGTGCCCCATGCGCATACCGCCACGCGCCTTGGGAAGCAGGTACGGTGCCTGGCTCATGTTCTCCATGCCGCCGGCAATCATGATGTTGTTGGTCCCGGCCTTGATCTGGTCGTGGGCCATGATCACCGCCTGCATGCCGGAGCCACACATCTTGTTGATGGTGGTGCAGCCGGAGCTGTCCGGAATACCCGAGGCGCGCGAGGCCTGTCGGGCCGGAGCCTGGCCCAGGCCTGCGGGCAGCACGCAGCCCATGATCACTTCCTGGATATCGGCCGGCTGCAGGCCTGACCGCTCAATGGCGGCCTTGATGGATTCCGCGCCAAGCTGGGGGGAGCGCACGGAACTCAGCGACCCCATCATGCCGCCCATGGGCGTCCGCGCCGAACCGGCAATTACTACGCTGTTGTCACTCATGATCTATCCTCTCTCAAACGTTCAGCCCTTGCCCAGAACGGACCGGGCAATAATCTCTTTCATCACTTCCGACGTACCGCCGTAAATGCGCTGAACCCGCGCATCGATGAAGGCCCGGGAAATGGGGTATTCGGTGGTGTAACCGTAGCCGCCGAACAGCTGCAGGCAGCCGTCCGCCACCCGGCACTGCATTTCCGTGGCGCTGTACTTGGCCATGGACGCCGTCGGCGCATCCAGCTCGCCTTGCTCGTACTTGGCAATACACTCGTTCACGAACGCCTGATTGACCCGGTAGTCGGTTTCCATGCGGGCAATCTCGAAACGGGTATTCTGCAGCTGCGCCAACTTCTGACCGAACAGCTCACGCTCCTGGGCGTAGGCGATGGTCAGGTCCAGGGCACCCCGGGCCGCCGCCACACCGAGCGCACCGATCACGAGACGCTCACGGGGCAGTTCCCGCATCAGGTACATGAAGCCCTGCCCCTCTTCACCCAGCAGCGCCGAGGCGGGAACGCGCATATCGGAGAAGAACAGTTCGGAGGTATCGCCGGAATGCTGGCCGATCTTGTCCAGATTCCGACCCTTGCTGTAACCGGGCAGTGAGGTATCAACGAGGAACAGGCTGATGCCGCGGGCACCGGCTTTCGGGTCGGTCTTGGCAGCGACAATCACCATATCGGCATGCTGGCCGTTGGTGATGAAGGTTTTCGAACCGTTCAGGATGTAGTCGTCGCCATCTTTCACCGCACTGGTGCGGATCGCCTGCAAATCACTGCCGGCGCCCGGCTCGGTCATGGCGATGGCGCCAACCGCTTCACCGGACACCAGCTTCGGCAGCCATTGTTGCCGCTGTTCCTCGTTGCCCATGTGGCTGAGATAGGGTGCAACAATGTCCGAGTGCACCATCACGTTGGTGGACAGCGCGCCGAATCCCATCCGGGCCAGCTCTTCCCCAACCACCACAGAGAACTGGAAAGGCGCACCGATTCCGCCCCACTCCTCGGGCACATCGACACACAGCATTCCGGCGTTGCCCAGCGTGTTCCACAGCTCTCGGGGCACCAGCCCGGACTTTTCCCAGGTCTCGTAATGCGGCGTTACTTCCTTTTCCAGGACCTTGACTACCGAATCCCGGAACATCGCCAGTTCTTCTTTATCAACAGACACGGTCATGTATGTCTCCTGCAATTGAATGCTTCACTTGGGCGCCATGCGCAGGGCACAGTCCAGACGAATCACTTCGCCATTGAGAATCGGGTTGCGCACCATCTGGTCCACCATCATGCCGAACTCCTCCGGCTTGCCGAGGCGTTTCGGAAACGGCAAGGTGGCAGCCAGGCTTTCCTGAACTTCCTCAGGCATACCTGCCATCATGGGGGTCATGAACAGGCCCGGTGCAATCGTATTTACACGGATGCCCTCTCGAGCCAGCTCGCGCGCCGACTGCAGGGTCAGGGAAACCACCCCGCCCTTGGATGCACTGTAGGCCGCCTGGCCGATCTGGCCTTCGTAGGCCGCCACTGACGCGGTATTGATGATCACGCCCCGCTCGCCGTCGGCGTTGGGTTCACGCTGGGCCATATCGGCCGCCGCCAGTCTCAGGATGTTGAAGGTACCAATCAGATTGACCTGGATAACCTTGCTGAAGTTCTCCAGCGGCATGACGCCGTCACGACCCAGAATCTTCGAGGCCGGGGCAATGCCGGCGCAGCTTACCGCCACACCGCAGAGGCCGTGGGCTTCCCGCGCGGCATTCACCGCGGCTTCGGCGCTGTCTGCCGAGGTCACGTCACAATGCAGGAAGATGCCGCCAATCTCTGCGGCCACTTTTTCACCCTGCTCCTTCTGTACGTCAAGGATCGCCACTTTGCAGCCTGCTGCCGCCAGCGCACGGGCCGCACCTTCGCCCAGCCCCGATGCACCGCCTGTTACAATGGCCGCCACACTTTTGAATTCCATCGTTTACTCCTGCTCTAAAGACACTTTTTGTTCGAAATCTGACCGTAAAAGCACTTTACGTTTACGTAAACTTTATCTAACCTAAGTCTAAAAAGGAAATCGCCATGATGAAAAAAGAAACCTACAGCATCAGCGAACTCGCCAAGGAGTTCGACGTGACGACCCGGAGCATCCGATTCTATGAGGATCAGGAGCTGCTCAAACCGACACGGCGTGGGCAAACACGCATATTCAGCTCCAAGGATCGGGTTCGGCTGAAGCTGATCCTTCGGGGCAAACGAATGGGGTTCTCACTGGCGGAAACCAAAGAACTCTTCGACCTGTGGGACGAAACCCTCAGCGGCAACGAAAAACAGTTGCTGCTGATGCTGGAAACCCTGAGCCGGAAACGGGCCCAGCTGGAACAGCAGAAGAACGACATCGCACAGGCAGAGATGGAAATGGACACCGCCGAAGCGCGGTGCCGTGAAGCACTGGCAGACCTGCAGAAGAAAAAACGAGAACAGCAGATGCCGGCGAACGAAGAACCAACGACAACCGCCGAACAGCGCTAAGCCACAAGGGCAATCAAACTCGCCCTGCGCCATGGCTGTCCGGTTATGAATCCTCGTAAGTCAGAGAGCAAAATAAAAGGTAACCGACATGAAATCACAGTACTCAGAGCTCAACTTCGGCCTTGGTGAAACCCTCGATATGCTGCGTGAGCAAATCAACGGCTTCGCCGCGGCCGAAATCGCTCCGCGCGCCGAAGAAATTGACCGCAACAACGAGTTCCCCATGGATCTCTGGCGCAAAATGGGCGACATGGGCCTGCTGGGCATCACCGTTGCCGAGGAATACGGTGGCTCCGATATGGGTTACCTCGCCCACGTGATTGCCATGGAAGAAATCAGCCGCGCCTCGGCCTCCGTCGGCCTGTCCTACGGGGCCCACTCCAACCTGTGCGTGAACCAGATTCACCGCAACGGTACCGAAGAGCAGAAGCAGAAGTACCTGCCCAAGCTGGTCAGCGGCGAACACATTGGCGCCCTGGCCATGTCCGAGCCCAACGCCGGCTCCGACGTTATCTCCATGAAGCTCTCTGCCCGGGACGAAGGCGACCACTTCGTTCTCAATGGCAACAAGATGTGGATCACCAACGGCCCCGACGCCCACACCTACGTGATCTATGCCAAGACTGACACCCAGGCCGGTTCCAAAGGCGTAACCGCCTTCATCGTTGAGCGCGACTACCCGGGCTTCAGCCGTCACCAGAAGCTCGACAAACTCGGCATGCGCGGCTCCAACACCTGTGAGCTGGTGTTCGAGGACTGCAAAGTGCCCCGTGAAAACATCCTGGGCGGCGAAGGCAATGGCGCCAAGGTGCTGATGAGCGGCCTGGACTACGAGCGTCTGGTTCTGTCCGGCGGCCCGCTGGGCATCATGCAGGCGGCCCTCGACGTCACCGTGCCCTATATCCGCGAGCGCAAGCAGTTTGGGCAGGCCATCGGCGAGTTCGAACTGGTGCAGGGCAAAGTGGCGGACATGTACACCTGGATGAACACCGCCAAGTCCTACGTCTACATGGTGGCCATGTCCGCCGACCGCGGCGAGACCACCCGCAAAGACGCCGCCGGCGCCATCCTCTACTCCGCGGAAATGGCCACCAAACTGGCCCTGGATGCCATCCAGCTGCTGGGCGGTAACGGCTACATCAACGAATACCCAACAGGCCGCCTGTTGCGCGACGCCAAGCTCTACGAGATCGGTGCGGGTACGTCAGAGATTCGCCGCATGCTGATCGGTCGCGAGCTGTTCCTGAACAAATAACAAGCACTCGGCACGAACACGCTCGGGTACAAGTACCAAGAACAACGAGGGGGTGGCGGCCTGGCTTTCCGGGAATGTCGGAGGCCAGGGACGGCCGGAGACAAGCGCACAAGGATGTGCTCGTAGCGGTTCCCGGAAAGCCAGGTCGCCAGCCCCGATGCACGGACCCTAATGCTATGACGATACTCCAGAGCAAAATCAATCCAAGGTCTGACGAATTCCAGGCCAACCAGGAAGCCATGGCGCAAGCCGTCGCGGACCTGCGGGACAAAGTGTCCACCATCCAGCAAGGCGGCGGCCCCTCCTACCAGGAGCGCCACGTTGCCCGTGGCAAGCTGCTGCCAAGAGAGCGGATCAACCGCCTGCTGGACGACGGTTCCCCCTTCCTGGAAATCGGCCAGTTTGCCGCCTACAACGTCTACGGCGAAGAAGTCCCGGCCGCAGGCGTGATTGCCGGCGTGGGCCGGGTCTCCGGCACCGAGTGCATGATCATCGCCAACGACGCCACCGTTAAAGGCGGCAGTTACTACCCGCTGACCGTGAAAAAGCACCTGCGGGCCCAGGAAATTGCCCTGGAAAACCGTCTCCCGTGCATCTACCTGGTGGACTCCGGCGGCGCCAACCTGCCCCGCCAGGACGAAGTCTTCCCGGACCGGGACCACTTCGGCCGCATCTTCTACAATCAGGCGCGCATGTCCGCCGACGACATCCCGCAGATCGCGGTGGTGATGGGCCTGTGTACCGCCGGTGGCGCCTACGTGCCGGCCATGGCCGACGAATCCATCATCGTCCGCAACCAGGGCACCATCTTCCTGGCCGGCCCGCCGCTGGTTAAAGCGGCCACCGGCGAAGTGGTCAGCGCCGAAGACCTCGGTGGTGCCGACGTGCACTGCAAAATCTCCGGTGTTGCCGACCACTACGCGGAAAACGACGCCCACGCCCTGGAAATCGCCCGGCGCAGCATCTCCAATTTGAACCGCCGCAAGCCGGCCGAGGTGGAGATCCGCAAGCCCAGGGCACCGCTGTATGACGCGGAAGAGATCTACGGCATTGTCGGCACTGACCTGCGCAAACAGTTTGACGTGCGTGACGTAATTGCCCGCATTGTCGACGGTTCCGAATTTGACGAGTTCAAACGCTACTACGGCCAGACCCTGGTGACCGGCTTTGCCCACATCCACGGCTACCCGGTCGGGATCATTGCCAACAACGGCATCCTGTTCAGTGAAGCCGCCCAGAAAGGCGCGCACTTCATCGAGCTGTGCTGCCAGCGCAACATCCCGCTGCTGTTCCTGCAGAACATCACCGGCTTCATGGTCGGCCAGAAATACGAGGCCGAAGGCATCGCCAAACACGGCGCCAAGATGGTCATGGCCGTGGCCTGCGCAGAAGTGCCAAAAATCACAGTATTGATCGGCGGCTCTTTTGGCGCGGGCAACTACGGCATGTGTGGCCGAGCCTACAGCCCGGACTTCCTGTGGATGTGGCCGAACGCGCGCATCTCGGTGATGGGCGGTGAACAGGCCGCCGGCGTGCTGGCCCAGGTCAAACGCGAGGGCATGGAGCGCAAAGGCGAGGAGTGGAGTGCCGAGGAAGAGGCCGAGTTCAAGCAACCGGTGATCGACAAGTACGAAGAGCAGGGGCATCCCTACTACGCCAGTGCCCGGCTCTGGGACGACGGCGTGATCGACCCGGCCCAGACCCGGGAAGTGGTTGCCCTGAGCCTGTCCGCCACGCTCAACCGACCCGCGAAGCCCACGCGCTTCGGCGTGTTCCGCATGTAATCGGGAGACTATGCCATGACAGAACAAGAAACTGCGGTTCTGCTCAAGCGCCGCGCCGAGGGCATAACCGAAGTGGTGCTGAACCGCCCGGACAAACGCAACGCCTTTGACGACGTGATCATCCAGCAGCTGATCAACGCGCTGACCGACATCAACGACGACGCGAACACCAAGGTGGTGATCCTTCGTTCCGAAGGCAAGCACTTCTCCGCCGGCGCGGACCTCGGCTGGATGCGCCGCATGGCGGACAACACCCGCCAGGAAAACCTGGATGATTCCCGGGAACTGGCGCGGCTGATGAACGTGTTGAACCACCTCTCCAAGCCGGTCATCGGCCTGGTGCAGGGCGCGGCCTTCGGCGGTGCGGTGGGCCTTGCCGCCTGCTGCGACATTGTCATCGCCACCGAGACATCCAGCTTCTGCCTGAGCGAAGTGAAGCTCGGGCTGATCCCGGCTGTAATCAGCCCCTATGTCGTGCGCGCCATTGGCGAACGCCAGGCCCGCCGGTACTTCATCTCCGCCGAGGTGTTCACCGCCCGGCAAGCCGAGGAATACGGCCTGGTCCACATCGTTTGCGACGATGTCGAGGCCATGGAGGCCCGCTGCAACGAGATGCTCGAGCAGCTCGCCCTGAACGGTCCGGAAGCCATGACAGCTGCCAAGGATCTGGTGTTCGCGGTCAGCCACAAACCCATTGATGACGCCGTGATTGACGACACCGCACACCGCATCGCCGACATTCGCGTGGGCGCAGAAGGGCAGGAAGGTTTGAGTGCCTTCCTGAACAAGCGCCACGCCAACTGGATTCCGGAGAACAAGTGACATGTTCAGCAAAATACTGATCGCCAACCGGGGCGAAATCGCCTGCCGGATCATACAGACCGCCCACCGCATGGGTATCCGTTGCGTTGCGGTGTATTCCGACGCGGACGCCAACGCCCGCCATGTCGCCATGGCCGACGAGGCGTTTCACATTGGCCCCGCCCCCAGCTCCGAGAGCTACCTGCGGGCCGAGAAAATCATCGAGATCGCCAAGGAGAGCGGTGCCCAGGCCATCCACCCGGGCTACGGCTTCCTGTCCGAGAACACCGGATTTGCCGAGGCCTGCGAGGCCAACAACCTGGTCTTTATCGGACCGCCCTCCTCCGCCATCGCGGCCATGGGCTCCAAGTCCGCCGCCAAGGCGATCATGGAAAAGGCCGGCGTGCCACTGGTGCCCGGTTATCATGGCGACGATCAGTCCCCTGAAACCCTGCGCGCCGAGGCGGAGAAATGCGGTTTCCCACTGCTGCTGAAAGCCGTGGCCGGTGGTGGCGGCAAAGGGATGCGCGTGGTCGAGAACATGGGCGAGTTTGATGACGCCCTGGCCGCGGCCAAGCGCGAAGCCAAGAATGCCTTCGGCAACCCGGACATGCTCATCGAACGCTACCTGACCCAGCCGCGCCACGTAGAGATCCAGGTGTTCTGCGATCAGGACGGCAAAGGTGTGTATCTGGCCGAGCGCGACTGTTCCGTGCAGCGCCGTCACCAGAAGGTGCTGGAAGAGGCCCCGGCCCCAGGCCTGAGCGAGGACACCCGAAAGGCCATGGGTGAGGCCGCGGTGCGAGCCGCCCAGGCCATCGACTACGTGGGCGCCGGCACCGTCGAGTTCCTGTACGACGTGGACGGCTCGTTCTTCTTCATGGAGATGAACACCCGCCTGCAGGTCGAGCACCCGGTCACTGAAATGGTCACCGGCCAGGATCTGGTGGAATGGCAGCTGAAGATCGCCTGGGGCGAGCCGCTGCCGCTGGCCCAGTCCGAGGTGAAAACCCGGGGCCACGCCCTGGAAGCCCGGATCTACGCGGAAGATCCGGATCACGATTTCCTGCCAGCCACCGGCCACCTGCGTTACCTGAGCACCCCCGATGAGAGCGCCCACGTGCGCGTCGACACTGGTGTGACCGAGGGTGACGACATCAGCATCCATTACGACCCCATGATCGCCAAGCTGATCGTGTGGGACGAGACCCGGGACCAGGCCATCAACCGCATGGTCCAGGCACTGGAGAACTACCGCATTGCCGGGGTGAAGACCAACATCCGCTTCCTGCACGCGCTGGCCGATGCCCAGCCGTTCCGGGAAGAGGACCTGACCACCGGCTTTATCGACACCCATCGGGACCTGCTGTTCCCGAAATCCAAGCTGGACACCCACAAGGCCCTGGTTCTGGCCGCCGGCTTTGTGCTGGAAGAGCGCAAATCCAGCGAGCCGGCCTCCACCGATCCCTGGTCCCCGTTTGGCCGCCGCAACAGCTGGCGCCTGAACTCTGAATACGCCCAGCCCCTGCAGCTGCAGGTCGGCGAGGAGATCCACGACCTCAAGATTCTCGAGCGGGATGATCGCTACCAGGTGTTTGTCGGCGGCAGTGTCTACAACCTGACCGCCCGGCTGGACGACGACTACCTCCAGGCCGTGATCAACGGCCACCGGATCAGCGTGCACGGCAACCTGCACAAAGACCAGCTGGTGCTGTTCTACGAAGGCGATACCTTCCAGTGCAGCGTCTACCGCGAGACCTACGGGTTCGAGGACATGGCCGGCGAAGGCAGCCTGGCAGCGCCAATGAACGGCGCCATCGTCGCGGTGCAGGCCAAGGTGGGTGACAAGGTCACCGCCGGCCAGACCCTGGTCATCATGGAAGCCATGAAGATGGAACACGCCATCAAGGCCCCGGCCGACGGCGTGGTGAGCGAGATCTTCTTCGGCGAAGGTGACCAGGTCTCCGAAGGTGCCGAGCTGATTGCCATCGAGGTGAGCGAAGAGGAGGCACAGTAATGGCCTTTCCCAAACAGGTTCGCCTGGTCGAGATGAGCCCGCGGGACGGGCTGCAGAACGAGCCGGGCCCGGTCATCGCAACCCGGGTTAAAACCGGGCTGATCGACCGGCTGGCCGACTGCGGCCTGACCCACATCGAGTCTGCCAGCTTCGTCTCCCCCAAGTGGGTGCCGCAGATGGGCGACGCCGCCAAGGTCATGGCCGGCATCAAGCGCAAGGCCGGTGTGCGCTATTCGGTGCTGACGCCGAACCTCCGGGGCTTCGAGAACGCCCTGGAGGCCGGGGTGGACGAAGTGGCGGTGTTCGGCGCCGCTTCCGAGTCGTTCAGCCAGAAGAACATCAACTGCTCCATCGCCGAGAGCCTCGAGCGCTTCCTGCCGGTGATGGAAGCGGCGAACAAGCACAACATTCCCGTGCGGGGGTATGTCTCGACGGTTCTGGGCTGCCCCTACGAGGGCGACATCGCCCCGGAACAGGTGGCCAAAGTCGCCAAAGACCTGGCCGACATGGGCTGCTACGAGGTCTCCCTGGGCGACACCATCGGCGTGGGTACGCCGCTGAAAGCCAAGCGCATGCTGGAGGCCGTCGCCAAGCACGTTCCGGTTGAGCGCCTGGCCGCCCACTTCCACGACACTTACGGCCAGGCCCTGGCCAACCTCTACGCGGTACTGGAGGAAGGGGTCGCGGTGATCGACGCCTCGGTGGCCGGCCTCGGCGGCTGCCCCTACGCCAAGGGCGCCTCCGGCAACGTCGCCACGGAAGACGTGCTATACCTGCTAAACGGCCTCGGCATCGACACCGGCGTGGACCTGAACCGGCTCGTTGCCACCGGCAACTGGATCAGCGGCCAGCTCAAGCGTCACAACGGCTCAAAAGTGGGCCAGGCCCTCGGCGGCAACTGCTGAAACGAAAAGGATTCGACATGAACCAGAACAAAAACGTCGTTGCCCTGGATCTCCCGATCCCCGAGATTTCCGACATGCCGGAAGATACCCAGAAGTACTTCCAGATCTGTCAGGAAAAGCTGGGCATGATTCCGAACGTGCTCACGGCTTACAGCCAGAACCTGAAACAACTCGAAGGCTTCACCCGCCTGTACAACGAGCTGATGCTGGGCGAAGGCGAGCTCAGCAAGCTGGAGCGGGAAATGGTCGCCGTGGTGGTCTCATCCGAGAACAAGTGCTTCTACTGCCTGGTGGCGCATGGCGCCGCCGTGCGGGTACTCAGTGGCGATCCAACGCTGGGCGAGCACATGGTGATGAACTACCGCAGCGCCAAGCTGGACCAGCGCCAGCGCGCGATGCTGGATTTCGCATCCCACCTCACCCGCTCACCGGCAACGGTCACGGAAGAGGACATCCAGGCCCTGCGCGACGCCGGTCTCAGTGACCGCGCGATCTGGGACCTGAGCAACCTGGTCGGGTTTTACAACATGTCCAATCGCGTGGCGATTGCCAGCGATATGCAACCCAACCCTGAATATCACAGCCAGAGTCGCTAGCGGGGTTCACCCTGCTTGCCCTCGACTACAAAAACAATGGAGGCAGAGACCATGAGCATGACTCTTCCAAGCTACACCAGCGGCACGTCAGAGACACCGCTGCTGGGCATGACCATCGGCGAGATGCTGGACCGTACCGCCGAGAAGTACCCGGACACCGAAGCCCTGGTGTGCCTGCACCAGGACATTCGCTGGACGTACAAGGAATTCGTCGAGAAAGTGAACGAGGCCGCCCGTGCCTTCATGGCCATTGGCGTGAAGCGTGGCGACCGGGTGGGCATCTGGTCCCCGAACCGCTATGAATGGACGGTGACCCAGTTCGCCACCGCGAAAGTCGGCGCCATCCTGGTGAACATCAACCCGGCCTATGGCATGCACGAACTCGAATACGCCATGAACCTGGCGGGCATCAGCGTGTTGGTGACCGCGGACAGCTTCAAGGCGTCTGATTACCGCCAGACCCTCTACGACCTGGCGCCGGAACTGAAAGCCAGCCAGCCCGGCAAGCTCAAGGCCCGGCGTCTCCAGGACCTGCGTGCAGTGATCAACCTGGATGCCGACAAGCACGACGGCATGTGGACCTGGAACGAGTTCGTCCAATTCGGCAGCGACGTCAGCCAGGACGAACTGGACAAGGTTCAGGCCAAACTGCAGTTCGACGATCCGATCAACATCCAGTTCACCTCCGGCACCACCGGCAACCCCAAGGGCGCCACCCTCACCCACCACAACATTCTGAACAACGGCTATTTTGTGGCGGAGAGCCAGCTGTTCACCGAGAAAGACCGCCTGGTGATTCCGGTGCCGCTGTACCACTGCTTCGGCATGGTGATGGGCAACCTCGGCTGCATCACTCACGGCTCCACCATGATCTATCCGGATGAGGGGTTTGAGCCCAAGTCGGTGCTAAAGGCGGTTCACCAGGAGAAAGCGACGGCGCTGTATGGCGTACCCACCATGTTCATTGCCGAACTGGCGGACCCGGAATTCGAAACCTACGACCTCTCCTCCCTGCGCACCGGCATCATGGCCGGCTCCATCTGCCCGGCCGAGGTGATGAAGCAGGTCAACGGCAAGATGAACATGAAAGAGGTCCAGATTGCCTACGGCATGACCGAGACCAGCCCGGTGTCCACCCAGACCAGCTCCCTCGACCCGTTCGAGAAGCAGGTCACCACCGTGGGCCGTACCCAGCCGCACCTGGAAACCAAGATCGTCGATCCCGGCTCCGGCAACGTGGTGCCACGGGGTGAGATCGGTGAACTCTGCACCCGGGGCTACAGCGTGATGCTGAAGTACTGGAACAACGAAGAGAAAACCCGCGAGGCCATCGACGACGCCGGCTGGATGCACACCGGCGACCTGGCCACCATGGACGAGGACGGCTACATCCAGATCGTTGGCCGTATCAAGGACATGGTGATCCGCGGCGGTGAGAACATCTACCCGAAAGAGATCGAAGAGTTCCTGTACACCCACCCGGCCATCGAGGAAGTCCAGGTTACCGGCATTCCCGATGAGAAGTACGGCGAGGAACTGATCGCCTGGGTGAAGCTGCGCCCGGAAGCCGACCCGGTCGATGCCGAGGATCTGATCGCTTTCTGCAAAGGCCAGATCGCCCACTTCAAGATCCCGAAGAACTACAAGTTCGTGGATGAATTTCCGATGACCGTCACCGGGAAGATCCAGAAGTTCAAGATGCGGGAGATATCGATTGAGGAGATGGGGCTGAAGAAGTAAAGCAGCCGGAGAGACTGCACTCTGCTGGATTTCTTGCAGGCAGAGTGCAGTCTGTTTCGTCAGAGATCAGGTCCAAGCCCAACCAGCATAGTTGAGCCCCTCAGCTTCAGAACCAACTAAATTTCGACAATCGATCCCGAAGCTTTTCGGCCAGCCAATCGAAGAAGTTCCCCAGATCGAAAACACTGCCCGGATTTGGTCCGGTCTTCGCGACGTCTACGCTGAAGCTTTGCTGATCACGACCACCAAACCCATCTTCAACCAGTACGACCACCTCAAAGGTGCCTGACTGGCTCTTCGTTGGCGTCCAGTTGATCACCCCACTACTTGAGTCGATCACCATTCCAGACGGTGCCGAAACAAGGGAGTAAATCAGGCTATCACCGTCGTGATCTTCCGCCGTTACCGTGTAGCTATACAGCTTCTTGGTTCGCGCCTCGGTTTTAGGCTCTGAGACAATGAACGGCGGCCAGTTGTTCACCTCACCCACCATCAACGCGCCGGCATCCCAGGGGTTCTGACGCTGCGCGCCAGTGGCATCCACGTTGAAGGGATAATGATCGGCAACGGAGAGATTCACGGCCTGCCCCAACGCACCGGCATCCCAAGGAGCCAGAGCGAAGTTGTTGGCACCGGCATCGACGAAGACCACGTCTCGGTTGCGGAACGCATCGTCCGGGCTGGTGGCGTCAGAGCTGACGTTGTTGCCTGTGACGGCCCAGGCATTGGCCCAGGACACGTAGTCGGTCTGATTGTTGACCGCCAGATTGTTAAAGACCTGTGAACTGGCGTGCTCGATACGCAAGCCAATACGGTTTCCGACAAGGGTATTGTTGTACACAAACGCCGGGCCAGCGGTATGAATACCGTGGTTGACGTAAGTTCCAACAAAGCCGGTCACGATGTTGTTGCGCAGGACATACACCGCATCCGGATCGGCGGCCTCGATGCCACTACCCCGGGCCGGATCACCGGTCACCGTGCCAGCGATGCGAAGCGCATCCAGCACCACCGTTGAACCCGGGTCCTGCTGCTCAACGATCAGGCCGCCCACCGCATCGTAGCCGTTATTGCGCACCCAGATGCTGCCACCGGTGCCGCGAACGGTCACGTGGTTGTCGCGGATGCGAATGCCGTACACACCGTTTTCCAGTGCATCAACCTGTAGCTGATAGCCGGTCTCCAACACAATCGTGATTGGCTTGTCGGCGCTGGCGTTGAAACCATCAATCACCACCGGCGTGGTATCCGCCAGTCCCGTTGAAGCCTGCGCCCGGAACAGAAGCGGATAGGCCATGTCACCCGCCTCAGCAGCCAGCGCCGCCTGCAGGCTGGTGTAATCGGCACCGGCCGCCGGATCGGTGTTCACCGTCACCAGCCGCGCACCATTACTGCCTGCGGGGGACACAATCAGCTCGAAGGTTTGGGTGGCCATACCACCGCGGCCATCCGATACCTCAATGGTCACCGGGTAGTCGCCTACCTGAGAATCCGACGGCTGCCACTTGATAACACCGGAAGCAGCGTCAATGGTCATGCCCTGGGGAGCGTTATCCAGAGCATAAGTTAAGGTATCGCCATCGTTATCGGTGGCCACCACCGCATACTCGTAGGTATCACCCTGCTCCACCAATGTGACCGCATCACTGTCAATAAACGGCGGCCAGTTGGATACTTCGCCGACCGTATGGGCACCGATGTCCCATGGCGACTGGCGGGGCTCCATGCGCAGGTCAACGGCAAACGGGTACTGACTGATAGCGCTCAGATCCACGCCCTGACCCACCGCAGAAGTATCCCACGGCGCCAGCTCGTAGTTACCGTTCTGCGCATCGACAAATTCAACGGTGCTCTCGCGGAAGTTTTCCTGCGGGCTGGTGGCGTCCAGGCTCAGGTTATTGCCGCCGGCCGGCCACTCGCCCGACCCGGCCAGGTAATCCCGCTCATTGTTCACCGAGAGGTTATTCCACAGCGCACCGGTTGCGCCATTCACTGCGACGCCCACGTGGTTGTTCACCAGCGTGTTGTTGTAGGCAAAGGTACGACCACTGAGCGACAGGCCGTAGCCTCCCGTTTGAGCTGTAAAGCCGCTCACTTCGTTATTGCGAACCACCACCGTGGAGAGGGCATTGTGCACCAGAATCCCCGCCGAGCGGGCCGGTGATCCGGAGATGTCACCCTGAACGGTCAGGCGGTCCACGAACACCTCCGAGGCCTCGGCACCGCCGGTCACCTCCACGGCCACGGTTTCATCGAACCCGTTATTGCGGATGATGATCCGCCCACCTTCACCGGCAAGACTCACGTGAGGAACCGCTAGGGAGATGGCACGGGCACCTGGGGCGGCCGCATCCACGGTCAGCTGATAACCACCTTCAAGGATGATCGACAACGGCATCTCGGCACTGGTGCCCGCGTTATCAATGCGGACGGGGTTGGTATCCACCGCGCCGGAGCTTGAGCGGGCACGAATCACAATCGGCCGAACAAAGGTTTCCGGCAACGCGGCGACCGCATCCGCCAGGCTGCGGAAATCGGCGGTGGCGTCCGGTGACGGATCCACCGTATAGACCCGGGCAATGGACCCGTTGGGAGACACATCCACCACGAACGTCTGTTGGCTGACACCCCCCAGCTGGTCCCGAACCTCGACCACCACCGTATGACGGCCCTGCTGATCCATATCCGGAACCCACTGAATCAGGCCAGTGGCTGGATCAACGGTCATGCCCTCCGGTGCATCCAGCAGCGTGAAGGTAAACACATCACCGGGCTGGCCGCTGGCAATCACCTGATAGGTGTATTCCTGGCCATCCATCGCCTCGCCCGGTGCGGAAGACACAATGCTCGGTGCCTCGCCCTGAATCGTCCAGTCCAGGGCCGCCAGATTCGGCGTGACGCCTGCGGGGGCCGTCACGGTCACACTGCCCTCACTCCAGGCACTGCTGCCCTGACCAACCGCCGGGAAACTCAGGGACGAACCGGACACCAGAGTCAGCTCCTGAGACAGCGACTGTCCCTGAGCAGAGGCGGAGCGGATGCCCAGGCCGGTGTTCTTCAAGCGGGCCCGGTACTGGTAGCGCACACTGCCGCCATCGGCCTGCTGGCTCAGCAACTCATAGGAGCAGATAAACAGGCTCTGCCCCACTGACTCGTTATCCCGGTTCACGATCTCCACCGCCGGGGTCAGTGTGCCCTCGTAAGTGGGGTCGGCACTGACCGCCGGGGAAAACTGCAGGCGGTAGCTGGCCGGGCCATCAATCTCGCAGTCGTCCTGGCCGCGCACCCAGACCTTCCGGGGTACGGACCAGTTATCCGGGGTGAATTCCAGGTACGCCTGCTCGTTCAGAATCCGACCCTCGCCGGCATCGGACACCGACAGGTTGAGCAGCACCGAGGTTCCGGCGCGCGGCGCGTCATCCAGGACCACGTCGAATTCCGCATCGGTCACGCCGTATTCGTCCGTCACCGCCTCGGTGACCGGAGTAACACGAGCGGCGATTTCCCGGTCGGATTTGCGAATCACACAGCAGGCATCCACACGCACCGAACTGGTGTTGTCTTCAATCACCGCAGACAGTGCATAAGTGCCGACGGGCAGGCTGTCGATGTTCCAGCTGTAACGGTCACCCTCGCCCTCAGCACTTTCGGCCAGGTCCGCCACAATCAGGTTGGTGTCGTTGTAGTACAGGCTGATGCGGGCATCGCTGTCCGGGTCCTGATCGACCCACTGAATCTCGATGTTGCCGCCGTAGGTGTCCACATTGGTTTCCGGCAGCACAAAGCTCAGGGTCGGCGCATCGTCGATGCCGTCCTTGTTGGTGAAGAACCGCTGAACCGAGGACCAGCCACTGGCCAGGCCACCGGCGTCCACTGCCCGGCCACGCCAATAGTAATACTGGTGGTTCTGCAGGGGAGCCGGGACGGTCCAGGCTTGGTCGTCTACCACCGCGTTAGCCACGGATGTTTCCAGCAGCTCGTCCTGATACAGCTCGAACTCGTAGGACACCGCATCGCCGTTGGGATCGATTACCGGATGTACCGACAGGGCTGGGCTAAGCACTTCCACCCAGGCCTGATCGGCCGGGTTGTCCAAGGTCGGTGTGCCAGGCGGCTGTGCATCGATGTACATGGTGAAGCTGGCCGTTACCCAGGGACCCTGGGCGGAGCCGTCATCGGCCTTGGCGCGCCAGTAATAGCGCTGCCCTTCCCGCAAGCCGGTAGCCGACCAGGAGGTTTCACCGTTCACGCCCTCGGCCACGGTGCCAGAGGTTTGCAGGGCCGGGCTGTCAAAGGTGTTCACTTCATCAATTTCGAACCAGTAGTCCAGGCTGCGGCGCTCCGGGTCCCGGGCGTTGCCCACCACCAGGGTGGCGCCGTTGCCCATCACCACCTCGCCTTCCATCGGCGAAACCACCGTCGGCGCACCCGGTGCCAGGTTGGAGGTGGACACAATGAAGGTGGCCGGTTCGGACACCTTGCTGGCACCGTGCTCGTCGGTGGCCACGGCAATCCAGAAATACAGCTGGCCGTTGATCAGCGGGGTGGACACCGTCCAGGCGGTTTGCCCTTGCTCGCCCTGGGCCAGGCCACTGACCTGCGCCACCGGGTTGGTGAAGTCCGCATCGTCCTCGGCGAACACCTGGAACTGGTACGTCAGGGCATCGCCATCGATATCCGCACTGTTGTTGGTGACCAGCGTCGGGGTCAGGGTGTCCACCAGCGTCTGGTCCGACGGTTTGCTAACGGTAAACGCCGCCGGAGCATCGTTCGCGGTGTTCACGAAGAACCGGCCATTCACCCACTCGCTGGCGCCAGCCGCGGTGCGGGCGTTAGCCCGCCAGAAGTATTCGGTATTGTCGTTCAGTGTCCCGCCTGAATAACTGCCACTGCCGATCACGACCTCGGTGGTGCCCTCCCCTTCGGGCACTCCGGTGGCCACAACAACCTGCCGGGTCATGCTTTCGTCTTCGTACACTTCGAAGGTGTAATCCACGCTGCCAATGTTGGCATCGTGGGCACCATTGGTGACCTGGAGGGTTGGCATCAAGCTGGTGACTTCCGCGCCGTAGGCCGGTGTGGACAACTGCGGTTCCGCCGGTGCCAGCTCAGCCACGGTGGGGTCGGCGTCGCGCAGGAACTCATCCTTGTCGGTAATGCCATCACCGTCAAAATCCCCAGTGCCATCCCGGCTCAGGTCGCCAAAGTGTTCAATCTCCCAGGCGTCATCCATGCCGTCGCCGTCCCGGTCAGTGTCCGGGAACACCACCACCTTGGCGGTCTGGTTGGCCGACAGTTCGCCGTCAGACGCACTGAATTCCAGCACATAGGTACCCGCCTGGCCCACCTGCGGGAACCAGCTCAGTACACCCTGGCCGTTGCCTTTGTCCTGGAAGGTGGCACCCGCTGGCAGGTTCAGGGCTGACAGGCTGGGTGTGGTTTTGTTGGGGTCACTGGCCTGCACCAGGAAACCCACCTGCCCGGTTTCATAGGTGGTGTAGTTGGCGATATGCTGGATCACCGGTGGCTCGTTGGCCTTCAACTGGCCACCGAAGGTAAGTGTGTAGCTGCTGCCCCCGGTGGTGTCGAACACGTTCAGGAAGTAATCGTAATGAATCTTGTCGTCCTGAATGGTTTTGGACAGCCAGTAATTGGTCGGGCTGAGCACCTTGCCATCCGAACGCACCACGCTGGTCAGCGATTCGCTGCCCTCGTACGGGTCGGTCACCTTGATATGCACCGGGCCGGACGTGGCGGTGATGGAGAGCGTGCGGTTGATACCGGAGCCGCCCGTAACCGCGCTGCCCAATGAACCAGCTAGGGATGTAACCGCCAGGCAGTCACTGCAATCCGGCTGATTGGTGCCGGTGTGTTCGGATTCGTAGACACGCACCGAAGTGCCATCCTGCGCCAGGAAATCCCGAACGGCATCCCGACCCGGCAGATCCACGGTTACATCATGCAGCAGGAAGTGGCTGTTGACCGCTTCGATCACGGAGGTGAGCTCACCGCCGAATTCATCGGCGTGGGTAAACGAGGCATTGAATTCGGTAAAGCGTCCCGTCAGCGAGGTTTCCATGATCCAGCGCCCGGTGGTGTTGGACTGGGCGGGGATGGTGCCGAAATTGAGCAGCAGGGTCTTGTTCGCCGGCGCATCATCCACAAAGCTGCCGGTAATCAGGAAATCCACCAGCAGGCCCCGTTCGTTTTCCACAATCTTGGGCTGGGCCGACTCAATCTTCACACCGTAGGAGGCACCGCTGCCGGTGTTGGCCACGCGCACGCCTAGGTTGTAGGGCTCCACCGGCTCGATTTCAGAGGTAAAAGGGTTGTCGCCATTCACTTCGGAGGGCAGGAAGTAATCCAATACAAGGTTGGGCTGGGGTTTGACCACGATGGTGTCGGGCGCCACTTCAATGGTCTGGCTTTCGCCACCGTAGGTAAAGGACAGGCTGGCACCCACGTAATACAGACGGCCTGCGCCGTCATCGCCGCCCGCGCCCACCGTCGGCACGATCAGCCAGCGCAGCTCGCCCACTTCGGTGGGGTCGATCACGCCATCGGTAATCGCGCCATCGTCACCCTCGCTCAGGGAGCTGATGTTGTTGTGGGCATCGAGGGAAATAAAGAACGCCGCAGAGCTGTGGCTGGGGTTCGAGGAAGCCACCACGGTGTTGCCGTCGCTATCCTCGAACTCAATGTTGATGTTGATGTTTTCCAACGGCATGGAATCCAGGCTGTTGGTAATGCGCATATTGGCTTCAAACGCCTGCCGCTCCAGGGTGAGTTCCTGGGCGATTTCGATTTTCACCACGGCACACAACGATTCCTGAGCATGAACCTGGGCTGCGAACAACGCCGTCCATGCGAACCACCAGACTCCTACTACTCGCATCCACTTCATGCTTACCGCTTCCTTTTACATCTTTTCTACGGAGACAATACGAATGTACTTAGCAGGCTTTAGTTTGATGCTGAAATTACTCATCGAGCCCACCTAAATTTAATTTAGTGACGGAAACAACGTCACTAAATATGCCTATATTCCAGTCCTCTCCAAACAGATCAAGAATCAAAGGAATTATAAAAAGATACGAAATCTTAAAATTATATGAAAATGAAAAATCCACACGCCCGGATCGGATGATCTCAATCTTTTCAAACAAGAAAAATTTACGCACTCTTACAGTTACACCTTCATCCAGAACCACCTTCCCATTCGGCCAATCCAGCTCATAATAACCAGAGTCTCCAACATATAGAAAAAATGGAACACCGTTTACCCTCTGGTATACGCCATCCACACTGACACCCTCGTAAAACTTATCCCACGAAAACACATATTTATGGACTTTCTTTTTAGTACTATCATATACAACCATGCGAACTGGAACAGCGAAACTTCCATACCGCGTTAATAGTTTCATATTCATGATTCGCACTCGCACAAACCAGCTCCAGCCGCCCCGGCAGCAGCTCCGGCGGCAGCCCCAGCGGCCGGAAGACCTTTACTCGGCAATTTCATCAAACCATTAGCAACCTTGTTAGTGTCTGTAAGAATTTCAACTATCGACTTATGTGAGACTCGATCAAAACCAGGGCCAAGCCGGTCTCCAGATTTATAAATATTGCGAAGATATATTCCCCACCGAATAGGGAATGGTGTTCTTAGCTTAAGTTGATGACCTAATTGTCTTCGAAGCGACCAAGCATCAAATCGCGTGCGCACAGAATTCATAGCACTGCGCAACCCATTATTATAGGCAACCCTGGCAGAACGAGCCGCAGCTATAACCCCGCCCCCAATTCCTCCTAACATTGCACCTCCGGCTATATACGATCCTTGGTAAGCAGAAGAACAAAAATTTACTCCGCCATTTATATCAAGCGCATCGCGAATGCCAGACGTAATCCCGAATGAAATTCCATCCCCGAATCCAGCAGCAGCATCGACGGTTGACTGATCCGGCTCCCAGCCAGTTGAATCGTGCACGAATTTAAAAACGGGATCCATTGAAAACAACCCATATGGATCACTAAACCTTATAGGGTTCGAGTAACCATAAACATATCTATTTAATCCGCCTGAAAGCCCAACAGGATCTGACTGTATATACCGTCCAATCTCAGGATCGTAGTCTCTGAAATAATTGTGGTACAAACCGGTCTCTTGGTCATAATACTGCCCTGAGGACCGCAAGTTATTGCGAACACTTTCCTTCGTAATGAAAGCTGCACCAAAGGCCTCATAATTGGCAGCCCATACCACCTCTCCAGAAGCAGCAATCAACTTTTGTGGCGTACCTGAGTGATCATTCAGATAAAAATGGATCAGCCCGCTGTGGCGCTGAAACAAAGGATTGGTCATCCAAGTACTCTTCGGTAGGTACTGATACTCCGTCATCAGGTTACCGGCAGAGTCGTACTCACCTACTAGCCCCGATGTGTTGTAGAGGAAGTAAGTTCGGGTGCCATTAACTTCTTTCCAAAGCCGAAGGCCTATTAGGTTATACCCATAACGGGCAATAACATCGCCAGCGCCATTTTCTACCCTTATGAGGCGTTCTTGGGCGCTGTAGAAATAAAGGGTGACCTGTCCGTTCTCCACCTTTTTCGTGAGATGGCCGTTGGGGCTGTACTCATACGTGGTGTCTTTCTGTTGATAAAGCTGGTTGGCATCATTGTACTGCCAGCTGGTGTCGCCGTTGTAGCTGGTGCGGTTGCCGACGCCGTCGTAGTCAAAGCTCTCATCGTTGGCGGCGGCGTAATCAGCGCTGATCAGGTGGTACAGGTCGTCGTAGCCATAGAGGGTGTCGCCGTCCTGGCCTGTCTGGCTCAGAATATTGCCCACCGGATCGTACCCGTAGAGCGCACTCATCAAGGCGCTTTGAGCCGGATCCAGCAGCGTGTTGGATTCCATGCGCTGAAGGCCGTCGTACTGGCGCTGGATCATGCTGCCGCCGGGCAAAGTGATTTGGGTGGGACGGTTCCACTGATAGTCCGAAAAGCTCACTTGGCCGGAGCCCGGGATATCAATGTTAGTTACCTGGCCATTCGCATCGTACCTGTAACTGTATGTTATGCCCTCTGGGTTGGTGTATGTGGAGACGTTACCGGCGGCGTCGTAGGTATAGCCGAAACTTTTCGAAAACGGGCCGTAGTCTGTTGTAGCCGTTAATAACCGGCCAAGACTATCGTAGGTGTAGCTCCCAGAAGTCTCACCATCGTCATAAGAGACCATCTGACCCAAAGCGTTTTGGGCCAACCTGATGGACCGCGCGGGAGTGTTTGAAGTTTCGTCTGGATACAAATCGATCCTAACCAGTTCCCCTACCGTGTTGTATGTGTAAACCGTCTTCTGGCCATCCGGTGTCATATCGGCACGCAGGTTACCGTCGCTATCATACTTGTAAGTACGGCGCATGACGTCAGTTGAGCTTGGCTTGTTCTCTTCAGCAACCACCTGGCCGTTCCGATTGTACTCAAACCAAGTGCTGCGGTTCTCCGGATCAGTAACCTGCACCAAGTTTCCGTGAACATCGTAGGTCAGACGGGTGATACCACCAGTCGCGTCGGTGATCCTGATCAACCGACCAAGTGCATCGTATTCCTTATATTCTGGATTTTTGTTAGCATCAATTTGCGTTTCCACCTGCCCCAAAGGATTGACCTGGAGCTGGGTAACGGCTTCTTGGCCATCGAAGTGGTTGGTCACCGCCTTAGGGCGGGAACCTGTGCTGTAGTCGAAGCTCTGTTTGAAGGTGGGGTATTGAGTATAAACCAGCCGCCCGTTCTCATAGGTTTGCTCAGTCACGTTACCGTTGGCGTCTTCGATCACTTTAGGTACGCCTCGGGCATTCATGCTCACGGTTGCAGCAGAGTCTCGAGCGTCTTTTACCGTTAACTTTCTTGCCTTTCGGTCAAAGACCATTTCGGTGGTTTGATTGAGTGCATTTGTGACTGTTACTTGCTGGTTGAGGACGTTGTAGCCGTATGTGGTAACTGCCTGATTCGGCCAGGTAATTGAAGTTTGATTACCTGCAGAATCGTAGGTGAACGCAGTGACTCGATTGAGAGGATCAATCTCTTTGGTCAGGTTACCCGCACTGTCGTATTCGTAGGTATACACAGCTCCAGAAGGCGTGGTTTCAGTCAGGATCTGCCCCAATACGTTATGGGTGTAGGTAGTTGTATTGCCCTCCGCATCCGTGAACTGGATGACATTGCCGTACTGATCGAACTTCTCGGTAGTGATTGCATCGCCTGTGTATGCATCACCCATATGAGTGGTGATACGTGTCAGAAGATCCGGGTAACTGTAACGGATAGTTTGCTGCTCTGGCATGCCGGTTGCTCTGCGAACCTCGGTGACACGCCCCTTGTTGTCATAGTCCCATTCAGTTCGCGTGCCCACTTGGTTGACATACGCCCTCAGGAAGCGGCCATCAGCCGAGTATTCCCAGGATTCGGTAGTGCCATCCGGGTGGACTACTTTCGTTGTTTGGCCGAGGTGATTTTTTTCGTAAACCGTTTCCTCTCCGGCTTCGTTCACATAACGGGGATTTGACTGACTACCGAAACGCTGGGAAACCACATCACCATTGACCGAGAGCTGATATTGGGGCTCGGAATCGTTCGCCGGCCGGTTGTTATAGATGCTCTCACGGACAGCTCCGTCCGGTTCCAGAATCGTTCGGAAGAATTGGTCTTCGGCCTTGTCGTAGCGGTAGGTGTACTTGGTTTCCAGTTGATCTGCCGTCACCTCCGTGGCGCTGTTTTGCGTATAAACATACTTGGTGACGTTACCATTCGGGTCGGTCAGGCTGGCTATCTTTCCTTTGTCCGTGTAGGCGTAGGACCAGGTTTGACCGCGAACGTCGTTGACTTCGACCAGTTGGTTCTCACTGTTGTAGGTGTAGGAAACCGCTCTGCCGGAGTAGTCCTCGATTCGAGCTGGCAAATCCGTTGTGCCAAGGTATTCAAACGTGAGCAGCAGATTGCCTAAATTATCCCGCAGTTCCTTGATGCGTTTCTGGTCATCCAGGGTGAAGGTGTTGGTATAAAGTTCCGTGCCATAGCTGTGGATATGGCCAGCCATTGCCGGCCCACCGTATTCCTGCTTTTGGTCCGGATTTTCGGGTGTATACCGTATCCAGTTTCCGGAACTGTCCCGCCATGTGAACGAATCCTGCGTTAGCTCAAAGTACTCTCCCTGTATTTCATTGCCGCCCCGGAAAACGAATGTGGCCCCATCACCCGACACTCGTTCAAACTGAGCCTTGTACCTTTCGATTTCATCGTGACCTTGAAACCAGAAAACCGGATCTGGCATGACCATTCCCACGCCATCACCGGAGCCCCCTCCCCCAGACGTCTGACTCTTTTGACTGGTGACATCTTTCCACTGCTTATTCCAGACCCACTCCCCATCAATCCATTCGCGAGAAATCGCGATATTGTCACCGAAGCTGGCAATGCGCAGGTCGACGTAGTGAGCATCCAGCCCAATGCGCTTGGTTGCGGGCGATTGCTGAATGGTCTCAATGCCCGGCGCTGATTGGACGGTGACACTGACCACCATAAGCGCCAGAGTCATGAACCAACGCACTACTGACGACGATACGTAAGCGTGACTTCTTGATGATTTAGTCTGTTTCAATGAGGACATTACTTCCGTCATCCTTGCGCTGGTCTTTGAAAATACTGTGGTTGTGGGCGCTTTCACCAGAACCCCCCCTGCGGAACGCCAGTTGCTGTCCCCAATCCCGGCGCAGGGTTAAAGCCGCCACCCGAGCCTCCAAATCCGCTACCTGAGCCACCACTGCCCCCGCCGCAGCAGGTTTCGCAATCTTCCGGACAGAACTGCTCATCCACCGCAATGGAGCTGGGCGCAGGCGAGTAGTTCGTACCGCCGCCGCTACCACCGTAATAGCCACCACCGAAGTAGCCTCCGCCAAGCCCACCAGTACTGCCTCCGCTACACGAATCGCCGCTAGTCGCGTTCCAGAGCATGGTTGCTGAGCCATCAATCGTGGAGCCCACGGCACACTGAGCGCTGTAGGTTGAAACCGCCCGGTAACTGCGCCGCAAACAGCCGCCACCGGTTGCCGTGCCATCACCGCTGGGCTCAAAGTCCTGCAGGGCCACAATGCGGTACGGCACGCGCACCACCTGCCCCGGGGACAGAACATCCGGAATATCCGTCAGGTAATCGAAGCGGGCGTACTCGTCCCCGGTGGGCAGGGTGGTTTGAACGTCGTAGGCTTCGATCAGGCCGTGGTTGGTGAGGGTGAACTCACCCTGGAAGACCTCGCCCTTCTTGAGCATGGGCAGGTTCACGGACATGGGCTCGAACAGGACCACCGGGGCCGGAACGTTGGTTTCGTAGGTGGCATCCAGCACGATGTCGTAGCGATCTTCCAGGGTGATCTCGGTGACCGAGAACTCCACATTGATGAGCTGGTTCATCAGGAAGATCTGTTCCTGGGTGGTGACCCCTGCCTTCACCCACAGGTGGCCGGATACGGATTCGTGATCAAACGCCGATGCGCGGAAGCTGTAGCGGCCAACCGGGATGTCCGTCAGTTCGCCGAAGCCATCGACGTCAGTCGTCAGCTCGTAAACTTCCGACAGTACCTCGGTGTTCTGAAGTTTGATCTTCACGTTGCCGAGGCCCGGAATCGGTTCCATGTTTTCATCCAGGGTGGCGGTGTAGATGTCCACGGTGTGGAAGAAGACTTCCCCGGTGTCCGAATCGGTGGCGGCCACCAGTACCGGCACGTCCATGGGCTCCAAATTGTCCGCAGTGATGCGCACCTTGAACAGGTAATCGCCCACGGGCACCGAAGCATCTGGCGCTGCCGCTATCTGAATTTCGGTTTGCTCTCCGACCGCCAGGGCTGACAGGTTGGCCGGTGTCAGCAGGCGGAACCAAGAAGGCGCCGCGCCACCGGTTTCGTTCACCAGGCTGATGGACAGGTTTCTGGCGCTGTCCAGACCGGTGTTCTTCACGGTGATGCTTTCCTGCTGGGACTGCCCCAGGCCAACGCCGGTATCCACGATGGACGGCTGTGGCAGCAGGATGGGCTGGGCTTCGGTGAGGAAATACTCCACCGCCACGGTGCCCAAGGGTTCTGCCCGGTTATCGGCCAGAACATGGAAGCGCAGGGTGCCGTTTTCCGCCGCGGAGGCATCGCCGGAGAACTTCAGTTTGAAGTACGTGGTCTGGTTCTCACCAATGTTCTTGGTGGCCCCCAGGTCAAAGCTCATGCCCTGCGGTACCGGTAGCGTATTGCCTTCGCTGTCGGTGGACGGCGCGTAGACAAGGCGCACGTTGCTCAACTGCGTGGCGTAGCCAGACCGCACTCTGATATCCAGGCCGTATTGGTAGTTGCGCGGAATGGTCAGGCGGGCCTTGGCTGGCGATACGCCTGCGCCCTCGACTACGAAGGTCCCGTGTTGCGGCCGCTCCACCATGCTCGGGTGCAGTACAGCCACGGAGTATTCACCGGATTCCGACGCGCCCGGGGTGAACTTGTACACGAAATCGCCCGAGCTGTTGGTGTACACCGGGAAGGTCCGCTCGAAACCACGGGTGGTCAGCACGAGGTTCAGCGGTACGTTGGCCAGCGGTGCCTCGGCCTGACGATCAATGGCCTGGCCGGCGATTTCCACGGTATCGCCCACGAACGCGGTGGCCGGGCTGATGTTGCCCAGCGCGCCGTAGTATGGCGTTTCCTTCAGGCTGACCGGGCTGCTGGCGCGGGTGCCTTCGATCGCTACGTAGGTGTCACGGCCGGTGTGGTAGCGGAATTTATCGATTTCCAGGTGCACAGTCACGTTATCCGGTGCCGAGGACGGCACGGCAATCTCGAGCACGCCCGAGGTAAACGTGCCGTTGGCCGGAATGCGCGCGACTGTGGCGCCATTGCTGACGGTGATCACATTACCCGTTGCCTGGCGCACGGCCTGCTGGCTGAGCACGTTGCCGTCGCCATCTTTGAGGATCAGCCGAACCTCACTGGAATCGCCCTTGCCATTGTTGGTGGCCAGCAGCAGTTCGGTTTCAACGTCGGACGGGTTCTCCAGTTTCAGGCGAACCTTACCGGTCGCCCCACGCACAAACTCCTCTGCCTGGACCGTGGCGACCAGGCCAGACTGGCCGATCTGCACCGATTCACGCTGTTCGATGGTCACGGACTGGCCCGGCTTGGGCTGAACCACAATCTGGGTGTCGATGTCGGTCAGTGTGGGCAACTGGTCGTAACCACCGATGACCACCGGCACGTCGGTGAAGCTGCCGGGCTCAACAGTGAAGCGCTCGGACCAGTGCTCACGAGGCGTGCCGTTGTCCATCAGTGTCGCTTTCAGGCGGGCCTGGACCACAGTGCTGGCGCCAGCATTGACCACCCGGAACATCACGCGGTTCATAACGCCACGATCCAGAACGGTCCCGGAGTCGTCAGTCAGCAGGGACACGCTCAACGCCGGCATCAGCAAATCGTGATTCACGCTGCTGACGTTGTTGTCGTCAACCGCCACCACACGATAGAGCCGGTCTGCCGGAGCACCGCTGGTCAGGTTGCCACCGTTGTAGTCGAGATCCTCGAAGCTACGGGCATTCAGGCGGCTGTCGTTCAGCTTGACGGCGTTGGAGCCATCCACCCGGTAGACGTCAAAGCCGACCGCCGACGATTTGGAGTGATTCCACTGCAGCGCCGGGCGACCCTGGTCAGCCAAAGCAATGCTCAGGTCACTGACCGGCAGCAGGTCGACGTTCAGGTATTCGCCGTTGGATGGCGCCGATTCGTTGCCGGCCGGGTCGACCGCGGTCACCAGGTACAGATGCTCGGTGGCGGACGGGCGTGAATCCAGGGCGATAATGTCGGGGATGCCATTCTGCAGGGGTGCGTAGCCTTCCATGGAGGACGGCGCCGAGCCTTCCGGCAGATCCACCCGGTACAGGTTGTACTTCAGCAAGCCATCCTGGGCTTCACTGGCCGGCGGCTGCCAGCGAGCCACAATACCGGCACCGTTCAGTTCCAGGCTGAGGTTTTCCGGTGCATCCGGCGCGGTGCCATCGGCCGTTACATACACAGGCTGGCTAAGCGCACTTTCCGCGACTTCCCCGTTCTGGGAACGCAGGCTGGCGATGGCGTACTGGTAGATGCCATCGGTCAGCGCGACGGAGGAACCATCCACGTACTGCATGGTGTCCGGATAGCTCAGCTCGGTCAGTTCCGTGAGTTCCGTTTCACCCGGGGCCTGTCGGAACAGTTTGTAGCCGGAGGCGCCTTCAACGTCACTCCAGATCAGCTCTACTCGGCCACCCGGCAAGGCTCTTGCTGTGAGACCGGCGGGTGTTGCCAGAGGTGGCAGTTCGCCCTGGTATACCTGGAACTCGGCATCGTTGGGCACCTTGGTGCTCTCGTTGCCGAGATCGTCCCGGGCGCTGTACTGGAAGGAAAGGATTTCTGCCGTCGTCTCCCCACTGCTGTTTTGACCTGCAGACAGCGGCAGGCGGAAGCGGCCGGTATACACCGGCGCACCCGGCAGGGAGGCACCGTTTTTGGTCAGGACAAGGCCACTGGCGTAGTCATTGATCACTTCCTCGCCCTGCTCACCAATCACAACCGGCACCAACTGGGGCAGTTCACCCGGCATGACTTCGTCAGACAGCGTGAGTACAACCTCGACTTCCTGGCCCAGGCCGGAAGCGTCCGCTTCGTTCTTGATAGGGGATCCCGGGTTGATCTGCAGCTTCGCCACGGCTGGGCCCTGGGTGTCGACAACGAAGTTCTGACCGTCCTTCACCTCCGTGCCACGGTTGCCCACCTCATCGTGTGCAGAGAGCACGGCAATGGCGGTTCCGGACTTGTTGGTCGGCTCGATCTGGAACTGGCCGGTGTACAGGGTGTCGTCCGAGTAATCCCGGTTCAGGGTTGCCACCATCGGCAGGCCGCCGCTCACGGTGAACGCCAGGTACGGAGTGGTTTTCAGCGGCTCATTAAAGACCACTTCCAGATCCACCTGCCCCGGGGCAATGCGGCCGGTGCCTTCGTCATAACTGCCCTGCGGGGTCATGCGGATTTCAACGGCGTGCGGCGCTACGCTGTCGGCGACCGCACTGGCCACAGAGGATGGATCACTCTCGGTACCCAGATCGTTCAGACTCACCACGCGGTAGTAGTACTCACCATCATCGACGGGCAGATCCTGGAACGTGGTCTTCTGCAGCATCTGTGTGGTGATGCGCTCGGCCATGGCCGGATCCGTGAACTCGCTGGAGGACCGATAGACGTGGTAGCCGGCAGCGTTTTCAACGGCGGACCAGGACAGGGCAATCTGGCCTAGGGGTTTGCTCTGGGCATTCACACCCTGGGGCGCATCCGGCACGGAGCTGTCGAGTGTGACGGTCAGCGCAGCGCTTGAATCACCATAGACGCCCCGGTTGCTGTAGGCGGCTTCGGCGAGCAGGACGTTCTCTCCTTCGGTGATGTCCAGTTCACCGGAGAACCGGCCCGCCGCATCGGCCACGAACTCATCGGCCAACCAAGAACCGTTAACGGACACCCGTACCTTGGAGGTGGGTTCGGCCTGCCCCGAGAAGCGGACAACCGGCTGGTTGGTAACGGCGCCATCTTTCGGTGTTTCAAACTCTGGCGCCGCCGGTGGCTCAAGCGCCACTTCGACGTTAACCGTCAGTTCCGACTCGTTACTCAGGGTGTCGAACACCTTGGCCGTCAGTGAGTACTGACCGTCATTAATGGCGACCAGATTCCAGGGAATCTCGTAAGCCGGCGCTGCGGTATAGTCGGTACCGACAGTTTCGGTTCCCGCCAGAACTTCCACGCGGCTCATGCCGGATGGATCGTCTGCGTAAACGCGGATCATGCCGGTACGTTTGAGAGTGGTGCCATCCGCCAGTTCCGTTTCGGTGGTGCCATCGAAGTAGGTGATGCGGCTGATGTTCGGGCCGACGAGGTCGTCCTCCGGAGTGACCGACACGGTAGAGACCTCGGTCGATTCCCCGCCGGACAGGTTCACGGCGGTGACGGCCACGTGGTAGGTGGTGCCGTTTTGGAGGCCGGCAATGGCAGTGGACAGAGTACTCGGTGCCACAACCTTCGCAGGCTGCTTACCGGCAACGCTGGTGAAGTCCGTTGTGCCGAGGTAGATCCGGTAATTCTTGATCAGATCGAACGGCTCAACTGCACTCCACTGCAGCTCAATCTTTCCGCTGAACGGCTCGGGCGTCAGATTAGCGGGATTCGCAAGTAAGGTAATGCCCGAATCAGTGACGCCAGAAGATTCATTTCCATCCTGATCATAAGTTGTAACTCGAACAGGAGAAGATGCGGCCGGCTCCAGCCCCTCTATGAGGAACTCTACGCCACCATCAACGAGCGTGACGGAATCCGCAGGAAGATCCTGAGACTCCACCGTACCCTGTTTGTCGATGTAGACTCGATAACCGGCCAGATCATCCGCAGAAACCGGTGCCCAGCGCAGTTTCAGGCTGGTTGCCGTGGAGCTCACCTCCAGTGAAGACACATCTTCAGGTGCAATAACATCCACCGGGGTCAGTGCGACACTGGTGACCTCATTCAGACGGAGGCCCGCCTGATCTTGGGCAACAACCGCCAAATGGACCCTAACGTTGCGCTCCAGATTGACCAGCTCATGGTTTTTGGTGCCAGCAGTAACGTTTGCGAAGGGTGTCTTACCGTCAACCGTTGAGAATGCTGCCGGCTCGACGAAGATCTGATATTGCTTGATGTCGTTGCCATTCTGGACTTCATCGTAAGCAGACCAATCTAGCCGGATGGTCTTACCATCGCCTTCAACCTCGGAAGAGATAACTACTGGGCCTGGACTCAGGTCGTCATAACGGATGGTGGCCACAGTTGGGCTACTCGTGTTACCCGCTAGGTCACGCTGGGTGAATACGATTTGGTTTTCGCCTACCTCTAGCGGAACCAAGTACTCCCAGGCATTGCCATCTACCGTTGCATCAATCGGCTCTACATTGACCAACAGTTCCGCACCACTTTCGATTGTGCCGGTAAAGCTCTGTACATTGATGCTCGTGACAGCAGGATAATCACTCAACTGCACGGGAGACGGCGCGACAGTGTCGACCACAAAATCAAAATTGTGGAAGGTTGATTCGCTGGGCGATGAGTTTCCTCGGGCATCTGTGACTCTTGCTGACAGTTTGTAATTGCCGTCAGTCAACGTTGCTTGTGGGGTAAAGGCGATACCAGTGCTGTTCTCGGAAATGACACCCTCAACAGTGCTTCCATCACGCAGAAGTTCTAACGACGATGCGGATAAGTCGATACCGCTGCCGCCGTCGCTTGTTCGCAAGTTGAGCAACGCTGGGGGTTCGGACAAATAGCCAGTTGCATCGAGGCCATCGACCTGCGGCGCTATCGAGTCCACATCAACAGAGAGCGAAATCGGATCACTGGAAATGCCACCTGCATTCACAGCGACCAGTTCGAGTGCGTTTGCGCCTTCCAACAACGGTAGTTCCAAAGCCCAGGAACCCAGTCCCAGCGCAAGTTTCTCTTCACCGTTTACCAGAATGGCTGTCGCTTCGTCCCCTCTTGTACCGGTTAAGAGTATTGACCGCTTATCAAGTAAGACGTCGCTCCCCGGGCTGTGAGAAGTAAGGACCAGCGGATCAGGCTGATCAACCGTGATCTCGAACTGGAAACGATAGGCGTCTTCGGGCTCGCCCCCTGTTTCATCAAAATCGTGGTTCATCGCCTTACCGTCGACGGTAAGAACGTCTGGCCCGATTGTAAGCTGATAGGTGCCTTGAGAAATTGTCGAATCCAGAACGACTAAATACTTCTTGTCGAGCCCGGAGATCGCGTCTACGGAACTAATCCCGACGGCGCCGTTGGGACCGGTCAGCGTAATATCGTCGACATCGAAGGTCTGTCGGTCGATGGCAACTTCAAAATTGACTTCGAATTCATTCACAAGTTCAGTTGTGACTGAATTAATGCTGACGCTTGCAACATTGGGATTGCCCGAAAGGTTAAGCAACCATTCCCCATAACTCGGACCATATCCCTCGGCCGCGGAAGTAATGGAATCCGAGGGGGCAGCTCTTACACTACTGCTCCAATAACTGATTCCTGCAGGCGCGACAACTTTGTTCAAAGCTATCTGACCGTCGTTCATTCGGTTGAAGGTGGCGTAACCCCTCTCAAGATAGGAGTTTCTGAACTCGACCCGTCCAGGAGTGGACAAACCATAAAGGGTATGGTGATTTCTTGAAGACAGAATCCTCACCTTATTGAAGATTACGCTCCCCCTATGATTAGGGAATCGCACCGCAGAGTGCCAATCATGCGAGGGATTGCCGGCTATAGACAGGCCTTCGACAATCACATCCTCATTGGCATATACGATGGTACCGCCGGCTACCGCGAGGCTATAGTGAGGAGGTTCAGAGTAACTTCCGCCTTGCTTCTTGATCACGACGTCAGCAGGGTTTTCACTGTTACCTTTGAGGTGGACCAGCTTATCGAGGCGTACGCCTTCGTCGTAGACACCGGCGTCGATCAGAACCACATCGCCTTCATTGGCGGCATCGATCGCAGATTGAATCGTTTTGAAGGTTCTGGTCTCGCCAACGTTCAGAATCTTGAAGCCTTCTACGCCTTCCGGCCGATTCCACTGACCCGACTGAACAAAGGTACTGTTCTCAAAGCTATAACTGTCGGTGATCGTCAGCTCGTAACCGGATTGTTCCCAGGTGCTGGTGTTCTGAAGTACCAGAGTGGGAACCGTCAAATTGCTTGCCTGCGACAACGTGCTGTTATCCAACACCAGATCGGGCGCCACATCCACGGCCAGTGTCACGGTTGCATTGCGGATACGAATCTCATCCAGATCCGATGGCAGCGCCGTGAGCTCTGTGGCGTTGCCATTGCGGCGACTTCCGTTGTCGATCACCAGAATCCGGGTACCCGCCGTGCGGTCTTCCAGCAAGACCGTACCGGAACCTCCCGACCGTTGATCGTTATAACGACCACCCCCAGGTGCGCGAACCGAAGTCTCCAGATTCCCCGCTACATTGTCGTACGCCACATGGATCCGGCCACCACCGCCGCCGCCATCGCTAGAGTTATCGACAAACCCTCCAGCCGCTTCAATCCGACCGGACTCGCCGATCGTCAGCGTGCCCACTTCCAGCCAGATGGAACCACCAGCACCGCTGCCATAGTACTGACCTCCGCCCGCGCTGGTGATCGTGCCGGACAAGTCCACCGAAGACGCCTGGATCTTCAAGGCACCGCCACCCCGGACAACATTGCCATAACGACCGCCATAACCCAGTGACGTCGGACTGGCAATTGCCCCGTGTGTCGGCAGCGATGCACTGGTGCTGCGGTAATTACCGCCCCGGCCGCCGTGGCTACCCCCTACATACTGGGGCTGGCCCTCCGCCAAGCCATAGCCCGCACCCGATGCGCTCAACACCCCGCCTTCGGCCACCACCAATTCGTTGACGTCTAGCGTTAAACGACCACCCTGTTCGGTGGTTTCATTGTAGGGCGAGACTTTGATCTTCCCTCCGGCGCCAATCGTCAGCGTGCCGTACTGATGCGTGCCCGAGGGCAACGTCATGGTGTAGCCTGTAACCGTGAGGTCCGACCCTTCCGGCCGGTTCCATACGCCGGACTGCACGAACGTACTGTTCGC
>NZ_JAHVAO010000003.1:269612-270186 GCF_019264345.1 Marinobacter arenosus
AGCCCGCACCCGATGCGCTCAACACCCCGCCTTCGGCCACCACCAATTCGTTGACGTCTAGCGTTAAACGACCACCCTGTTCGGTGGTTTCATTGTAGGGCGAGACTTTGATCTTCCCTCCGGTGCCAATCGTCAGCGTGCCGTACTGATGCGTGCCCGAGGGCAACGTCATGGTGTAGCCTGTAACCGTGAGGTCCGACCCTTCCGGTCGGTTCCAGGCCCCACTGTGATCGAAGTGACTGTTAGTAAAGGCGTAGGTATCACTGACCGTCAGATCATAACCATCTTGGTACCAAGTGCTGCTATTTTGCAGCGTCAAATTGGAAACCGTCAGGACCGTTGACTGTGACAGCTTGCTGCCATCCAGAGTTAAAGCTGTCACTGTGCCTGCATTCAGAGTGATAATGCTGGCATTATTGGCCGTCAGTTCCGAAACTGACGGCACCGTCAGTTCAACGGTCGAATTATCCACGACCAACGGGGGCACCGCGGCCACGTCCAGCTTCACCCGCGCGTTGCGGATCTGTAGTTCGTCCAGATCCAGCGGTAGCGAAGCGATCTCCGTAACGTTGCC
>NZ_JAHVAO010000003.1:270286-313345 GCF_019264345.1 Marinobacter arenosus
CGTAGCCCAGGGTGGTCGGACCGCTAATCGAACCGTGCCCCGGCAAGGATCGATAGTCACTGTTGTAGTTGCCACCCCGGCCGCCGTGGCTGCCCCCTGCATAACGTGGCTGACCTTCGGCCAGGCCATAGCCCGCACCCGACGCGCTCAACACCCCGCCTTCGGCCACCACCAATTCGTTGACATCCAATGCCAAACGGCCACCTTGCTCGGTAGTAGCATCGTAGGGCGACACATTGATCTGACCATTCGCGCCAATTTCTACTCGGTCGTATTGGTGCGTACCTGAGGGCAAAGTCAGCGTATAGTCGTTTACGATCAAAGCCGCAGGATCGCCCGGGCGCACCCAGGTACCACTGTAATCAAAGCGACTGTTAGTGAATGTGTAACTGTCACTGATCGTCAGGTCATAACCTGCCTGCTTCCAGGTACTGGCGTTCTCAAGCGTCAACGTACTCAACGTCATGGCTTTCGACTGACTGACAGTACTACTGTCCATCGACAGGTTTGTGACGGCATTAGCACCTAACGTGGCGGTGCTGTTGGTCAGCTTTAGCGTCGTGATCACACCGGTGTTCAGGATCATCGTACTGTTATTGGCTACCAGCTCAGGCACTTCCGGCACTGTCAATTCAACGGTCGAATTATCCACGACCAACGGGGGCACCGCGGCCACGTCCAGCTTCACCCGCGCGTTGCGGATCTGTAGTTCGTCCAGATCCAGCGGTAGCGAAGCGATCTCCGTAACGTTGCCATCGCGGCGACCCTCGTTGTCGATCACCAAGGTCCGGGTACCTGCCGAACGGTCTTCCAGCAAGACGGTGCCCGAACCACCGGTATTTGTGGAGTTGTAGCGACCGGACCCAGGCGCCCGAACCGAGTCCTCCAGAGCTCCGTCCACACTGTCGTATGCCACGTGGACGCGGCCACCACCACCGCCACCGTAATGCTCACTGTATCCACCAGCCGCGTCGATTCGACCCGATGCGCCGATCGTCAGCGTGCCCACGTCCAACCAGATGGAGCCACCGGCACCGCTGCCATGATATTGGCTCTTGCCCGCGCTGGTGATCGTGCCGGACAGGTCGACTGAAGCCGCCTGAATCTTCAACGCACCACCGCCGCGGACAACATTGCTATAACGACCGCCGTAGCCCAGGGTGGTCGGACCGCTAATCGAACCGTGCCCCGGCAAGGATCGATAGTCACTGTTGTAGTTGCCACCCCGGCCGCCGTGGCTGCCCCCTGCATAACGTGGCTGACCTTCGGCCAAGCCATAGCCACGACCCGATACGGTGATTTCTGCCCCTTCTTCAATGGTCAAATTCGTCGCAATGCTAAGTTCAATTCTAGCCAGCTCGCCAACAACACCTTCTGCCAGCTCAATGCGCGCATTGTTCTGTAGTCGGAGACTTTCAAAACGGTGCAGCCCTTGCAGATAAAGCGTTGTGCCATCGACTACGATGTCCTGGTCTATATAGCCAGCATCTCCCTCAGTGATCGTTGTCGGTTCGGTAATAACCTGAGCAGCCGATGCAGTTGCCGGAATGGCAAGCAAAACCAATGTGATCAGAACCCAGATTTTTTGATTTACAACGTTCACTCAATTCATCCCTTTACAAGGTCGTATGTAAAACCCTGCCGATCATCCATGAGATCGACTGCTAAGCAGGCATGCAGCCTGCTCCTGTTGGTTCAATTCATCTCCACCACGACCCTCGGGTCGTAGGAAAAAAAGCGCTGGGAGTTCGTGATGTCACTACTGCCCGTTTTGAGAATGCGAAATGCCACGTACTGGCGTTCGTCTTTGTTAAAGACATCGCCGTGGGGGTCAGAGAGATGCCACCGAGCAGAATTGCCCTCATCAGTGAAGATGGTCCAGTTGTGGTAATCGGCGGCGCTTAAAATGCTGCCCTTGCCATTCACCCGGAATCCGGCAATGCCAAGAGCCGGGAGGCCGCTTGCGCGAAAAAGGCCAAGTGCAGCGTGCATGAACTCGGTACAGTCTCCTTTTCGCTCGCTCAATGCGTAGCTCGCCCCGCGATCGCGGGACACATAGCCCACGTCTCGAAGGTTCTGATGGACCCATTGATGGACGGCCAGGGCACGCTCCAGGCTTTCTTGCCGGGTGCCTGAATCCTCCAACTCACCCAGTATCCGTTCCACGTAATCTGCACCCTGCGCTACCAACGGCTCCGATGCCTCCGATTCGGGCGCCACAAACAGAACACCTGGCCGGCCCAACATACTTAATCTCGCGGTAACGGTGACGACGCGCTGACCGAATGGCGGCAACTCAGGGATTTCAAAATTCAACGTCTGGTTACCCAGTTCGTCCAAACGTTTGGTGAATGGCCGCGAGGCTTCGATGCTCTCAAGTGTCTGAAAGGCGGTTTTCGGCACAGGGGCGAAGGTTGAGAAAGAAACATTCTGGAGGGTTTGGTTCGTCGTGTTTTGCAGAGTAAACCCATACCTCACCAGAACATCACTTGCCTTCGGCGTTGCTGGCGCCAACCCTGGACGATCATTCCAGGCTATCAATGCCCAACCCCCTGCCACACATCCCAGCAAGATAACCACTGCAACACTGAGGCCCCTTTTACTACCGAGGCGACCGGTTTGAGATCGACTCAAAACTACCCCCTGCACCGGTAACGTTCGGGCACTTTCAGCCGTGAACGCGCAAGGGTCTGGGACTTCTGGTAAGCGCGGGCAATTTGATGGGCCGATTGATTGAGAAGGAATACGGATCGGTGCTGACTGGCGACATCGATGGGAGGCGGGTCAAACCCGATAAGTACGACGGGTACAGTGAAACCCTGCTGGTTACTCGAAAGCAGCGATACCAATGCGCGTTCGAGAGACTCCTCCTGGCCGACGCCCTGAACAGCGACGTTCGGAGGCAAAATTTGCTCCAGGCGTTCTTTCTGTGACTGGGGGGCCACGACCGAAACTCTGCTATGGGCAGCTTCGGAAAAAAAGGCATCGGGGCTGATGGAGAAAACCTGATCGCGGTCACCGGGCAAGCCGATCAGCGATTTCCCGGAAGCATACCAACTCGACAAGCCCCCTTTAAGAATACGGAAACTCTGGAATCCAGCATCTCGAGCTGCTGAGCATAGCCTCGCCGATGTCGAGCGGGAAAACCCCTCATCCACCACAATCAGAGGACGATCTTTGAGCGCGGAATTGTTCAGAAGCTTGGAAGGAGGGAGATTAACACTGCCGGGAATACGGACGCGGCTATATTCCACCGCTTGCCTGATATCGACCACGAGAGCGGCTTCCGTATCGGCCCCATCAACATCGACAAAGCAACCGAAATCCTCTCCCGCCCAAACAGATTTCCCATCAACGTTCACCATCTGCATGTAGTCGGCCTCAGCCAAACATTGTGCAGACTCACCCTGAGCACTCAGCAAGGAAGAAAATAACACCAGGGGAAAGGCGAAAATCGGCAAAACTCGGGGATGGCTTTCACGTCCATATGAGTACATCAAGTAACTTCCGTCTCTGGAATACTGCCCTCGTGGAGGACCTCAGAACGCCGAAGTCTAGATTAGGAGAAGATTAAATAAAAGTAACCAGAACTCATGTCACCGAGAAAAGTCGACAGAGTCACATATATTTTGCAACTTTTCACAAACTGAAGGAGCCATACCTAAACATTAAAAATCAGGATCTTACTGCACATTGTAAGGAGAGGCTTTGTTAAACCACCTGATCCTTGCCGAACTGGCGGACACGGATTTCAGAACCGACGCCCTCTCCTTCCGGCGCACAGGCATGATGGCTGAGCCCGCCTGCCTGCCCCAGGTGATGAATCATGTGAGCGGGAAAATCCAGAAGTTCAAGATGCGGGAGATTTCGATTGAGGAGATGGCGCTGAAGAAATAAGCGATGGCCCAACCCTCGTGGAATCCATCAAACCCCGGCACTTTGTCGGGGTTTGTTGTATTCATACTCGACGCATAGCGCGGCTTTTCACGATTCTGATTTGACGACTATTTTATTAGTAAGCGGAACTTAAAAGTGCAATCAGGAAGCGTTCAAAATTGTAGTGCCAACGTGGCGTCTGACTAATCGCGGCAAAGAGTAGCCTGGTCCGTGTTACATGGGCTCTGCTGACAGGACAGGAGGTCTTGTGAAAGCGCTTCTACGGACATGCCAAACAGGCTTGTTGATGATCGGCCTGGGTCTGATCGGGGCGATGACTGCCAGCGGGGAAACGCTGTCTCTTTCTGGCTCGTATTCACCGTCAGAAGTTGTGGGAGGGCGCCTATCCTATCGCCCCGACCCGTTGCCAGTGGTTTTTCCAGCGTGGCTCGGAACGCCTACCCTGTTTCTGGAATTTTCTCTAAACACCTGGGTCGAATACCGGCGGGATGACGAGGCGATCACTTCCCTTGCACTGTCGCCTGTTATGCAGTGGCCGCTCTTTGGCGATCATGACTCCCTCTTTCTGGAAGCCGGAATTGGTCTGGCGCTGATTGATTTTATCCAAATAGCCGGGCATGACCTGTCTTCCCATTTCCAGTTTGAAGACCGGATTGGTTTGAGCTGGGCGTACCGCCGCAATCAGAAGGCGAGCCTGAGCCTGAATATTTTCCATTACTCCAACGCTGGTCTTAAGCAACCGAACCAGGGTCTGAACCTGTTGGTTCTGGGCTGGAGTTATCGGTTATGAGGGAGTATTGGCATTTATTGACCGGGGCGAAGCTGCGCCCGGACACCGATCCGGTCGGTGCCCCGGCACTCCAAAGCGATGGCTCACCTTGCTCATCAGGACAGAATCACCAGGTGATCGGGCAATTCATTGCGCTCGTGGGTGGCGGGCACATGCTCTTTCAACAATTTGCCACAGGCGGCAATGCAGTCAAGAAACCCCTGCCGGGTCTGGCCCTGATGCACCTTTGCGGTGAAGTCCGCGACGATGCTTTCCCATACCGAGTTGTCCAGCACATCGGCAATGCCCTGATCCACCAGAATCTCCACGTAGCGTTCCGCTTCCGAGACGAAGATCAGCATGCCAGTGGAGCCTTCGGTATGGTGCAGGTTCTGCTCCAGGAACTGCCGCCGCGCGAGGTTGGACGCCCGCCAGTAACGCACCTGCCGGGGAATCAGGCGGGTGTTGATGCCGGGCACCCGGAACAGCAGGCTGAGCAGGATGAACGTACCCCACTGCGCCAGCATCAGCATGTCGGCACCGAACCAGTTACCGAAGTAATTGGCAATTCCCGGCACCAGCAACGCCAGGATGCCGGCCCAGAGCAGTGGAATATAGCTGTAGTTATCGGACTGGGCCGTCAGTACGGTGACCAGTTCGGCGTCGGTTTCCCGTTCCACGTCGTTGATGGCGGCGGTAACGGCTTCCTGATCGCTTTTGCTTAATAGGGTCATGATTCTGTGATTCTCATTGTCAGGTGAAGGGATTCAGCGCGCTCGGTTATCGGTGCAGAGCTACCAGCCACCGGAGGCACCGCCGCCGCCGAAGCCGCCTCCACCGCCGCCAAAGCCACCACCGCCGAAGCCGCCGCCCCGGCCGCCCATGGCACCACCCAGCAGAGCCGCGCCTAACAGGGCGGCGCCACCGCGACCACCACGGCCACCGCGACTGCCGATCACGAACACCACGGCCAGCATGATGAAAAAGACCAGCGCCACCATGCTGGGTTTAGGCTTCTCCTGAACGGCACCGGTCTGCTGGCCCTGGGCAACGGCCATGGGCTCGCCACCGAGCACCTGGATCATGGCGGCGGCGCCGTTAACGATACCGGCCTGAAAATCCCCCTGACGGAACGCCGGGGTAATAATGCGATTGATGATCACGGAGGAGTCAGCATCGGTAAGCCGGCCTTCAAGGCCGTAGCCCACCTCAATGCGGATTTTCCGTTCTTCCTTCGCCACGATCAGCAGGGCGCCATTATCCTCGCCTTCCTGACCGATACCCCAGTGCCGGCCCAGCTGGTAGCCAAAATCCTCAATCGGGAAACCCTGAAGGTCCGGCAAGGTCACCACCACCACCTGTTCGGTGCTGGCCTGCTCGTGGGCCTGCAGCATCTGGCTCAGGCGCGTTTCCACCTCAGGAGACAGCATCTCCGCACGGTCCACCACCCGGCCCGTCAGCTCGGGAAATTCGGGGGTGGATTGGGCCCAGGCGGTGGCCGGCAGTAAAACCAGTAACACCAACAGTATGCTTTTGTGGAGCTGAGCAACCATCAGAATTCCACCGCGGGCGCTTCATCCGCATTTTCCGTGGTGGCCTCAAAGTTGGCGCGGGGCTCAAGATCGCTGTAAAGAAGGCTGTGCCAGATCTTGCCCGGGAAGGTGCGGAGTTCGGTGTTGTAGCGCTCCACGGCCTGAATGAAATCCCGGCGCGCGACGGCAATACGGTTTTCCGTGCCTTCAAGCTGAGACTGCAAGGCCAGGAAGTTCTGATTGGACTTCAGATCCGGATACCGTTCCGACACCGCCATCAGACGGCTCAGGGCGCTGCTAAGCTCACCCTGGGCCTGCTGGAACTGCTGTAGCTTCTTGGGGTTGTCGAGAATGCTTTCGTCCACCTGAATGGAGGTGGCCTTGGAGCGCGCCTCAATCACCGCGGTCAGGGTTTCCTGCTCCTGGGCCGCGAAGCCCTTGACGGTTTCCACCAGGTTGGGAATCAGATCGGCCCGGCGCTGGTACTGGTTTTCCACCTGGGACCAGGCAGCGGTGACTTTCTCATCGTAGGTGGGAATGTTGTTAATCCCACAGCCACTCAGTAACAGAACCAGTGCCATCAGCGGTGCGAGCTTCCAGACAGTCCACTGTTGAAAGGGTTTATAAACGATTCCCATAGTGCTTTTCCCGGTGGTGAATGCATGAAAAAGGGTGGATGCCTGACCCGCAGGCCGAGACATCGAACTACACTCTAAGTGGGGACAGGGCCAGTGTTTTCAAGGTGGCCAGGGTATTCGCGCCCCACATCCTTCTGTGGAACAGGGCCGTTCCTGAGCGCTACAAATCCGAAGGCCCGGTGCCGGGCCACACCCGCGCAGCCTGTTGGTACCGCCGGAGTTTTAAGAACGAGTGATATACGAACTCGTTCGCATAAATGGCTGTTAGGCAGTGGATCGGATGCTAGTTTTAATAGTGATCTTTTTGGCTTTTTCGATGATCTCAGATGCGAAAATGTGGTCATCAGTGGAGCCGCTAGATGAGCCTGACAAGTCGCTCAAGTTTATTCCGGCCTTTGGCCTCCACCGGACGGCCTTGTCAGGCCGCCGCTTAGCGTGGCGTTAGACGGCGAGGAGGAATAATCGTATGAACTGGAAATTTTCTTACGCTATCGGCTTTCATCCTTGGGAGGAAACCGACCAAGAGTTCTTTCAATCCCTAGCGTCGCTCCTCGAACGAGATGAGCAGGACCGTGGACCGCCCTACGGGCGTGCCTTGGATATAGGTACGGGTAGTGCCATTTGGGGCATCGAGCTGGCCAAGCGGGGCTGGGAAGTGACCGGCGTAGACTTCGTGGACAAGGCCCTGGAACGGGGACGTGAGCGGGTCAAAGCCGCTGGTGTGGAAATGAAGCTGGTGCAGGCGGACGTTACCCGTCTATCAGAAAGGGACGTAGGTTCCGGCTTCCGGCTTATCCTGGATACTGGCACCTTCCATGACTTCGATGTTGAACAGCAGCAAGGGATGGCCCGCAGCGTGGACGCCCTTGCCACCGAGGACGCCACAGTTATATTGCTGTGTTGGCCTCGGCGCATCCGCCCGTTGATCAGGGGCGTGAGCCGCCAAGAAATCGAGTCCGCCTTTGCGGGTTGGCAGATCACGGACGTGGAGCCGTCCTTCTTTAAACTTCCGTTACCCTTGGAATGGGTGCTGCGCCCAGATGAGCATTGGTATCGCCTGCGCCGTGGAAGAGTTTGACACGCTATCTAACAACCGTCCGCCGCATCCGGGGAATTATGTGTTACTACCAAGGAGTAAGTTCTTTTGCCTGAATTGAAAACCGTTGGCCTTTTCCTCGTTACCGCGTTGGCGGAAATTGTCGGCTGTTATTTGCCTTACCTTTGGCTTCGCGAGGGCAAAACGATCTGGCTTCTGGTGCCAGGTGCGCTGAGTCTCGCGGCGTTTGCGTGGTTGCTGTCACTGCATCCTACCGCTGCCGGCAGGGTCTATGCTGCGTATGGTGGCGTGTATATCTTCATGGCAATACTCTGGCTATGGGCCGTCGACGGTATTCGTCCAACCGCCTGGGACTTGATTGGTTCGGCCGTCGCCTTGGTGGGCATGGCCATCATCATGTTTGCACCACGCACCTCATAACCCGGTTTTTTCTCCGCATGGCTATAAAAATGCTCTACCCGCCTCAGAATCTGGTGATATATTAATCAAATCCAGCCAAATCCCATTCTGGTGGTAGTGAGACCAAGCGTGCCGACAGGATGCGTGTTTCCTGCTGTCAGCCCCGCCTGCCACTTGTGATCTCCTTTGCGTTAGCCCGATGGGCGATGGTTCCCGAACCATGCCGGCCGTCGATGTGTGCGAACGGCAACCGTGATTGAGGAGAGATGCCATGAAACCTGCCCTTATTCCGTTCCGCCCTGCCCGTTCCATCGGCTTGTCGGCACTGCTGGTTCTTTCGGGCTCAGCGATCGCCGCCGAACCCCGGTTTTTTACGGGGGAACCCGTGATGGTCGGAAACGGCTCCGCGCGCGTGGTTTTGGCGCTAAACGCCGAGAACGAGCCGGAATCCGTCTCGGTGCTAATGACCAGGGACGCCCTGGAAGGGCTGCCGGAAGCCAGCGCCGAGCAACAAGTTTGGGAGTTCGCATTACCCATGCCGGCCAGCGCCCCGATGACGGGCTACGACCATGTTGTTCTCGACTGGAGTCCGGCCGGGCACCCTCCCGAAGGCGTTTACGACCTGCCCCATTTTGATGTGCATTTTTACCTGATCGGGACGGACGAGCAGGAGGCGATCACGTTCCACGGCGAGGGCCGTGAACTGGCGATGGCGGCACCGGATCCTCAACTCGTGCCCGAGGGCTATGTGATCCCGCCTGATGCCGCTATTGAGAGAATGGGGATGCACGGCCTGGATCAGGCCGGTGCCGAATTCCAGGGGGAGGTGTTCAGCCACAACTTCATTTACGGTTACTACAAAGGTGAGTTGATGTTTGTGGAACCGATGGTGTCCCTGGCTTACCTCCAGTCACTGCCGGAGATGTCGTCACCGGTTAAAAAGCCACAACGGTACAGTTATCCGGGCTGGTATCCGGGGGCTTACGAGATAGGCTTTGATGCCAGTAAAGACGAGTACCGGATCGCGATCCGGGATCTACAGAGGTATGAGTGAAACAAAGCGCATTAACGACGGTTGAGAGCAAAAACCCCGGTCCAGGCCGGGGTTTTTGTTTTGAGTCGGACGCCAATCAGGCCTTCCGACGCAACCGTCGCCATATGGCCAACGGGGCCAGCAATCCCAGGACAACCCCGAAGGAGCCACCGCCACCGCTGCCACCACCGGAAGAACTTTCCGCTACCGAGAGCCCAAACGTCGTGCTCGCAGAAGCTCCATAGGTGTCCGACGCGGTGATAGTGATCGTGTACTCTCCTGCCAACTGCACGGTACCGGAAATCACACCGCTCGTCGCGTCAACTACGGCTCCGTTCGGCTCACCGTCGATGGCGTAACTCAGCTGATCCCCATCCGGGTCAGTGAAGGCGTCGCTCGCATCCACAGAGAAAGGCACACCCGCGGCTACTTCAACAGCGCCGATAGCGGAGGCGACCGGCGAAAGATTACCCGATTCCACAGCACCGATATCGATTACGCCATTGAGAATACGTGCACTGCCTCGCTGATCCGTTTCTGGCTCACCGATGATATTAGGGTCACCCGCCTCTAGCAGCGGGGAATCGGCCATGGGGAAACGGGTCTTTGTCAGACCACCGTTGTCAGCCAACTCTCCCAGCCCCGGGTCCGCTTCATCCAGGATGTTGGTGGTATCAGCAACCGGAGGGGTGCAGCTGGTGTCGTAATTGGTCGTGTTATCCCAAAAGCTGTACTCCAGAACCGCCTGAACTGCCGTTGAAGATTCCCCGACACATATATTGCCAGTGCCACCTTGGGTATTACCGGCAATGACCGTGTGACTTATTTCAATACTGGCCGCACCGTCCGCGTTCAAAGCACCCGCGCTATAACCGGCTGTTCCCACCGACTGATTGTCTGTAATGGTGCTATGGTTGATGGCAATATCGGGAGAGGAGGTGGACCCAATGACAAAAATGCCGCCGCCAGTGGTCTGAGCCGCATTCCCATGAACTGTAGAGCTTTCAACGACCAAGCCGGGTTGCGGTATACTCGCGTACACCCCGCCGCCGGAGGCACCAGCGCTGTTGTTAGCAAACGTGGTCTTAGTCAGAGACACGGGCGAGCCGAGGCTGCCATTGCTGACGTAGACTGCGCCTCCGTTCACGTCAGCCTGGTTCTGCTCGAACACGCTGTCTTGAATATCCAAATCAACAGAGGAGCTTTGAGAAATGGCTCCGCCTGAGCCGGCGGCCTGGTTACCCCGAAATTCACTTCGCAAGACAGCCAAGGTTCCGGAACTCTCACCCACCTGACTGATCGCTCCGCCTGCGCCCCCCAGTGACTGATTGTCCTCAAAGACAGAATCTTCGATGGTCAAGGTTAGCGTGTTTCCGGCGATCGCCCCACCAGCGGAGTCAGCCGTGTTGTTACGGAACGTGCTGCCGGTAATCGTTACTGCACCCGAAGTGGCGAAGAGAGCGCCACCTGAGCCGGAGGCACCAGAGGCGTAGTTATCCTCGAAAACGCTATCCACAACGCTTACCGTTCCGGTTCCAGAAACGACTGCCCCCGAGGCACTTGCCTTGAAACCTACGAACGCCGTGTCCTCAAGGCTCAGTGAAGCGTCGCTATTCATTAGTTGGATTAACGACGTTTCGCGAACAGTGTCAGAGCCGGGCAGGAAATTCAGGTCCCGAATGGTCAGCGAAGTCCCTGTACTCAAATTCGCTACTACTGTTGGACTAACAGATATCGTCGCGGTGCCGCTGGAGGGGCCCGCTAAGGATGAAACAGTTGATGAGGTCAGGTTATTGGAAGCCCAGTCAAGAGTCTGCCCCGCCAGCGAATCGTCGATACGAATCAATCCACAGAGATCGGTATGTACCAACGCTTCAGCGAATGTGGTCGTTTCATCCGTATCACTCAACGCGTTAGCCGCCGTCACCACCACATCCGCGCACCCAAACGCCATCTGCGCATTCGCCAATGCAATCATTGCGACCAGCGGCTTCAGTACCTGCTTGGCCTTGCTGAGGTCAGTCATTGCTTGTCCCTACGGCTATTGGTTTATCGTCCTGATTCCCGACCGGCCTCTTCGGTAGATGGCCTGTTCCACTGGCAATCGTCAGAAAGGTAGGCTTAGAATCCTTTATTCGCTGGGCAAATATTACCCCGCTTCTTTATTCCTATCTTGTAAATTAATGTGAAATAGTCATGAAAGCTGAGAACCGTCACCATTTCGGCGTCCCCATTCTTGAAGTCCAGCTTCCCGAAGTTCGGGCCCGGCACGAAGAAATTCGAAACTACCTGGAACGATTGAGAAAAGAAGATACCGGTGGCATTCAGCGGTCAAACCAGCGCGGATGGCATTCCGGCGACTCGCTGCATCAATCGAAAGAGCCGGTTATGCAATGGCTGACGGAGCAGATCTTTCAGGTGGGCAGCCGGCTGGCACTGCACGCCGAGCGCAAGCCGCCAGAAACGGAGATCTTCCTGTCGTCACTCTGGGCGAACATCAACGATTTCGGTGCCTGGAACGCGCCCCACGCGCACCTGCCCTGCGAGTGGAGCGGCTGCCTGTACATCGATGTCGATGAGAACCCGACCGAAGAGAATGCGGGCATATGCCCGGGCGATATCATGTTCTTTGACCCGATCCCGGTGGGTGCGCCCTATCGGCCGGCACCCACGGTAAGCTATACCCCGAAGATCGGCACCATGTATGTGTTTCCGGGTTACCTGCTGCACATGGTCGCGCCCCACTACAACGAACGCCCCCGCGTCAGCCTGGCGTTCAACTTTCGGTTTGGAGAGAACCTGACCCAAATTGCCCGCTGACCCGGCGCCAAAGAACAGCCACCAGTGCCCCCATAACGAAGCCAAGATGGTGGGCCTGGTGGACCACCCGGAAGTCATGCATCGGATCGCTGCCCACAACGGGCCACCCCGCCGCATCGCCCTCCAGTTTGATCACCACGAGCGCCAGCCCGGCCAGAGCGAGCCATCGGTGAGTGCTGACCATAAACACCGAGCCCGCCGCAAACAGGCCGTACAAAACGCCGGAAAAGCCTTTGTACCAGAGGATATCGGGGTAAAGGAGAAACAGCCCGCCGGTCACGGCCAGGCCACAGGCCAGCGTCACCACCAGCCACTTGAGTTGAGATAGGGCACTGCCGAACCACCAAGCCATCAGCCACAGCCCGGCCAGATTAAATAGCAGGTGGGAGCCGTCAATGTGAGTCAGGTTGGCAGTCAACAGCCGCCACAATTGCCCCTGCCCGAGAAGCGCTCGGTGGTATTGAAGCCACTGATCAACAGGCAACAGCCAGACCAGCACCATCAAGGCACTGATTGCGATGGGAACGAGAGGCCGGTTTCGAAACATGGACAGCAAGAACAGCACCCGTAAAGTCATTCAGGTGCCATCATATATCGATCACCCGCCGCCGGTCAGGCTTACCGTGAATGCAATTTACGAAGTGTGTACCAGCGCCGCATCAAAACCGTTTTGAGCAAGCCGCTGAGCCTGATCGTCCGTCATGCCCAAATCCTTCCGCAATGCCTCGAAGTTCTCCGTCATGTAGCCCCCGAAGTAGGCAGGGTCGTCGGAATTGACGGTTACCTTCAGGCCACCCTCCAACAGGTCCAGGATCGGGTGCTGCTTGAGACTGTCGTATACCTTCAGGCGTATGTTGGACAACGGACAAACCGTGAGCGGGATCTGGTCCTTGCGCAGGCGTTCGATCAGGGCCGGGTCTTCGGTGGCGCGAACGCCGTGGTCGACCCGCACGACACCGAGTTCGTCCAGCGCCTGCCAGATGTACTCGGGCGGGCCTTCCTCACCGGCGTGGGCCACGGGAAGCAGGCCCAGTCCTCGGGCCCGGGCGAAGACGTGTTTGAACTTGGAAGGCGGATGACCCATTTCACTGCTGTCGAGCCCCACCCCGATAAAGTGATCCCGAAATGGCAGCGCCGCATCCAGGGTTCGCTCGGCCTCATCCTCGCTGAGGTGCCGTAGAAAGCACAGGATCAGTCCGTAACTCAGCCCCCACTCCGCGTTCGCCTCTTTGAGGGCCCGGGTGATTCCGTTGACCACCGTCGCCAACTCAACGCCCCTATCCGTGTGGGTCTGGGGATCGAAGAATGGCTCAACATGGGTCACGTTCTGTGCGCGGCACGTCTCAAGGTAGGCACGGGTCAGGTCGTAGAAGTCCTCTTCCCGCAGTAGCACCTGCGCGCCACGGTAATACAGGTCCAGGAAGTCCTGCAGGTTGCCAAAATCATAAGCCTTACGCAGAGACTCAACGCTGTCGTATGGCAACGCAATGCCATTGCGTTGGGCCAGCTGGAACATCAGCTCCGGTTCCAGGCTGCCTTCGAGATGCATATGCAGTTCGGCTTTTTCCAGGGCGTTCAGATCCAGGGGCATATGAAACCTCGTCGTGAAAAGGTTGGCCGTGGGAACACAGACACCAGGCGCCCATTGAGACCTCCGTCACAAAACGCCGAAGCACATAGGAAGGTGGTTCGCAATATCCGAGGGTTTGCCTATATCTACTAGCAAGAAGCTTCAAGCGGTCCAAGCGCCAATCACTTCGCGGCCGGTTCCCGTAACCGGGTTACCTGCTTTACGGCTATTCTAGCGCAAGATTTTTGACGTCGTGAAGGAATAACCTGGGTCGCACACCCCCCCTTACGCTCTATGTATGGGTATGTATGGGAAAGCAGACAAAGGAAGTCATGATGTCGAAGTTACCCCACCCGCTTTTCTGGACGGGTATTTTTTCAGACCTGATCAATCCCGCGCAGTTAAACCTTCGCCCATTCAAGTCGCGCCATTCCCTGCTGGGAGACCCCGCGCTCGAACTGGAAACACTGACGGAAACGTTGCTCAGACTTCCCCAGAACCAGGTCCGTTATACAACCCGCCGGTTAGACGCTGGCGATAACTTTGAAGACACCTTCAGAAAGAACAACGGGAATAAATCGCTCGAGTCCACGCTGCGAAACATGCTGAGCACAGATGCTCTGATCATGGTGAACTCACCCGAGATTGATCCAATTTTTCAGCCAATCTATGAACAGATCATGGACAGCGTTTCTGAATTGGTGGCCTACCGGGACGCCAAACGAAGAATTCTCATGCCCACGCTGTATCTATTCCTCGCATCTCCGAACAGCGTCACGCCGTTCCACATTGATCGATACTCCACGTTCCTTTTCCAGTTCCGCGGGACGAAAGACGTCTACGTAGGTCATCCATGGGATTCGCGGGTGGTGTCGAACGCAGATTGTGAAGCCTATGTGTCCTACGCCAATACCCAACTACCTTGGTGCGATGAAAGACAACAACAGCTGGAGCATTTTCACTTTCAACCGGGAGAGGCCCTGCACATTCCTTTTGTCTCGGGCCACCTGGTCAAGAACGGTCCGGATGACATTTCCATCTCCCTCTCTGTGATTTTCAACACTGAGCAAACCATGATGTGGCGCCGGGCCCTAAACTTTAACCATCGAGCCCGGCGAGCACTAAAGCCCTTGAGAGTGGCGCCGGCACCTGTCGGACGAAATGCTCTTCGAGATGCCAGCAAAGCCAAGCTCTGGCGTACCTTTCAGTCTGCCCGGGGCATGGAAGGCGCTTAACAGGCTCCCTGCCCCGCTTTGCCCATTCCTATAACGGCGGCCGACTATTCAGAACAACATTTTCTGCCGGATGGCTACGTCCCCTATTGCCCTTGTCGATTTCCGGTAAGGCTGCGCGACTTATCAGTGAAAACACCCAACAATCACTGGAGGACGACGATATGAAATTCATGATGATGCGAAAGGCCGATGCTGACACCGAGAACGGCGTCATGCCCTCCGAGGCGATCCTGCAGGCGATGGCAGACTACAATGAGCGGATGACACAGGCCGGTGTTTTCGTGGGTGGTCAGGGATTGCGACCAACTCGCGAGGGTTGTCGTATCCGCTTCCGGAACGGCGAGCCAACGGTCATACGCGGCCCTTTCGAGCAAACCGAGGAACTGCTGGCCGGCTATAGTGTACTTGAGGTGGATTCCCTGGAAGACGCCATCGCCTGGGCAAAACAGTGGCCGGTGGAAGACGCCGAGGGCAATTCCACCCTGGAGTTACGCCGCTATTTCGAGCTTGAGGATTTTGAGCCCGGCCAGGCCATCGAGAAACATCGCGCCCTGGGCCAACTGCCGAAAGAAATGAACATTCACCTGACCTTTCCCGGAAACTGTCGGGAAGCCATGGAATTCTACGCGGAGGTGACCGCCGGTACCCTGGAGGCGGTAATCACTTACGGTGAAACGCCGGCGGCTGCAGATGTGCCCGCCGACATGCAGGATCGCATCGTCCACGCCTCGCTCAACCTCAAGGGGCGCCGTCTGATGGGCGCGGATATGAATGGCGAGTGTTATCAGCAGCCCCAGGGTGCCCAGGTTCATCTTGAATACGAAGAGACCGAGCAGGCCGAGCGAGTGTTTAACGCGCTGTCCGAGGGTGGCACGGAGATCATGCCGTTTGCCCAAACTTTCTGGGCACACCGGTTTGGAATGATAAGAGACCGCTTCGGCGTCCAGTGGATGATCAGCAGCCAACTTGAACAGTGCCAGTAAACCACCGACCCGGGGAGGAGGCTTTCTGCTGCAATGATCGATGACCAATGGATTGGACGGCTCTATCAGCAGCACTCCCGACGGGTGCTGTCGACGCTGATTCGCCTGCTGGGGGATTTTGCCCTCGGCGAAGACGCCATGCAGGAAGCCTTTGCCAGCGCCGTCCGGCAATGGCCAGTTGATGGCGTACCGGACAACCCGACGGCCTGGCTCATCCGTGCCGGGCATCGCAAGGGCATTGATCAGATTCGCCGCAAGCAGACCGCGCACAAGTATTCCCACTTGGTGGCCCCGCCGGAAGAAACGTTCGAAGAGGCGGACGAGCAGGCCATCGAAGACGATCAGCTCCGCCTGCTGTTCACCTGCTGCCACCCCGCCCTGCCACTGGATGCCCGGGTCGCCCTCACCCTTCGCGAAATGTGCGGGCTGACCACCGAGCAGGTGGCCAGTGGCCTGCTGCAGAAGCCAGCGACCCTGGCGCAGCGCATTGTCCGCGCCAAAAAGAAGATACGCGACGCCGGTATTCCCTACGAGGTACCGGAAGCAAGGGATTTGGCTGAACGGCTGCCCGGCGTCCTGCGGGTGATCTACCTCGTCTTCAACGAAGGCTACTCCCGCAGCGATGGCGATACGGTGGTGGATATCAGCCTGTCGACAGAGGCCATTCGCCTGGCAGAGGTATTGGCCAGGTTAATGCCCGAGGGCGAGGTGTTCGGGCTGCTGGCGCTGATGCTTCTGCACCACTCCCGACGTCATGCCCGCCAGGACGCGTCTGGCGAGCTGATCACCCTGGAGGATCAGGATCGCTGCCAATGGGACGACGCCATGATCCAGGCCGGCCTTAGCTGGCTCGAGGCCGCCCTTTCCCGCACTCCGACCGGGCCTTACACCCTTCAGGCCTCCATTGCCGCAGTTCACGCCCAGGCTTCGGACGCCCGAGAAACGGATTGGGGCCGCATTGTGCGGCTCTACGAGGCACTGTACTGCCAGCAGCCTTCACCGGTGATTGCCCTGAACCGCGCGGTCGCCGTCGCCATGCGGGACGGCCCGACAGAAGGGCTGAGATTGCTGGAGACGCTGCTGAACCAGAGGGAGTTCGTGAATTATTACCTGTTTCATGCCGCCCGGGCCGATCTCCACCGCCGCGCCGGCAACCGGGAGGAAGCCCAACAGTCTTACCGGCGGGCGCTGGCCCTGGTGACCCAGGGGCCGGAACGGCGCTTTCTCGAACGCAGACTGAATTCACTGAACGAATCTGCCTGAATCATTTTCTGGTCTTTTGTCGATTCCTTGCGGGGTTGGCCGACTGACTACTGAAGAAACAAAAAACAACGGAGGAAAACCGATGAAGTATGTCGCCCTGGTCTACTACCAGGAGAGCATCATCAACGCCATGACGGAGCAGGAATGGCATGACCTGAACCAGGAATGCGTCGCAGGTGTCGAGCGTTTGACGGAGCGGGGCAACTTTGTGACTGGCCAACCGCTTCAGTCTGTGGAAACAGCCACCACCGTGAGGGTTCGGGATGATGAGGTGTTGATCACCGACGGACCGTTCGCAGAAACCAAGGAACAGCTGGCCGGGTTCTACCTGCTGGAAGCGCGGGATCTGAACGAGGCCCTGCAACTGGCCAGCCGAATTCCCCCCGCCCGCTTTGGCAGTATCGAAGTTCGCCCGGCGCGGGAACTGCCGCCTAAAGATTAACAGGAGCATTGTCATGAGCTATGTCGATGGATTTGTTGCCGCTGTGCCAACCGCAAACAAGGAAAAGTACATCAAGCACGCGAGTGATGCGGCCGCGGTATTCAAGGAGCACGGTGTACTCAAAATGGTCGAGTGCTGGGGCGATGACGTGCCCGAGGGCAACCTGACGTCATTTCCCATGGCCGTTAAATGCAAGCCGGACGAAACCGTTGTATTCTCCTGGCTGATCTGGCCCTCCCGCGAGGTTCGGAACGAAGCCATGCCCAAAATCATGGAGGACCCCCGCCTTCAGCCTGACGTAAACCCCATGCCGTTTGACGGCAAGCGGCTGATATATGGCGGATTCTCTGTGATCGTTGACGAATAGACCCCAATAACCAGAACGCTGTCGGGGCGCGGCTGTCAACCATGAAGCTGTCCCCGACCGCGGCCCTGCCTGCCCACCCCGTCTCAAACCTGCTGCCTCCGGAACACCGAAAATTGAGTTGACAGACCTTGCCTACCTGATATGTTATCGGTGTTAACAATGTTATCGGCAGTAACTCAATGAGCGCAAAAGCACGGATGACCTATCACCATGGGGACCTGCCCCAGCAAGTTCACCAGCTCGCCCTGGAGACACTTCGTCAACACGGCGACGCGGCCATCAGTTTGCGGGCGCTGGCCAAAGACATCGGGGTCAGCGCCCCGGCGCTGTACCGGCATTTCATTGATCGCGAAAGTCTGCTCGCCGAGCTCGCGGTCACCGGTTTTGAGGCGCTGCGCGAGCGACTGCAGGCGATAGACACATCCAACCCGCGCCAGGCATTGATTGATATTGGCCTGGTGTACGTATCTTTTGCCCAGGACGAACCCAACCTGTATCGGTTGATGTTTGGTGGGCGGGTGTTGCCCCGGGGCATTCATCCGCGCCTGGACGCAGCCGGAAAGGGCGCGTTCCAGGTACTGGAAGACACCATCGCCCGGGCTCAGCAGGTCGGTTACCTGAAGCCTATGCCGCTGGCCCTGATGACGGCTGCGGCCTGGTCGCTGGTGCACGGTCTGTCCCAACTCACGATCGATGGCCATTTACCGGTGGCCGAGGCGGAACCGCAATTGGCTGAGGGGGTCCTCACCCTCCTGCTGGACGGTTCCAGAAACAGCGCCCAACAATAAACACGCAAGGACCCGCACTATGAGCAGCCCCAAACCCAGCACCATCCGAGTCGGTCGCCGTTATCGCGCCAATCGCCTGGATGGCCCCTACGACGCCATTGTCATCGGCTCCGGCATTGGCGGCCTCACCGCCGCAGCCTGCATGAGCAAGCTCGGCAAGAAAGTGGTGGTGTTCGAGCAGCACTACACGGCCGGCGGATTCACCCACAGTTACGATCGCAATGGCTACGAATGGGATGTGGGCGTGCACTACATCGGTGACATGGGCGCGGACCACACCCTGAGCAAGCGGCTGTTCGACCACATCACCGATGGCCAGCTCAAATGGGCGCCGATGGACGATCATTACGACCGGATCTTTCTCGGCGACCGGCACGTCGACCTGGTGGCCGGACCGGACGCCTTCAAGGCGGAACTGAAACAGGCGTTCCCCGGCGAGGAACAGGCCATCGACACCTACCTGGATTACCTGCGCCAGGTTGCCAAGGCCATGCCGGGCCTGGTGGTGGGCAAGGTGTTACCGGACCTGGCCGCCGGCCCCTTGCGAAAACTGGTCGGCAAGACCGCACCGGACTTCCTCAACAAGCCGACCCGGGACGTGCTGGAAAGCCTGACCAGCAACCAGGAACTGATTGCCGTGCTGGCCGGCCAGTGGGGCGACAACGGCCTGCCACCAGCGGAATCCAGCTTTATCATCCACGCCCTGATCGCCCGGCACTACCTGTACGGCGGTTACTACCCCATTGGCGGGGCGTCGGAGATGGCGAAGACCATCATTCCGGTCATCCAGCACGGTGGCGGGGAAGTGTTCACCTACGCGGATGTCACGGAAATCCTGATCGACAAGGGCAAGGCCGTGGGCGTTCGCATGGCGGATGGCGAAGAGGTGCGGGCGCCACTGGTGATCAGCAACGCCGGCGTGTTCAACACCTTCGGCACGCTGCTGCCCGACTCGGCGCCGGAGAAAGCCTACTACCAGCAGAAGCTGCAAACGGTCGAGCGCTCCATGGCCAGCAACTGCCTGTACATCGGCCTGAAGGATACGGCGGAGAACCTGAAACTGCCCAGGACCAACTACTGGATTTACCCCGGCCCAGACTACGAGAAAAACCTCAGCGATTTCATGGCCTCACCCGAGACCGCCGACATTCCGCTGACCTACATCTCCTTCCCCTCGGCCAAGGACCCGAGCTTTGAAGAGCGCTATCCCGGACGCGCGACCATCGAAATCGTCGCTCCCGGACCCTACGCGTGGTACGCGCAGTGGGCCGACAAACCCTGGGGCAAGCGGGGTGAGGATTACGAGGCCGAGAAAGAGGCCTATGCCCAGCGTCTGCTGAAGAAACTGTACGAGAAATTCCCGCACCTGGAAGGCAAGGTGGATTACTACGAGCTGTCGACGCCCCTGTCCACCGACTACTTCTGCCGCTACAGCGCGGGCGAGATCTATGGTCTCAACCACACTCCGGACCGCTTCGAGCAGGACTGGCTGAAGCCGAAGACCCGCATTCCCGGCCTCTATCTGACTGGCCAGGATGTGATGACCTGCGGCGTGGTAGGCGCCATGATCGGCGGCCTGCTGACCACCATTGCGGTCAGTGGCCTGAAAGGGCTGCCACTGGCCAAGAGGATGTTTGTCGGCTAGGCGGCTCGTGACCGCCGGTCCCGCAGCGACTGGATCCATTTGTAGAAAATCGGGACCAGGAGCGTGCCCAGGATGGTCGCCATCACCATGCCGCTCAGCACGGTAATACCGAGGCTGATGCGGCTGGCCGCTCCCGCTCCGCTGGCCAGCACCAGCGGCAGTACGCCCAGCACGAAGGACAACGCCGTCATCAGCACCGCCCGGAATCGCAGGACGGCGGCCTTGTTGGCGGCGTCTTCGGCACTCAGCCCCGACTGCCGGAGCTGCATGGCGAATTCCACGATCAGGATGGCGGTCTTGGTCGACAGCCCCACCAGCAGGACCAGCCCGACCTGGGCGTAGATGTTGTTAGCCAGCCCCACCAGCCAGAGCCCCGCCAAAGCGCCAAAGATGGCCATGGGCACGGCGCCGATGACCGCAAACGGCAGGCTCCAGCTTTCGTACTGGGCCACCAGGAACAGGTACACGAAGACGATGGCCAGCAGGAATATAACGATGGCCAGGTTCCCGGCCTGGATTTCCTGCAGGCTCTGCCCGGCCCAGCTGAACTCGTAGCCCTGTGGCAGGCTCGATGCGAGCGCTTCCATGGTGCTGATGGCGTCGCCACTGGCAAAGCCGGCCGCGGCCTCACCGGATATCGTCACCGAGCGTTTGAGATTGAAATGCTGGATACTGGACGCTCCAAGTACCGGCCGCAACGAGGCCAGGGTGGTCAGGGGCACCATGCTGCCCTCGCTGTTGCGGACATAATAGTAAGACAGATCCTCGGGCCGCTGACGGAACTCCCCTTCCGCCTGCAGCAACACCCGGTAGTTCTTGCCGAAGCGGGTAAAGTCGTTCACGTAGAGCGAACCCAGCTGGGTCTGCAGCGTGGAGAAAATATCGGACAACTGGATGCCCAGCGCCTTGGCCTTGTTGCGGTCCACTTCCAGCAGGTACTGGGGAATATTGGCGCGATAGGTGCTGTACACCCGCGAGAGCGCTTCCTCCTGGTTTGCCTCGAAGATAAGGCCATTCATGACCTGGGCCAGTTCGGAGACGTCCCGTCCGAGGTTGTCCTGCAGCCGGAAATCGAAACCTGATGACGTACCCAGCCCGGGAATCGGGGGCGGATTGAATACCATGATCTGCGCTTCGGAAACGGCCCATAGCCCGGAGTACAATCGTGGCACTATGGCTCGAAGCCCCAGCTCCGGCTCTTCCCGCTCTTCCCAGTCCTTAAGCATGGCAATGCCGAGACCATTGTTGGAACCGCTGCCCCCCAGAAGCGAGAATCCGGAGACCGAGATAAAATCGGTGACGGCGGGATCCTCCAACACCATGTCGGTGACCTTGGCCAACACCGCATCCGTCCGTTCCAGCGATGAGGCATCCGGCAACTGCACATCCACAAACAGGAAGCCCTGATCCTCCGGCGGCACAAACGCCGTTGGAACGGACTTGAACAGGCCCACCATGCCCGCCAGCACCGCAACCAGGGCCACTGCCACCAGGGCACTCTTGCGGAGCAGCCGGCCGACCACCGCCGAATAGCCCCGCGTGCCCACGGTGATGGCCTGCTCGAACGGTTTGAGCCAGCCGATGGACTGGTTACCCTTGCCCAACAGGGAGACACAGAGGGCGGGGCTCAATGTCAGCGCGTTGATGGACGAGATGATCACGGCCACGGAAATGGTCACTGAGAACTGCTGGTACAACGTGCCGGTAATGCCGGGCATGAAGCCGACCGGCACAAACACTGCCAGCAGCACCAACGTGGTCGCAATCACCGGCCCGGTCACTTCTTGCATGGCCTTGGTGACCGCTTCGCGGATCGGCAGTTTTTCTTCCTGAAGAATACGCTCGACGTTCTCGATGACCACGATGGCGTCATCCACCACAATCCCGATCGCCAGCACCAGTCCAAACAGGGTGATGGTGTTGATGGAATACCCGAGCAGGGCCATCACGGCGAAGGTGCCGATCAAGGAAACCGGAATCGCAATGGACGGAATCAGCGTGGCCCGCCAGTTCTGCAGGAACAGGAACACCACCAGGATGACCAGGCCGACCGCCTGGAAAAGCGTGACGATGACCTCGTCGATGGAGCGGGTAATGAACTCGGTGGTGTCGTACAGAATGGCGTGAGAGACGCCGTCCGGGAAGGTGGTGGCCGCCTCGTTCACTACCCGCTTGACCTGCTCGGCGACATCGAGGGCATTGGCGTCCGGCAACTGGTAGATGACCACGAAGGCGGTGTCCTGGTTGTTCAGTTTCGCGGTGGAGGTGTAGGAACGGGACCCCAGCTCTATTCGCCCGACATCCTGCAGCCTCAGGAAACCGCCACCCGGCCTCGCCCGGATAATCATCTGGCCGAATTCCTCGGGGTCCGACAGCCGCTCCTTGCTCTGGATGGTGTAGACGAACTGCTGCCCTTCCGGCACCGGTGCCTGCCCCAGCTTGCCCGCCGCGACGATCTGGTTCTGCTCCTGTATGGCCGCCGCGACCTCGGTCACGGTGACGTCCAGGGACGCCATACGCCGCGGGTCGAGCCAGATGCGCATGCTGTAGTCCTTGGCACCCATAACCTCAGCAGACGCCACGCCCGGGACCCGGCCGAGGGTTTCCACCAGATTGTTCGAGGCGTAGTTGCTGAGGAAGATGCCGTCCAGGTCCGGCCGCTCGGACGTCAGGTTGATCCCCAGCAGCATGTTGCCGGACTGCTTGCTGACCACGACGCCCTGTCGCCGGACCTCATCGGGCAGAAAGGGTTCCGCCAGCGCGACCCGGTTCTGCACGTTTACCTGGGCAATATCCGTGTCGGTGCCGCTCTCGAAGGTCAGCGTGATGGTCACCGTGCCTTCGCTGGAGGCGGTGGACTCGATGTAGATCATGTCCTCCACGCCATTGAGCTGCTGCTCGATGGGGCGGGTCACGGCTTCTTCCACCACCTGGGCGCTCGCCCCCGGTAGCGTCGCCGTCACCTGGACCTGAGGCGGTGCCATGTCCGGGTACATGTTGACGGGTAGGAGCCGTACGGCCAGCAGGCCGGCCATGGTAATCAGAATGGAGATGACAAAGGCGAATTTCGGGCGCTGGATAAAGACGCTGCTGATCATTGTTCAGCCTCTTCCGTCTCCCTGAGCGCGCCGGTTTGCGGATCAATCCATTTCCGGACCGGACTGACGGTGATGCCAGACCGGACTTTTTGCAGGCCCTCAACAATGACCCGGTCGCCGGCTTCCAGGCCACTTTCCAGCACCATCATTGCGCCACGGCGCGGCCCGGTGGTCACGAAGCGCTGTATCACCTCCTGCTGATCGTTGACCAACAGCACGAATTTGCCTTCGATGGTTTCCTGGATCGCCACTTGCGGCACCAGAACCTGCATCTCGCCGGATTGACCTTCGATCAGCAAGGTGACATAGAGCCCGGGCAACAGAATCGAGTTGGGGTTTGGGAACACGGCGCGCATCGGAACGGTACCGGTGCTGCTTTCGGTTCGGACATCGGCAAAATCGAGAACCCCGTTCTGGTCATAGCTCTCCCCATCGGGCAGGGTGAGCGACAGCGACAACTGAGTGGCAATGTCCCGGGTTGAGCCGGTGTTTGCGCGGCGGAACGAGATGTAGTCCCCTTCATTGACTTCAAACTGAACGTAGATGGGATCGGTGACCAGCACTTCGGTGATCGGCCCGCTCGACGGGCTCACCACGGACCCGACATCAAAGTTAAGGCGGCCAACCCAGCCGTCAAAGGGGGCCCGGATCTCCGCGTAGTCGAGGTTGGTTCTGGCCTTGTCTACCGCAGCCTCCGCCGATTGCAGTCGGCTTTCGGCGGCGCTGAACCGATCCTTCAGCTGATCCAGATCCGCATCTGAGAGGAATCCCTTGCCCGCCACTTCCTCGCCACGACGGAGATTCTTGGAGGCGGAGTCAACTTCCGCCCTGGCCGCCGCCAACTCTGCCTCCGCCTGTTTGAGACTGGCACTGGCCGTGGTGTCCTCCAGACGGAACAGCACCTGCCCCTGACTGACCCGGGCACCCTCCTCGAACAGAGCCTCGCGGATTTCGGCTTCAATGCGAGCGGTGATGTCGGCTTTTGCAGAGGCGGCGGTTCTCGCCACGAACTCACGGGAGGGCCTGACCTCCGAGTTCTCAACCACCACCACGGATACCGACGGCGGCGCGGCCTTCGGCGGCTCCGGAGCCTCGGAGCATCCCACGACGAGGCTCAAGGCCAGGGCAACCATCACCGGATGCCGGACGCGTTCCTTTCGTACAACAAAGCTGGACATCGATTCCCTTCCCTCTTTGGCGCCATCACGTGCCGTAATACTTCATGGATTTGCTTTTTAGAGTAGTCCATCGCCCGGGAGACGCGGGGAGATCCCGCCTACAAGACACATGTCGCCATACCCGAAACAGGCTCTCAGTCAGTAACCTGTTGGTACCAACGACCATTTTCATCCCGGCAAATCGTTAGGTCCTGCTGCTTCAACAGGTTTCCCTTCCTGAAGCTTTTAAGCACGACGGTCCGGCACAGTTCGCCTTTTTCGAAGGAATCCGAAATCACTTCAAACCGCATCGTGATCGCGCCATCCGAGGTCACGAATTCCTCGGAATCCCGGATCTCCGCCGTTGCCAGAAAGGTCTGTAACCTGCTCTCGAGACTGGCACGATCCTCGTCCGAAAGCTTGACGTCCGCAGGCAAAAACCACTGGGCGGCATTTCCCAGCAAATTGATTGGTGCTTTGAGGATTCCGGTAATCACGCCGGTAAAGGCGCTTTCACCAGCCTCGGAGGCAATTTCGTTGGCATCCAGAACGATTTTCTCTACGCGATCAAGCGTTGGCGGGATGATCAGCCGGATGTTCTGACTTTCCGCAAGAACGGATGGAACAAGGGCCCGGTAGGCATCAAGCTCAGCAATAACCTGGGGCACCATCGCCCGCACCAGGGCCATTTCGGTGCGCACTTTTTCCGATTCGAGTCGCCATGCGTCGGCTTGCTGCAAAACCGGAGGCAGCGTTTTTCGGATGGCTTCCGATTCATCCAGCACCGACGGGATCAATAATCGAACCGCCTCCGTCTCGGCCAGGGCATCTCGGGCAAGCGCCCTCAACTGCTCTGACTCCTTGAGAAAATCCGGTGCCAACTCAACCGCCGGTTGGATCGACGCGGAAATCTCCGAGACCTTTTCAAGGCTCACGGATAGCTTCTCAACGCTCTGGAGTATGGCGTAACCGAAAAAGAAAATAGAGGCCGCGAGCACCAGTATGCTCAGGGATCGGAAGGTTTCGGAAAATGTCCTCACGGGGCTGCCTCACCTAACCCCGAACCCGGCCTGGGATGGCCTTTGGCCCGGATCTCGTTGCCGAGAATGACAAGAAAAGAGTAGACCAGCTCCTATCGGGCGTCCACGGTGCGAAAACGACCGGAAACTTCGCCTGCCGGATCAGCAAAGGTGGCTATACTCATTGGAATCGGCAGGGAGCGGACAAAAATGAGCTACCAGGTATGGTTGGACTCACTTTCTATCGGGCAGATTTTTATCGTCTTCGTGCTGGGTGGCGCCGTGATTGGAGAGTGCGGCTACCGGGTGGGTCGCTGGTGGCAGTTTCGTACGCCCGGTAACAAAGAGGGCCCCACCCAGATGCTCGTGGGTTCGCTCCTGGGCCTGCTTGCCTTCCTGCTTGCAGTCACCATGGGCATGGCCTCGGACCGTTTTGACACCCGGCGGGGCATGATTGTCACCGAAGCGAACATGATCGGAACCGTCTATCTGCGGGCCGGCTTCCTGCCTGATGCCGAAGCTGCGAAAAGCCGGAGCCTGCTTCGAGAATACGCCCCACTCCGGGTCCTCTCGGACCAGCCGCGGGATGTTCCACAAAGGATTGCGCGGTCACTGGAACTGCATCAGGAACTCTGGACCATTGCCGAAACACTGGCCCATTCAATGCCCGAATCCGTGGTTCTGTCACTCTACATTGATGCCCTGAACGAGATGATAGACATACATGAATCACGGGTGACGGCCGGTATCTACGGGCGACTGCCCGCGACCATCTTCATACTTCTGCTGATCAGTTCGGTACTGACCCTCAGCATGGTCGGTTACAGTGCCGGCCTGACCGGCCGCCGCAGCCCACCCACCGCCATCGTGATGATTGTTGTACTGGGCGCCGTTATTACCCTGCTGGTTGATCTCGATCGCGGTCACGGAGGTTTAATCACCATCAATCAGCAACCACTGATTGATCTGCAGCAGAGCATGGGTGTCGATATCGGGAGCACTCCACGCCAGGGCGACTGACAGGCACCGGAACTCCCATAAAAAAAGCCGCTACGCATAGCGGCTTTCTCGCTGCTCGGAGCCCAGCTCCTAGCCCAGGTTCTTCTTCACAAACTTCTGGATCTCGCCAACGATGCCGCTGCGGAATGCCAACACCGTGAGAATGAAGATTCCGCCGAGGATCGGATCAACCCAATCCCTCAACGCGCCCTGGGACAACTGGTACTCGACGTTCACCACGAAGGTGGCGCCAACCACCGGTCCGAGCAATGTGCCCATACCACCGACCAGGGTCATCAGGATCACTTCACCCGACATATGCCAGTGGGCATCGTTCAGGGAAGCCAACTGGAACACCACCGACTTCATTGACCCGGCCAGGCCCGCCAGGGCGGCAGAGATCACAAAGGCCAGCACCTTGTAACGGTTCACGTTGTAGCCCAGAGAGATGGCACGGGGCTCGTTCTGCTTGATCGACTTGAGTACCTGACCATAAGGACTGCTGACAATGCGTTGAACCAGCAGGTAACACCCGAGGAAAACCGCCAGCACGAAGTAGTACATGTTCAGGTTGTTCTCGAGGTTGATCAGGCCGAACAGGTGGCCACGGGGGATGCCGTGCATGCCATCCTCGCCGCCGGTGAATTCCGACTGCACGAAGAAGAAGAACACCAGTTGGGCCAGCGCCAGGGTGACCATGGCGAAATAGATACCCTGACGACGGATCGACAGCAGGGCAAACGCCAGGCCCAGCAGGGTGGCCAGGGCCGTACCCGCGAGAATCCCCATTTCTGTGGTCAGGCCGGAAAAGTTACTCAGCAGGTACCCGGTGGTGTACCCCCCGGTTGCCAGGAACGCGGCGTGGCCGAAGGACAGCAGGCCGGTGAAGCCGAATAGAAGGTTAAAGGCGACCGCGAACAGCGCGAAGCACAAAATCTTCATCAGGAAGACCGGGTACATGACGAATGGCGCCGCCACCAGAAGCAGGACCAGTACGCCATTGAGCATCATTTTCTTGCGATCTTCGATCTTCTGCTGTTCCAGGATGGCTTTTTGGATGTCGGCCGGATTGAATGACTGGCTCATGGTTACGCCTCCTTACCAAACAGGCCTGCGGGCCGGAACATCAGAACCACCACCATGACCAGGAAGATCACCGCGGACGAAGCAGGCGGATAGAAGGTTTTCGTGAGCCCTTCGATCACCCCCATCAGGATACCGGTAATGATCGCGCCCCCGATGGAGCCCATGCCGCCGATGACAACCACCGCAAACACGGTAATCAGGATGTGGGAGCCCATCACCGGCGTGACCGAGTAGATCGGTGCCGCCAGAACCCCGGCGAACGCCGCCAACATGACACCAAAGCCGTAGGTGAGGCTCACCAGCAGCGGCACGTTGATCCCAAAGCCCTGCATGAGCTGGGCGTCTTCAGTGCCCGCACGCAGGTAGGCACCAAGCTTGGTCTTTTCGATCATGAACCAGGTGCCAAAGCAGACCACCAGGGCGATCACGATGACCCAGGCCCGATAATACGGCAGGAACATGAAGCCGAGGTTCATCCCGCCCTGGAACAGGTCCGGCATGGAGTAGCGCATGCCGGACACACCATAGATGTTGGTCAGCACGCCCTGCATGAGCAAGGCAATACCGAAGGTCAGCAACAGACTGTAGATATGATCCTGGCCCGCGATGCGGCGGAGCAGGAAATACTCGATGATCACCCCGACCACACCAACCAGCAGTGGCGCCAGGAACAGCGCGACCCAGTAGTTGACACCCAGTACGTCGAACAGGATGACGGTGGCCATTGCACCGAGCATGTACATCGCCCCGTGGGCAAAGTTAATAATCTTGAGCAGGCCGAAAATAACCGCCAACCCGAGACTCAACAGCGCGTAGAAAGCGCCGTTAATGACCCCGATCAGAAGCTGACCAGACAGCACCGCAAGGGGGACACCAAAAATCATGGACATGTTGCTAACTCCAAAAGCAGCGCGACGATTTAGCTGACACCGTCGTTGCAGATTCGGGGGGCTAGCCCGGCCAAGACGGCCGGGTAGCTCCCTGGGGTCACGCTCTTACTTGCTGGTTACCAGCGGGCACTTGCTCTCGGAGAGCGGACGGTAGGCTTCATCTGCGGGAATGGTGCGCAGAATCTTGTACAGGTCCCACTCGTTCTCGGACTCGTCCGGAGTTTTCACCTCGGCCAGGTACATGTCGTGCACCATCCGACCGTCTTCGCGGATCTTGCCGTTGGTCGCGAACATGTCGTTGATCGGCGTATCCATCATCTGCTTGCGCACGGTCTGGGCATCGTCAGAGCCGGTTGCTTCAACCGCTTTCAGGTACTGCATGGTGCTGGAGTAGACGCCGGCATGAACCATGGTCGGACGCACGCCGGTCTCTTCCATGAAGCGGTCGGACCACGCACGGGTCTCGTCGTTCATGTCCCAGTACCAGCCCGTGGTGAGCTGGATACCCTGTGCGGCCTCAACACCCAACGCGTTTACGTCGGTCAGGAACAGCAGCAGTGCGGCAAGGGTCTGGCCGGACTGGGTCACACCAAACTCACTGGCGGTGTTGATCGCGTTGGTGGTGTCGGCACCGGCGTTTGCCAGGGCGACCACGTCAGCACCAGACGCCTGGGCCTGCAGGATGAATGAAGAGAAATCCGGTGTCGGGAACGGATGGCGCAGGGTGCCGATCACTTCCCCGCCGTTTTCCTTGACCACGCGGGACACATCGCCCTCCAGGGCATGGCCGAAGGCGTAGTCGGCCGTCAGGATGTACCAGGTCTTGCCACCCTCTTTCACAACTGCGCTGGCCGTACCGTTGGCCAGTGGATAGGTGTCATACACGTAGTGGATGTGGTTCGGGGTGCAGTGTTCGTTGGTGATGCTGGAGGCGGCGGAACCGGAAATAATACCCAGCTTGTCGTTCTCTTCGAGAATGTCGCTCACCGCGATTGAGACTGACGAGGCCACGAGACCGGCCACCAGGTCGACGTCTTCGTTTTCAACCCAGCGACGCACAGTGGAAGAGGCAACGTCGGCACTGTTGCGGTCGTCGGCGCTGACGACCTCGATCTTGGCGCCATTCACCTTGCCGCCGAAGTCGGCGATCGCCATTTCCATCGCTTTCAGGCCGTTTGGACCTGCCAGATCCCGGTAAGTACCAGACATATCCGCCAGATAGCCGATCTTGACGGTATCGTTCGAAATGGCGGCCTGGGCACCGCTGGCCATCATGGCTGAGGCAACGGCTGTGGTCAGAAGCTTTTTCATCATTGTCATTGTTGTATCTCCGCTACTGTGTTGCGTTGGTTCGGGTTTATTGTTGCTTTTGTTGCTTTCGCTCTTACCTATCCGGGATCACACACCCAAATAGCGATCCAGCACCGACTGTTTGGCACTCAACTCATCGGCACCGATTTCTTCCACAATCTGCCCATGCTCAACCACGTAATGGCGATCGGCCAGGGGCGCTGCGAAGTGGAAATTCTGTTCGACCAGTACAATGGTCAACCCCTTTTCCTTGAGCTTCACCAGCACTTCGCCCAACTTCTCGACGATGACCGGCGCAAGACCTTCGGTAATCTCGTCCAGCAGCAGCATGTTGGCGCCGGTGCGCAGGATGCGGGCCATGGCCAGCATCTGCTGCTCGCCACCGGAGAGCTTGGTGCCCTGGCTGAAGCGACGTTCGTAGAGGTTGGGGAACATGGTGTAAATCTCTTCCAGGCCCATGCCGCCGCTGCGCACCACCGGTGGCAGGGTGAGGTTTTCCTGGACGCTGAGCGCGGAAAAAATGCCCCGATGCTCGGGGCAATACCCGACACCCAACCTGGCAATATGGTGCGGGGCGCAGGACATCGTCTCTTCCCCGTTGATCATGATCGAGCCCGTGCGGCGACCGACCATGTTCATGATCGCCTTCAGGGTGGTGCTGCGGCCGGCACCATTGCGGCCCAGCAACGTCACCAGCTCACCGCGGTTAACCACCAGATCAATGCCGTGCAGAATGTGGGACTCGCCGTAAAAGGCGTGCAGCCCCGAAACGCGCAACTGTTCGTATTCCCGGTCCAGACGCTGACTCATTGGGCCGCCTCCGCCTGGTCTTCCGAGTTCGGGGTACCGCGTTCACCGCTATCGCTGCTGCCCATGTACACCTCGCGGACGCGGGGGTCTGCTGACACGGTCTCGTAATCCCCTTCGGTGAGTACCGCGCCCTGGGCCAGTACCGTGATCCGGTCACACAGTTTGCTGACAACACTGAGGTTGTGCTCAACCATCAGTACCGTGCGGCCCTGGGCGGCCTTGCGCACCAGCTCCACCACCCGGTCAACGTCTTCCGCGCCCATGCCCTGGGTGGGTTCGTCCAGCAGCAACAGCTGCGGCTCCATCGCCAGGGTTGTCGCCAGTTCCAGGGCCCGCTTGCGCCCGTAGGCCAGCTCAACGGTGGTGGTGTTGGCGTATTCCGCCAGCCCGACCGAGTCCAGCAGCTCCATGCAACGCTCGTTGAGTTTGTTCAGTGAGGTTCCGGATTTCCAGAAACTGAACGAGGTACCCTCGAAGCTTTGCAGGGCCACCCGGATATTCTCCAGAGCCGTCATGTGGGGGAACACGGCCGAAATCTGGAAAGATCGCACCACCCCTTTGCGGGCGATGGCAGCAGACTTCATCGCGGTAATGTCCTGGCCGTTGAACAGAATCTGGCCACGGGTCGGAATCAGGAACTTGGTCAGCAGGTTGAAGACCGTGGTCTTGCCTGCACCGTTGGGACCGATCAGGGCGTGTATGTGGCCTTTCTGAATCTTCAGATTCACGTCGTCGACCGCGACAAAGCCCTTGAACTCTTTGACAAGGTTGCGGGTCTCCAGAACGTACTGTTCACTCATGAGCCAGTCTACCTTTGTTATTGTTGTACATTTGAACTACTCTACAGAGTAGATTGACGTATACGTAAACGTCAACAGCTATTTTCGGTTTTTCAAGCCGTTTCTCTTAGCAAAAAGTCGCAGATCAGTTCCAGAACCTGGTCCGGCTTTTCAAGGTGGGGCGAATGCCCGACCTCCGGCAAGAACACAGCCTGGGCCGTTGGCCCAATGCCCGCGACGATATCGGTCACCTGCTCCGGCACACCGTATTCATCGTCTTCCCCCTGAATGATCATAGACGGGCATTGGATAGCCGCCAGCCAGCGCTCGAAATTCATGTAGGCCTGAAAGCCTTCATCCAGCCAGACGGATTGCCAGGCGTTAAACAGATCATCGGTCCGATCGCCGTGGTAACGCTGCAGCTTGTCGCGCAGGTCCGTTTCCCGGTATCGCACCGCCATCTCCCGGATGCCGGCAATGGTGAGGTGGTCAGCGTAGATGTGCGCCGCCATGGTGGCCAGCGCCCTCACCCTCGCACCCAGGGCACCGGCCGCAATCAGGGCAATCGAACCGCCATCGCTGTGGCCAATGAGCACCACGTCGTCGATGCCAAGTTCGTCCAGCAGGGCGGGCAACAGAACCTCGCCTTCCTTTTCCTGGTAACCGTAGGGGCGCGGCAGGGGTTCATCGGAAGACTGGCCATACCCGAGACGGTTGTAGATCAGCGCATCGAAGCCGGTCGCCTTGGCGAGACGCTCGGGAAACCGTCGCCACAGCGCAATGCTGCCGAGCGACTCGTGCAGGAAGACCAGGGTAGGCCTCTGCTCGCCATCCCGGCGGCCGTCGATATGGCGGATGCGGCGAACTTCCACGGCCACCCCACCCTCCAATGCCACCATCGTGTCGCGGATCTGCATGGTGCTATCGTTCAGGAGGAATGGAGTAAGTCATGGTGGAATGGGCCACCGGTTCCTCGGCGCCTTCCGAGTAAACAAACACCTCCCCGACCCCCATGGTGCGACCAACCTTCAGCATGGTGGCCTTCGCCCAGATGGGCTTGTGGGCCACCGGCTTGCGCAGAAAGTTGATGTTGAGGTTGGTGGTCACCGCCAGCGGCACCAGCCCGATCTTGCTGAGCAGCGCGGCGTACAGCGTAACGTCTGCCAACCCCATCATGGCGGGCCCGGAGACCGTTCCTCCCGGCCTCAGATGCTCTTCGTCCACGTCCAATTTCATTTCCGCCCAGCCGTCTCCGAGCTTCTGCAGGGAGCCGTATGCGGCCCCCTGCGGAAACTGCTCGTCGAGAAACGCCTGCAGCTCTTCAAACGTGATGATCATGCGCCCTTTTCTTCCTGAGCCCGGTTGCGAAGAACGAAGCGCTGGATCTTGCCGCTCGGCGTTTTCGGCAGCTCATCCACAAACTCGATCTCGCGCGGGAAGGCGTGGGTAGACAGGCGACGGCGCACCAGGTCTTGCAACTCGTCCTTCAGGGCCTGCTCATCCCCGGCGGCCTGATCGCCCTTGATCACCACGTAGGCCTTGATGATGGAACCGCGCTTTTCATCGGGCTTGCCCACCACGCCGGACTCGGCCACGGCGGCATGCTCCAGCAGCGTGCTTTCCACATCGGCCGGGCCGACCCGATAACCCGCGGTGGTGATGATGTCGTCATCCCGGCCGCTGAAGGAGAAGCAGCCGTCACCGTGGCAGATCACCATGTCACCGGTGAGGTAATAGCCCTTCACAAACGGGTCTTTCTCGCCCCAGGTGTAGCCATCGAAATGGAACAGTGGCGAGGCGGCAACGTCCACGGCGAGCTGCCCGACTTCCCCGGCGCCCACCTCTTCGTTCTTCTCGTTCAGGGCGACCACCTTGTGGCCCGGCGACGCGTAGCCCATGGAGCCTTCACGCACCGGGTGTTCCAAGCCGTGGAAGTTGCAGCAGGTCATACCGGTTTCCGTCTGGCCGTAGTGATCCTTGACCGGGCAGAAATGCCGGTTCTTGATCCAGTTCACCACTTCCGGGTTCAGTGGCTCGCCGGCACTGCTGGCCACCCGCAGGCCCAGGTTCTCACCCTCGGGCAGCACATGATCGTTGGCCTTGAGCAGACGGTACGCCGTCGGCGCCGCCGCCAGGTTGGTGATCTTGTACTTGCGGATCATGTCGTAGGTGGATTCCGGCGTGAAACCGCCCGGATTGAAATGAGTGGCGTGGCCCATCAGCAGCGGCCCGACCACGGCGTAGTACAGCCCATAAGCCCAGCCCGGATCGGCCACGTTCCAGAACTTGTCGTCTTCACGCAGATCGATGGCGTACTTCATGTACACATAGAACGCCAGCAGGGCCCGGGCCGGAACGGCGACGCCCTTGGATTTGCCGACGGTACCGGAGGTGAACATCTGCAGGAACGGATCGTCCCCGGTCACCATCACGGGCTCGAAATCGCTGGACTGGCTGGCCAGGGTGGCTTCGAAATCGGGAATCTCGGCGTCAATGGCGCTGGCGTCAACGCCCACGACCGGTGGGCAGTCTTTCACATCGGTCAGCTTGGGGTAGTTCTCCGGGTTGGTGACCACCAGCTTGGTGCTGGCACGCTCAAACCGATACTCGATGGCCCCGGAACCAAACGCGGTAAACAGCGGCTGATAAACGGCGCCGGCACGCAGGGTACCCGCGATCACGATCAGCAGTTCCGGCGTCCGCGGCAGCAGCGCGGCAACCCGGTCACCTTTACCGATGCCGCGGGATGTCAGGTAATTGGCAAAACGGGCCGAGGCTTCCTTCAGTTCGGCAAAGGTCAGCGTGCCCTCACCGCCACCGTCTTTCTCGTAATAGAGCGCGACTTTCTGCGGATCATTCGCCCACTTGTCACAGATCTCGTGGCATACGTTCAGACCGCTGTCCAGGCGGCCATCCAGGACCTCGGCCTCCAGTGCGATCGGATCGAAATTGTTGTACACGGCGGTATATTCCGGAAGGCTCATTTTCGACTCCTGTTGTTGTTGTCGTTGAATCCACGTGACCAAGGTTTATCACAGGGTTCACCTTACGTAAAGGTAAACTTTAGACCAAAAAGGCAGGACATCCAGCTCTTTTATTCGGGGCAAGAGAGGGCGCGACGGCCGGGCCGCCTACCCGGTTGGCGGGGCGTGGCGGCTGGACAGGATGTGGCGAAGGCTATCGCATTCCACCATGGGGTCGTCGCAGTTCACCACGATATCGGAGCGGGCAATGACATAGCCCCTGCCAGTGATGTGGTTCTTCACCACCTGGTATTCCCCTTCCTGCTCAACCGCACTGAACTGGCCAATGAAACCGGTTTCTCGGAGGGAGACGGTTTCCAGCCGGTCGCCGGGCTTGATGGTGCCCTGGTAATGCATCAGGGCCAGCCGCGCCGAGGTACCGGTACCGGTGGTGCTTCGGCAGATCACGCCTGGATGCACGTAGGTGGCTGAACGGGAACGGTAGTACCCCTCCGCCACCTGCTCCACCGGCCCCATGAAATGCAGGAACGGCAGCGGCCCCACGTCGCCCAGCGTGTAATGCGAAAACCCACGCTCGGCCTGGATGGCCTCGACAATGGTGTGGGCGGTTTCGGCCAGCTTGCGCTCTTCGTCCAGGGTCAGGTCAAAACCCAGTTCCGTGGCATCCACCAGGGCGTAGAAACCGCCACTGTAAGCCACGCTGTAGTTCACGGTGCCGAGGGACGGCACGTCAATGTTGGCCTGGTAGGTGTGAATGTAGCTGGGCAGGCCCTCGCAGGTAATGGCTTCGACTACTCCGTCACGCACCAACGCCTCAATCTGGACCAGCCCGGCCGGGGACTCCAGCATAAAGTGCTGCCGGCCTTCCCGCTTGGGCACGATGCCTGCCTCAAGCACAGCGGTAGCCGTGCAGATGGTGTTGGAGCCGGAATAGATGGGGTACCCCATCACCTCCATGATGATGTACCCGGCCGCCGCCCGGGGATCTGTCGGCGGCACCAACAGGTCCACCGACATCTCGGGTATGCCATAGGGCTCTTCCAGCAACAGCCTGCGCAGGCCGTCGGCATCGTCCCGCAGGTATTCCATCTGGGCCCGCACGGTGTCGCCGGGGAGCGGATCAATGCCGCCGGTCACAATGCGGCTGACGTCACCGCCGGCGTGGGTGTCCATCAACTGAAGGGTCAGTTCCGGTTTCATCAGGCGTTCTCCAGCGACCAGGATTTGCCGTGATCGTCCCACTGGGCGTCGGGAACAATCACGATCTTGCCGAGATAATTGCTACCCCGGTTCACAAAATACTCCTCGGCATGGTGCAGATCTGACAGCCGGAAGGCGCCGTGCAGAACCGGCTTCAGCTGGCCGTCCCGAATCCAGGCCATGAGCTGGTCGGCTTCCTCGCGGGTGCCGTGGGACACGCCAAAAATCTGCACCTGGTAGAGGTAGATCCGGGTCCACAGGATTTCACTGATGTTGCCGCCGCTGGCCCCGGCAATACTCAGGCGCGGGTAGGTGCTGCGGGCGTTCATATCGAAGATCATGGTGTCGATGAAGATGTCGGTCATCTCGCCGCCGACCAGGTCCATCACCACATCAATGGGCCTGCCCCCGGTCTCGGCCTTTACCCGGTCAACAAAGCTGTCCATGTCCGAGCGATCCAGAACCGCCTCGGCGCCCAGCTTGATCAGGGCCTCCGCCTTGTCCTGTTTGCTCAGGGCATAGGGCACGGCGCCGATAATGCGGCACAGCTGAATCAGTGCGGTACCCACACCGCCGCTGGCGCCCGTGACCAGCACCCGTTCGCCGGCCTGGATGTTGGCGGAGGTCACCATGTGGTAGGCGGTCTGGTAGGAACACATGCCCATGGACGCCACCTCGGCGTCGGACAGCTCCGGGTTCGGGATGTGATGAAACTGGTCGGAAGGCAAGGCCACGTACTCGGCATACCCGCCATCGGCTCCATGACCGAAGTAGTCCGGCGTCAGATTGATGTCGCGGCGATCGTTGGCGTAGATGTTGAAATCCAGCAACCCCCGCTCACCCACGCGGCCCGGGTCAACGCCCTCCCCGACGGCCACAACCCGGCCGGCGATGTCCGCGCCCTGAATACGGGGAAAGAGCAACGTCGGCTTGCCGCCCATCTGGAACGAGGTCATTTCACCCTTTTTGGTGGGGTACAGACCCTCCCGGGCCTTGCGGTCGGTGTTGTTCTTGGCCGTCGCCGTCACCTGAACCAGCACCTGTCCCGCTCCCGGCTTTGGTGTCGGTACGTCCTGGTACTCAAGTTTGTCGACGCCGCCGTGTCCGGTCAGCACCATGGCTTTCATGGTCGTGGGTATCATGGGCGGGCGATCCTCCCGGTCTGCTGCATATAGGGTATCGAATCAGCATAGGTTAGATCGGTAGAGGTGTCAGTCGGTGTAGCGGGTATCCGTTATGCGCCTAACGCGCAATCACCCGGTACACCGGCCGGAGCTTCGGAATCTGTTTGAGCACCACCTGGATCACCGTCATCAGGGGCACCGCGAGCAGTACCCCCACCGGCCCTCAGAGCCAGCCCCAAAAGAAGATCGACACAAAGATGACCACCGGGTTGATGGCCATGCGAAAACCGTGGACCCAGGGCTCGATGAAAAAGCCCACCAGTGTGGTGAGCGTCAGGAAGCCCAGTGGCGCAACCGCCATCATCCAGACGATATCCAGACTGATCGCCGACACCACCGCCAGCAGGGAGATGGTCAGAATCACGCCAAGATAGGGAATGAACCGGGCCAGGCCGGCAATCAGCCCCCACACCGCAGGGTCCGGCAGGCCCACCGCCCAGCACATTATCCCGGTCGCCACGCCCACCGCTGTGTTGCTCAGGGCCAGGACCCCAAGGTATTGCGCGATCTCGTGCTGGGAATCGTGGGTGATGCGAAGCACGGTTTTTCGCTGGTCTTTGGGCAGTTGCCGCACAAAATTCCTGATGATCCGATCACCGCCCACCAGCAGGAAATAGGTCAGCGCCATGGCCAGCAACAAGCCGGCGATGCCATTTCGGGCCTTGCTCAGCAACTGGCTTCGCCAGGACTCCGTCTGCAGGACCACGGTGGCGGGCTTCGCCTTGTTACTCTCCGACAGCTCCTCCATGGATTTTTCGACCTGCTCGGCCGATTCCGTCACCTTGCTGATCTGCCGCTTGATCTCACTCTGCCCTACCAGCAACCGGGAAATGCCCTGGGGCGCTTGTTCCGCCCACTTCACCACCGGCGTTGCGACCGCATAGGTGATCCCGGCGATCCCCGCCAGCACCAGCAGCACCAGGAACAGGGCGCTGACCATCCGGGGAATGCGCAGGGTCACGTAAAGCTTTTTCACGATGGGTGACAGCAACAGGCTGGTCAGAATGGCCAGGATGATGGGCAGGACAATCTGGTGCGCAACGTACAGCGTGTACAGGATGCCAAGGGTAAACAGCCCGTAGATCGGCGTGGAAAGATCGGAGGAGATGAGCGGCCGCTTGCTGCCATCCGCTGGCGGGTTGTTCGTTTGCTGGTCGTCCACGATGTGCGTGCTGTCCCTGTTCTGAACCTGTTCTGCTGGACAGCCGACGTTGTGCCATCGGCAGCCCGGCACCTGAATAGCGCTACTCTAACCCGTTCAGGCACCGGACCGCATCCGCGAGACGTTACTGTCGGGTCACGTGTCGATACCCCGGGGCCTTTCCGGCGGCTGCGCAGACTGTCCGGTGCCTCGGCCCGGCCCGCCGCCTGAATTCACCCGGACAAGCGGACCGGACACGGTTACACCACTGGGGTCCACCTTCACGAAACTGCCGCCCGCCACGAGGGTGACTTCAGCGCCGGCCTCGATCACAACCTTCACACCGGCCTTGTGATGGATCTCGCTGCCTGCCTCCACAAGCTGCGCAGCCCCCTGAGCGCTGGAACAATTGCCACTCACCGTCAGGCTGTAATCGCCGCCGATTTTTTCCCGCCGGTCGCCACTCACGGTTCCGTGGGCATCGCCCTTCACCTGGGTGAACCGGTTGCGCTCAACCGTGAGATGCCGGTCATTTTTGATCACCTCGGTGCGGTTGCGGCCGACAAGCAGATCCAGGTTCTTCTGGGCGTGAAGGTAGACCTGTTCCCGGCCGGCCTCATCCTCAAACCGCAGCTCGTTACTGCCCTCCCCTTTGTGGGTTCGGGTTTTCAGGGTGGTGCGGGTCTTGTGTTCAGGCAAGGCGTACGGTGGCCGGTTGGCCCCGTGGTAGGTTCGCCCGGTAATGATCGGCTGGTCGGGATCGCCATCGAGGAACGAGACGATCACTTCGTGGCCGATTCTTGGCAGCGCCATGAAACCATACCCGCCGCCGGCCCAGCCCTGACTCACCCGCAACCAGGTACTGCTGTGTTCGTTGTTTCGACCGTAGCGATCCCAGGGAAAACGCACCTTGACCCGGCCGTGTTCGTCACAATGAATCTCCTCGCCTTCCGGGCCGGTCACCATGGCGATCTGGGGACCGTCCATCAACGGACGACTCGGTAGGCGAGGACGCCAGCGGGTATCCGCAGGCACCGCATTGAAAAAGTTATGGTAAGACGTCGGTTCACTCCCCGCCTCTTCCTCCAACGCCTGGGACTGCTTGCCGACGTGGGTGACCGCCGTAAGCAGCCAATCCCGATTCAGATCGGACCGGGTGTGACCGGTGAGTTTTGTCCACGCACCCGCGACGAAGTCTGGCCGATTGCTCTCACCGGTCGCAGTGCTGGCATCGTTTCGGAGGGCATCACGGCGGGAATCGGTAAACGGGCGTCCACTTGCATCGGTTTTGAAGCGGCCCGGATAGTCGAAGTGCTGGTAGTCGTGCCGGTGGCTGGGACTGCTGGCGCTGCTCTCATGCATCAACTCGTAAGCGGGATTCCGGAACGTGTAGTCCTTCATGACCACCGACGCCGCACGGACCCGCTCCTGGTTGGCGAAGCGGAAAACGCCGCGCTGGCGCACGCTGCCACCGCCCATGGCCGTGTACGGGGACGGCGGCAATGTCGGGGCATCGCCGTGGTGGTCCGCGAAGATCAGCGCCGGCTGCTCGCTCCCATCCACGCTGCCGTGCTGATACCGGTAGTGCCAGCCCTCCTCGGCGGCAAGACGCTCAACAAACGCCAGGTCGCTTTCCCGGTGCTGAACGCAATATTCCCGCTCCTCCACCGAACGCTTCAGATCAAACACGGCATTCGCGATCCCACGCTCTTCCAGCAAGGTTCGCACGATGGCGTCGGTGGTTCGGGACTGGAAGATTCGGCTGTTCTGCATGAGACCCAGACGCCAAAGCGGCGGCTGGAACACCACCTCATACCGGGTGCGGCGATGGCCGGAATCGCCCCGCACACATTCACTGACCACACCGGTAAACCGGCGAACGGGCTCGCCATCCTGCCAGATCAGCAGGTCCACGGGCTGCTCCAGCAGATCCTCTGCACGAACGCCTGGATCGGTACTGGCCAGTTGCAACCGGCCATGGGAAAGCTGAGAAAGGCCTTCGGTCAGCGCAAAGCTGACAACGGCGAATACATCCGGGGCATGTTCACCAATACGGGCGGTGAACTGCAATCCACTTGCCTGGGGCATGTCTTCAGTCCTTTGAAGGTATGGCAATGTGATGACAGGACTCCCAGCGCAATCCGTGGCCGGAAACTCCATAAACCGAGCGAAAAGTACCAGCACCGCACGGGATAATCAACGAACCAGCCACCCGGCTGACCTGCCCTACCCCACATAACCGGAATTATACGAACGCGTTCGCAAAAGTCCGTGAGTAAAGGCGGGAATCTGCTGTAAGTATCTGATAGGTTTATAACTACGCAGAGACTCCCTTGGAATTATACGCCCTGAGCGACACGGCAACCTTGCGGCGAGATGGGCGAATAACTCCGGTGAGTGCCAAGCGGAAATTTGCTAAGGCATTGATAAGTTGGAAGCTTCAGGTCATTTCAAAGCTTTCCAGAACTGGAATTATACGAATGGGCGTTATACGAACGCGTTCGTTGAATACGCTGTTAGATAGGTACATAAAGTGTCGAACTATAGGTACTTCATAATTCAAACTTATGACAACCCTGGAGAGCCTTCGAAAAAGAGGGTTCGGGCCAAAGCTGTGCCTGGGCAGGGAGTTGCTACAGAGCGGAAAGTAGAGTGCTCTGAAGATATGCGGCTTTCCCATCCGATCGGCACTTACTTCAAAGTGGAATGCAAAGTAACTGATCGAGAGGGCGGAACGCCGTTTTTGTATCGACACCACTCCTGGCCTTATGAAGTAGTAACCGAGAAAGAGGCAAAAGAATTCATTAAGAAAAATTTCGGTGGTTAATCATCGATCTAACAATACCATTAAGGTTGTTACGGGCCTTTGGCCCTCCACCGGACGCCCTTTTCAGGGCGCCGCTTATGGCTGGCGTTAGAGAGCATTATGAAGTACGCAGAAGATTACTCAGGCTGGGGAAACGAAGTGCTCTATCGGATGTGCTCTGAAAGACCCCTTCATGATGATGTTGACACCGTCGTCGGAAAGCTTTGGATTATTGGGCGCGCCTACTCCGCAAGCATTGAGCGTAAGGCTGGTGGGGATTTCAATATTGAAGACGCGGCACAGCTGTTAATTGAATCTGGCATTGATGTTCTGATCAATTCTTTGAATAAGATTGATAGGGTTACAGCTGACAATATCCACGAAGTATTAAAGGCACATAAGGTTCTTACTGATACCTTTGCAAATGCTACGGGGATCGAAAAGCGCTCTCTAGCCTCTAAATACCTTCACTTTCATGCTCCAAGGTCGGTTTTCATCTATGACTCTATTGCAAATAGAGAGATTAGAGCCCGACTAGAGAGAAAAAGATTTGATATTCCTCGTGAGTTCGATGATGCGTATTCTGCATTCTGCTACCGTTGCCTGCACTATCGGGACTTCGAGTTTGAGCCAAGGTTAGGTGAGCTGGCGACCCCTAGGAAACTGGATATGGAGCTTTTAGGTTATCGAGCTCTCTAACAATCGCAGGCACAGCGACGGCTTTTCCATTGCGGCTGCGCCTTCATTACAAAACCGCGCGTGCTGCGGGCGTTAAAGCCCTATGAGAATCGAACCATTTTCCAAGCTGGATGATGTTTCCCTGAGTGCGAACCGGGATGAGTTGAGCCGACTGCTTGGCGCTCCAGTGAACAACAACGTTAATCGGTTGGGCCTGGACGAGTTTGATTATGGGGGCCGAGTTTTTCGATTTGAGCCAAGTGGATGTTTGAGTGAGGTAACCATCGAGGCTGAGCGAGTAGAGTTTGGCCAAGTCAGTGTTCCGTTTACTGCGCTGTCTGATTTTATCTCATCCAGCGATCCTGACTCTTTTGAAAGGTATGGGTTCATAGTTAGCCCAGCTTACGGAATAGCTTTCGATCCAGAGCATCACCCTTGGGTTACAGTTCTAACCAGAGCAGGGCTAGACGGATGGAAAAAGCTTTAACAAGCCGCGTAAGTCGGACGTCCCTGACGGGCCGCCGCTTCGCTCCGCGTTAGGCATTTTATGGAAGTATCGAAGCTCAGCATCTGGGCTCTTTTAACGCTCCCGTTTTATCGTTCAGTTACTTGGCAAGAGTCACTTTCTGAGCTTGGTAGTCGTGGCCTCCCAAACCTTCTTGTCCGGCTTGTCTGGATACTTTTGTTTCCTTTCGTGGCGTTTTCCCGGACCGATGATGACTACGCAATTATGGATGTGGCCCCGGATTTAGGTGACTGCATTTGGTCGCTTGGCACTTTTTCGTTGCTTGCGGGATTTGTGACATTGCCAATATTTGCAGTAATCGACGGTCTTCCTACCTGGCTTTCTGGCCTACTTATCGCAGGCTGGCCAGTGTGCAAGTTTCTTTCGATACCGTTTACCAAGAGGAACCTTTGATGCCTAACAAGTCGGTCAACCGGACGCCAAAAGCGTACCGCTTTTGGTTCCCTCCGCTGCGCTACGGCGCCGGTTACCATCAGCGTTATGTGTTCATAGGAATCAAACATGGGTGAAAAGGAATCGGAAAAGCTGCTTGTTGAGATCCGAGATGAGATCAAGGAAATGAATGCCCATTTCAGGTGGTTCCGTACGCAAGCCGAGAAAGAATTCGAAAGTGGCGCAGTGCCAGATGAATCTAATCAGGGAAGGTTTGGAATCGACACCAAAAAGCTCAAAACTGAATTTGTGCTAATTGGTGTGTTTGCTGGTCTATTTGCCATTGGCTACGCCCTGAACAAGCTTGGCTACTTGTGACGCACATAACCAGTCATTCCAGTTCGTTACGGCCCTGAAGGGCCTCCACCGGACGCCCTTGTCAGGGCGCCGCTGAATATTGGCGTTAGTTGCTAAAGGAGAGCGAGTGAGAGTCCTGCTGATCCTGAGTGCTTTTTTAGTAGGCTGCTCAAGTGAAGAAATACTTTATGTGCCGGGTCCTGATTTTTACCAGCGCGTGGATT